>NZ_JBIWNS010000008.1:0-265368 GCF_044767325.1 Herbaspirillum sp. NPDC101397
GCGCAGCGGGGCGGCGAATCGCGGTCGCCTTTCTTTGCTTACTTTCTTTGGCGAAGCAAAGAAAGTGAGCGGCTGCCGGGCCGCCCCCGGCAACCACGGTCGACCGAAGAAAGAACAGCATCAGCAACGCAAACAAGCAATCAAACACACCCAAATCCGAAACTGACAGAAATGTCATATTTCCGTCAGCCTCCGGTCGACCGTCCCTCTATAAAGTGAACACCGTATAAAAAGGTGTCGACGGTCGTCCGCAATTTCCACCCGTCAACATGTCCATTTGATCGCCCGCTCAATGCAATGCCGTCCACCATGCCGCCAAACCCACCCATGACAGCGACCACCAAATCGCCACCCCGCTCCACCGCATTCCAGCCGGCTCCCTTGTTGTCCGCCGCCGCCATCGCGACCGCCCTGCTGCTCGGCGGCTGCGCGGTCGGGCCTGACTACGTCCGCCCGCAACTCGACCTGCCCACGGCCTACAAGGAACAAGGCCCCTGGAAGAAAGCCGAGCCCGGTCAGATCGACAGCAACCAGCGCTGGTGGGAGGCGTATCGCGACCCGGTGCTCAATGACCTGATCGAACAAGCCAACCAGGCCAACCAGAACATCCGTCTTGCCGAAGCGCAATACCGTCAGGCTCAGGCCACCGCCGCCATCGCGCGCGCCAGCCTGTGGCCCACCATCGGCGCCTCGGCCGGACCTACGCGGGCGCAAACCAATAGCCCGACCGCAGGCAGCCGGCTGACCGATACCTACGCTGTCGGTCTCAACGCCTCGTGGGAAGCAGACATCTGGGGCCGCGTGCGGCGCTCTGTGGAAAACGGCGACGCCGCCAGCCAGGCCAGCGCAGCCAGCCTCGGCGCGGCGCGTCTGAGCATTCAGGCGACGCTGGCGCAGAACTACCTGCAACTGCGCGTGACCGACCTGCAAAAAGATTTGTACGCACGCACCGTGGCGGCCTATACGCGCTCGTTCCAGCTGACCCGGCATCAATATGACGCGGGCGTGGCATTGCGCTCCGACGTGGCGCTGGCGGAAACGCAATTGCGCGCGGCACAGGCGCAGCTGATCGACCTCGACGCCACCCGCAACCAGCTTGAACACGCCATCGCCATTTTGCTCGGCAAGGCACCGGCGGCATTTTCGCTGGCGCCGCTGACGACCGATGCCGCGGCGTTGCAAGCCAGCATGCCGGCCACGCCGACCGGACTGCCGTCCGATCTGCTGGAGCGTCGCCCCGACATCGCCAACGCCGAGCGTCTGGCCGCAGCCGCCAACGCCAACATCGGCGTGGCGCGCGCGGCGTACTTCCCGGCGCTGACCTTGGGCGCGTCCGGCGGTTACAGCGGCGCATCGTTCTCCCAGTTGTTCGATACGCCTAGCCGCGTGTGGTCGCTCGGCGCCACGCTGGCGGTGGTGCTGTTCGACGGCGGCGCGCGCAGCGCGCGCAACGACCAGGCCACTGCCGCGTTCGACGGCGCCGTCGCCACCTACAAACAAACCGTGCTGGGCGGCTTGCAGGAAGTCGAAGACAACCTGTCGACACTGCGCGTGCTG
Organism: Herbaspirillum sp. NPDC101397; assembly: GCF_044767325.1. Lineage (NCBI taxonomy): Bacteria > Pseudomonadati > Pseudomonadota > Betaproteobacteria > Burkholderiales > Oxalobacteraceae > Herbaspirillum > Herbaspirillum sp. NPDC101397. The sequence goes on from NZ_JBIWNS010000008.1 coordinate 1,558, forward strand.
GATCAGGAAAGCCAGGTGCAGGATCAGGCGGTGAAGGCGGCGCAATTGTCCGAACGACTGGCGCTGAGCCAGTACCAGGCCGGCACCACCACCTACATCGCGGTCGTGACGACGCAGGCGACTTCGCTGACCAACCAGCGCACCGCCGTCACCCTGCTGGGTCGCCAGCTGGTGGCCAGCGTCGCGCTGATCAAGGCGACCGGCGGCGGCTGGACCGTAGCCGACATCGACAAGGTGAGCACTTCGGCTGCATCCACGACATCCAACAGCGCCAACAAATAAGCCGGCCAATAAAAACAATTTCGCGAGTGAAAGCATGACTACTTCTTTGACACCCAAACGTTCCACCCTGTTGATTTCCGCTGCCGTTCTGGTCGCCCTCGGCGGCGGCGCCTGGTCGTTGTTCCATCGCGCCGATGCAGTCGCGGCGCCCAAGGAACAGGCGCAGCAGGCGCCGTCGATTTCCGTCACCACCGTGCAAGTGCAGGAGCGCGACATCCCGCTGTACCTGTCGGGCGTCGGCACCGTGACCGCCAATGCCAGCGTCGTCGTCAAGGTGCGCATCGACGGCCAGCTCGACAAGGTCGGCTTCACCGAAGGCCAGGACGTCAAGGCCGGCCAGATGCTGGCGCAGATCGATCCGCGCGCGCTGCAGGCGCAACTTGCGCAGGTGCAGGCGCAACAGGCGCGTGACCAGGCCCAGCTGACGAACGCAAAAATCGACTTGCAGCGCTACACCACGCTGCGTCAGCAGGACGCCGCCACGCAACAGCAACTGGATACGCAAAAGGCCCTGGTGGCGCAGCTTGAAGCCGCCGTCAAAACCGATGAAGCGCAGATCAGTTACGCCAAGGTCCAGCTCGGCTACACCACGATCAACGCGCCGATCAGCGGCCGCGTCGGCGCACGTCTGGTCGATCCGGGCAATATCGTCCACGCCTCCGACGCCAACGGCCTGGTGATCATCAACCAGATCGATCCGATCACCGTGCAATTCACCTTGCCGGAAGAAGCCGTGCCGGCCATCAACCGCGCCCAGCTGGCCAGTCACAAGCCGCTGAAGGTCACTGCCTACGCGCGCACCAGCAACGAACCGCTGGCGACCGGCACGCTGATCCTGCTCAACAACCAGATCGACACCACCAGCGGCACCGTGCAGCTCAAGGCGCGCTTCACCAACCAGCAGCACACGCTGTGGCCGGGACAGTACGTCAACATCAACCTGCAGATGGATGATCACGCGCCGGCGCTGACCCTGCCGGCCGCTGCGATCCAGCGCAACCAGCAAGGCACTTACGTGTACATCGTCAAGGCCGACGAAACAGTGGCGATCCAGCCGGTCAAGGTCACGCGTATCCAGGACAGCATCGCGGTGCTGAGCCAGGGCCTGGAAGTCTCTCAACGCGTGGTGCTGGACGGTCAGTACAAGCTCAAGCCGGGCAGCCGCATCATTGAGAACAAAGCTGCCGCCAACGGCGCTGCTGCGAAAGGATCCGCAAAGTGAGTGTGTCCGCTACCTTCATCAAGCGTCCCATCGGCACCACGTTGCTGGCGCTGGCGATCCTGCTCGTCGGTGTCGCGGTCTGGCCGCTGCTGCCGGTCGCGCCGCTGCCGCAGGTCGACTTCCCGACGATTCAAGTCTCCGCAAGTTTGCCCGGCGGCAGTCCTGAAACCATGGCGTCCAACGTCGCGCAACCGCTGGAACGCCAGTTCTCACTGATTGCCGGCCTGTCGCAAATGACCTCGCAAAGTGCGCTGGGCAGCACCCAGATCACCTTGCAGTTCGATCTCAACCGCAACATCGACGCCGCCGCGCTCGACGTGCAGGCGGCGATCAATGCGTCGACCGGCCAGTTGCCGGCCAATCTGCCGAATCCGCCGACCTTCCGCAAGGTCAATCCGGCCGATTCGCCGATCATGATCATGTCGGTGCAATCGGACGCGCTGCCGCTGACGCAGGTCAGCGACTTCGCCGACAACATCCTGGCGCAGCAGATCTCGCAGATCTCCGGCGTCGGCCTGGTCAACGTCAACGGCGCGCAGAAACCGGCCGTGCGTATCCAGGTTGATCCCGCCAAGCTCGCAACGCTGAACCTGAGCCTGGAAGACATCCGCGGCGTGATCGCCACCACCACCGTGAACCAGCCCAAGGGCACGGTCGACGGCACGCATCAGAGCTTCACCGTCTATACCAACGACCAGTTGCTGAGCGCCGATCCATGGAACGACATGGTGCTGGCTTACCGCGCCGGCGCACCGATACGCGTGCGCGACATCGGCGTGGCGATCGATGCGCCTGAAAACATGAAGATCGCCGCGTGGGCATTCTCCGGCGCTGCCGCAGAGACCGACACGACGCTGACCAATGGCCGCTCCATCGTGCTGGCGATCACCAAGCAGCCGGGCGCCAACGTGATTGAAACGGTCGACCGCATCAAGGCCGCGATGCCGCGCCTGCGCGCAGCGATCCCCGCCAGCGTGCACGTCAATACGCTGATCGACCGCACCCAGACCATCCGCGCCTCGGTGGAAGATGTCGAGTTCACGCTGGTCCTGACGATTGCGCTGGTGGTGATGGTGATCTTCGTGTTCCTGCGCAACGTCGCGGCGACGCTGATCCCGAGCATCACCGTGCCGCTGGCGATCATGGGCACCGCCGCCGTGATGTACCTGGTCGGCTACAGCCTCGACAACCTGTCGCTGATGGCGTTGACGATTGCGGTCGGCTTCGTGGTCGACGATGCAATCGTGATGCTGGAAAACATTTACCGCTACGTCGAAGAAGGCATGGATCCGATGGAGGCGGCGCTCAAAGGCGCCGGTGAAATCGGCTTCACGATCATCTCGATTTCGGTGTCGCTGGTGGCGGTGTTCATCCCGCTGTTGCTGATGGGCGGCATCGTCGGCCGCCTGTTCCGCGAGTTCGCCGTGACAGTGACGCTGACCATCGGCGTGTCGGTGATCATTTCGCTGACGCTCACGCCGATGCTGTGCTCGCGCTTCCTGAAGAACACCCATGCTGAAAAGCACGGCAAGATGTATCAATTGTTCGAGCGCTTCTTCGATGCCCTGCTGAACGGCTACAAGCGCGGTCTCGATCTGGTGCTGCGCCACCAGTTCATCACGCTGATGAGCTTCCTTGCCACCGTTGCGGTGACCGTGGTGCTGTTCATCTTCATTCCGAAGGGCTTCTTCCCGCAACAGGACAACGGCGTGATCGCCGGCTTTGCCGAATCGGCGCAGGATATTTCCTCGACCGCCATGCATCGCCGCCTGCTGCAGGTGGCTGACGTGGTGCGCAAGGATCCGGACGTGACCGGCTTCGCGATGAGCGCGGGTTCGACCACCTTCAACACCGGCAACTTCTTCATTGCACTGAAACCGAAGAGCGAAGGCCGCACGCTGGACGCCAGCGAGATCATCACGCGCCTGCGTCCGCAAGTGGCCAAGATCCAGGGCGTCAACCTGTTCATGCAGGCCAGCCAGGACATCAACGTCGGCGGCCGTCTGTCGCGTACGCAATATCAATACACGCTGACCGACTCCAACCTGGACGAGCTCAACGTGTGGGCGCCGAAGCTGGTGGATCGCTTGCGCCGGCTGAAGGAGCTCACCGACGTCGCTTCAGATCAGCAAAACTCGGCGGCGACCGCGACCATCACGATTGACCGTGCACGCGCATCGAGCTTCGGCATTTCGCCGGCGCTGATCGACGCCACGATCTATGACGCCATCGGCCAGCGCCAGGTCGCACAGTACTTCACGCAGGTGAACAGTTATCGCGTGATCCTGGAAGTGACGCCGGAGCTGCAAAAGGATCCGGCGCTGTTCAACAAGCTCTACCTGACTTCGCCGCTCACCGGCCAGCAAGTGCCGCTGTCGACTTTCATCAAGGTCGATACGACCAAGACCGCGTATCTTTCGATCAGCCACCAGAGCCAGTTCCCGGCGGTGACGATTTCGTTCAACCTGGCGCACGGCGTGGCGCTGGGCGAAGCGGTCGACGCCATCAACCAGGCGCAGGCCGAGATGGGCGTGCCGACCACGTTGTCGGGTGCGTTCCAGGGTACCGCCAAGGCCTTCGGCGATTCGCTGTCGTCGCAGCCGTACCTGATTGCGGCGGCGTTGATCGCGGTGTACATCGTGCTGGGCCTGCTGTATGAGAGCTACATCCATCCGCTGACCATCCTGTCGACGCTGCCGTCGGCCGGCGTGGGGGCGCTGCTGATCCTGATGGCGGGCGGCTACGACCTCAGCGTGATTGCGCTGATCGGCATCATCCTGCTGATCGGCATCGTCAAGAAGAACGGCATCATGATGATCGACTTTGCGCTGACCGCCGAACGGCAAAAGGGCATGAAACCGGAAGAGGCGATTTATCAGGCGTGTTTGCTGCGCTTCCGGCCGATCATGATGACCACCATGTGCGCGCTGCTGTCGGGCCTGCCGCTGATGTTGGGCCATGGCGCCGGTTCCGAGCTGCGCCGTCCGCTCGGCTATGCGATGGTCGGCGGCCTGGTGCTGTCGCAGGCGCTGACGCTGTTCACGACGCCGGTGGTGTATCTCTACCTGGATCGCGCGCATTACTGGTACATGAACAAGAAGGAAGCACGCGCAGCGCGTAAGGCAGCACGCAAAGGCGGTGCCGCTCCTGTAATAGAATCGCACTAGTTGATGTCAATGAACGCGGTATTTGGAGCAGGAATGAAAATTCTGATCGTCGAAGACGAGCACAAGATGGCGGAGTACCTCTGCAAGGGATTGACCGAGCAGGGCTGCACCGTGGATCTGGCCGCCAACGGCATCGACGGCCAGCATCTGGCGATTCAACATGATTACGATGTGATCGTGCTGGACGTCATGCTGCCGGGGCTGGACGGTTTCTCGGTGCTGCGTTCGCTGCGCACCGTCAAGCAGACGCCGGTGATCATGTTGACCGCGCGCGATCGCGTGGAAGACCGCATCAAGGGCTTGCACGATGGCGCCGACGATTACCTGATCAAGCCGTTTTCCTTCCTCGAACTGCTGGCGCGCCTGCAGGCGCTGACGCGCCGCGGACGATCGCAGGAGCCGGCGCAGCTGCGTATCGGCGACCTGCAAATCGACCTGCTGAGCCGCAAGGCTTACCGCAACAACACGCGTATCGACCTGACCGCGAAGGAGTTCGCATTGCTGGCGATCATGGCGCGGCGTCAGGGCGAGATCCTGTCCAAGACGGCGATTGCCGAACTGGTGTGGGACATGAATTTCGACAGCAACACCAACGTCGTCGAAGTTGCGATCAAGCGCCTGCGCGCCAAGATCGACGCGCCCTTCGACCAGAAACTGCTGCATACGATACGCGGCATGGGCTATGTGCTGGAGCCGCGCGCTGCGGAAGCTGCGCTGCCGGAACACGACGAACATGATGAACGTGACGGGGAAGACGGATGAGGCATTCCATCATCGCGCGGCTGGTCATGATGTTCGCGGCCGCCGCGCTGGTCATTTTTTCGCTGATCGGCGGCGTGCTGTACGCCGTGGTCAAGAACGAGTTGTTGCGCCATGAGCGCGACGGCCTGGTGACGACCTTCAACGACATCGAGTACATGGTCTCGCGCATCGGCACGGTGGAGCGCTGGGCGCGCGTGCAGGCCAAGCTGGACACGCTCACGCCGGCCGACGGCAAGGTGCGCTTCTGGGTATTCAGTGACGATCCGCAATTCAGCTACGGCAAGGACCTGGCCGAGCTGCACGACTTCGATTACGACCCCAACAACATCGGCCGCCTGCGCATCAAGGGCAAGGAATTCCCGATGCACACGCTGACCAAGGTGTTGCCGGCTTATCTCGACCGCCCCGCCATCCGCCTGACCATCGGCGTCGACACCGAACCGTATTTCGAGACGCTGCGTACTTTTGTCGCGGCCATGATCGGCCTGTCGCTGGCGGGGATTTTTCTGGTGATCCTGTTCGGCTACTGGATTGCGCGCGCCGGTCTTCAACCGCTCAAGAGGATGTCGGACAAGGCGCAAACCCTCAGTCCGCAAACCCTGTCGGAACGCCTCACCGTCTCGGCGCTGCCGGATGAATTGTCGGATCTGGCGCAGGCTTTCAACGGCGCGCTGGACCGCATGGAAAACGCCTACAAGCAATTGGAAGCCTTCAACGCCGACGTCGCGCACGAGTTGCGCACGCCGCTGGCCAACCTGATCGGCGAAACCCAGGTGGCCTTGTCGCGCGAACGCAGCGCGCCGGAGTTCGAGATCGTGCTGCAGTCGAACCTGGAAGAACTGGACCGACTGCGTTCGATCATCAACGACATGCTGTTCCTGGCCCGCTGCGATCAAGGCGAAGCCGCCACCAGCCTGGTCTACACGGCGATCGCCGACGAGGTGCAAAAGACCATCGAGTTCTTCGAGTTCGTGCTCGACGAGATGCAGATGAGCGTGGAAGTGGTCGGCGACGTGGATGCGAAGTCGATGATCGAGACTGCGCTGTTCCGTCGCGCGCTGACCAATCTGCTGCAAAACGCCATCCAGCATTCGCCGGCCGGCGCCCGCATCACGGTGTCGATCGATGCGCAGCAGCAGGATGTGCAACAGCGCGTGCAGGTCGCCGTTTCCAATCCGGGTGAACCGATCGAGCAGCGCCATTTGCCACGCCTGTTCGACCGCTTCTACCGCGTCGACAGCGCGCGTCGCGACTTCGACGGCGTGCACGGCCACGGCCTCGGCCTGGCGATCGTCAAGGCGATTGCGCTGATGCACGGCGGCACCGCGTTCGCCAACAGCAGAGGCGGCAAGACCACGATAGGATTTACCGTCGGCGGCAAAGCGGCTTAATTAATTTACAAATCCGGGATTTGAAACAGGAGTGTCGGCGACGGAATGCACTGCGTCGTCGGCGACTTGTATTGAATGCTTCCTGAGAAGGAAGAGGCGAGCCTTGTCTGCGGCACTTGCAGGAAATGGCTGTGGCTGCTTCGTTCCCGACCTGACCAGGTTGACCATGCCACAATGCGCAGGGGCCCGCCGGCAGGAATTGTACCTCATCTGCGCAGCAGGTGCGAGCGCTGTTCGCTCTGACGGCATAAATTGCGGCGCACGCCAATACATACGCCGCAACTCATCTGCATTAAATCCCCAGCTCGTCCCAGATGCTGTCCACGCGCTTCTTGACCGCATCCGTCATGCTGATCGTGGTACCCCATTCGCGATTGGTTTCACCGGGCCATTTGTTGGTGGCGTCGATGCCCATCTTGCTGCCGAGGCCGCTGACCGGCGAGGCGAAGTCGAGGTAATCGATCGGCGTGTTGTCCACCATCACGGTGTCGCGCACCGGATCGACGCGGGTGGTGATGGCCCAGATCACTTCCTTCCAGTCGCGGATGTCGACGTCTTCATCGACCACCACGATGAACTTGGTATACATGAACTGGCGCAGGAAACTCCACACCCCGAACATCACGCGCTTGGCGTGGCCGGCGTAGGACTTCTTCATCTGCACCACCGCCATGCGGTAGCTGCAGCCTTCCGGCGGCAGGTAGAAGTCGGTGATTTCGCTGAACTGCTTTTGCAGCAGCGGGATGAACACTTCGTTGAGCGCGACACCCAGCACGGCCGGTTCGTCGGGCGGCTTGCCGGTGTAAGTGGAGTGGTAGATGGGATCGCGGCGCATGGTGATGCGGTCGATGGTGAAGACCGGAAACCAGTCCTGCTCATTGTAGTAACCGGTATGGTCGCCATACGGCCCCTCAAGCGCATGCTCGTAGCCGGAGGGATGCGATTCATCGGGATAGATATGCCCTTCCAGCACGATTTCGGCCGAAGCCGGCACGCGCAGCTCGCTGCCGATGGCCTTGACCAGCTCGGTGCGGCTGCCGCGAAGCAGGCCGGCGAACTGGTATTCGGACAGGCTGTCCGGCACCGGCGTGACTGCTCCTAATATAGTAGCGGGATCGGCGCCCAGTGCGACGGCGATCGGATACGGCTTGCCTGGATTGGCGATGCAGTGTTCGCGAAAGTCGAGTGCGCCGCCGCGATGCGCCAGCCAGCGCATGATGACCTTGTTGCGGCCGAGGACCTGCTGGCGATAGATGCCGAGATTCTGGCGCTTCTTGTTGGGACCTTTGGTGATCACCAGGCCCCATGTAATAAGAGGGGCGACATCGCCCGGCCAGCAATGCTGGATCGGCAGGCGGTCAAGGTCGACGTCGTTACCTTCCCAGACAATGTCCTGGCACGGCGCCGAACTGTGCTCCTTGGGCGCCATGTCCCACAGCGACTTGACCAGCGTGCCGAGACCCATGATGTCCTTGAAACCTTTCGGCGGCTCGGGCTCTTTCAGCTTCGCCAACAAATGGCCGATGCGTCTTAATTCGCTGACATCTTCCGCGCCCATGCCCAGCGCCACACGGCGCGGCGTGCCGAAAAGATTCGCCAGGACCGGGATATTTTTGCCTTCGACCTTGTCGAAAATCAGCGCCGGACCTGAGGCTCGCAAGGTGCGATCGCAGATTTCGGTGATTTCGAGGTAGGGAGACACCGGCGTGGAGATACGTTTTAATTCGCCGGAAAGTTGCAATTGCGAAATAAAATCGCGTAAATCTGTATATTTCATTTTTTTTCGCTGGATTTCTGTAACACAGCCCTTAGGTGAGATAGACCGGGCAAACGGTTGATTCTATTGATTTTTGGCGGTATACCCCTCCAAAAATCAGACTTAAAAGTTATATTAAATCGGTTTATTAGTATTGACTTGATATAAAGTGGCTTCTACAATTCGGCCACCTTGATTAAAGGAGCCGGGTCAGGAACCCGAATCAGCTCACAAGGTTTCACGGGAACGGGGTCCCACTGACATTTTTAAGGAGTGTTGTCAAAAGGCGTCAGCCTTCTCCCCCGAACTTGGTTGTATTGCACTGCACAGGAGCCGACGGCCCTGCAGTAACCGCAAACAACCCCCAAGCTTGCCGTAACGCCTTGCGACGGCAGTTTTTTGATTGTGATGCATGTAGTCAGTAATCCGGTTTTTCACTCTTGGCCGGTTTTGCCCTATGTAATTTGCAACATTCAGGAGGTTCAATGTTAAACCAACCCATAGAGGCGCCGTTAAGCGCCGCCTCGGATATGGTTGATCAGTCGGCGCAATGGGCGAAGTCCATTCCAAGCCGCATCGGTCGCTTTTTTACCGCAGCGCACTATGCCCTGACTCTGGTCGGCATCGCTGCACTGTTCGTTCTGGGCATGATGTTCTTCAACCCGGATTTCGCCGACAAAATCATCGCTCTGTCACCCTTCTCGGACGGCCAGGTTGAAGAGGCAGCGCCAGAAGCGCCGCCACTGACCAACCTGATGGATACGCCGGCGCCGGCATTGACTGCCGCCGCTGCACCGGCAGCCGCCGCCATCCCGCTCAGCGATGAAGAGCGCAAGATTCTTGGCACGCCGCGTCAGCAGAAGCTGGTGACAAACTGGCTGTCCAAGCGTTATCGCGTTGCCGGCGATGCCACTGACATGCTGGTCTCGGCTGCGTATCTGACAGCACGCGACATCAAGCTTGATCCGCTGCTGATCCTGGCGGTGATGGCAATCGAGTCACGCTTCAATCCGTTCGCGGAAAGCCCGATGGGCGCACAAGGCCTGATGCAGGTCATGTCCAAGGTCCATCACGACAAGTTCCAGGAACTGGGCGGCGTCAAGGCAGCTCTCAATCCGGTGGCCAACATCAAGGTCGGTTCGCTGATCCTGAAAGAATACGTGACACGCGGCGGTTCGGTGGAAGCCGGCCTGAAGAGCTACGTCGGCGCAGCTGAAATGGACAACGACGGCGGCTACGGCCTCAAGGTCCTGTCCGAATATCAGAACCTGAAGGAAGTCGCGGTCGGCAAGAACATCTCGATCTTCACCACCGCGCTGATCAAGCCGGCTCCTCGTCCTGCCGCACCAGCGGCGCCGGTGCAAGCCAAGCCGACCGCTGTCGGCGACATGGCTTCGGCAGCACCGAAGAAGCAAGGCACGAACGTGACCGAAGAAATCGCCGCGCTGTAATTACTTCAGCAACGCCAATAAAAAAGGAGCCAAGCGGCTCCTTTTTTATTTTCTACTCAAACGAAATTCTCAACGAATTACGCCGCCTTGCGCTCCGCCAGATATTTCTCCAGGCGCCGTACCGCTTCCTGCAAATTCTCCATCGACGTCGCGTATGACAAGCGGATATAACGATGCGCCGTCGCCGGACCGAAGTCGAGTCCCGGCACCAGCACCACGCCGGCCTTGTTGAGCATGTCGATGGTAAATGCATCGGCGTCGTCGCTAAGCGCGCTGCAATCGGCGTAAACATAGAACGCGCCGTCCGGCATCACCGGCACCTTGAAGCCGAGACGTTCGAGTTGCGGCACGATGTAATCGCGGCGACGTTTGAATTCGGCCTTGCGGTCTTCGTACAGCGCGATCGACTCCGGCGCAAAACAGGCGATACCGGCATGCTGCGCAATCGACGAGGCGCAGATGAACAAATTCTGCGCCAGCTTCTCGACTTGCGGCACCAGGCTTTCGGGCAGCACCAGCCAGCCGAGACGCCAGCCGGTCATGTTGAAGTATTTGGAAAAGCTGTTGATGACGATGACGTCTTCGCCGAGCGACAGCGCCGAGAACTGCGCGCCTTCGTACGACAGGCCCTGGTAGATTTCATCGACAATGGTGAAACCTTTTTTCTCGCGCACGACGTCGACGATCTTCTTCAACTCATCGGGCAGGATCGAGGTGCCGGTCGGATTCGACGGCGACGCCAGCAATACGCCTTTGGTTGCCGCCGACCAATGTTCCTGCACCATGCCGGCAGACAACTGGAAGCGATGTTCCGGTCCGCTTTCGATCAATTTTGCCCGGCCTTCGAAGGCGGCGACGAAATGGCGGTTGCACGGATAAGAGGGATCGGGCATCAAAACCTCTGCGCCCTTCTCCACCAACGCCGCACAGGCAAGCAACAGGGCCGCTGAGGCGCCCGCTGTGACGATAATTCGCGACGGCGCGATGTCCAACCCGTACACGCGCTGATAATGCGCTGAGATCGCATCTCGTAACGCCGGCAAACCTGTTGCCGAAGTGTATTGCATCTTGCCGTCGGCCATCGCCTGTGTCGCGGCGGCAACAACGGCGGGCGCGGCGGTGAAGTCGGGCTCGCCGATGCCCATGTGAATGATGTGATTGCCTTGTTGCTCCAGGGCAGCGGCCATCTTGGCCAGCTCCATCACATGGAACGGCGCGATGTTTTGCAGGCGGGAGGCGAGATGGTGAAAGCTCATGGAACGATGTGAGAACGAAGAACTGCAAGAAGAACTGTAAAACCGCCGCGCTGCGTTAACTTCAATGCAGCGGCGGCGCGAACAATGACGAGCGGATCAGCGGCGTCCGGCACCGACTTCCACTTCGCGCGCCTTGGCGGCGAAACGGTCAAGCACGCCATTGACGTACTTGTGGCCGTCGATACCACCGAACGACTTGGTCAGTTCAACGGCTTCGTTGATGACCACGCGATACGGAATCTCGAGATTATTTTTCAGTTCGAAGGCGCCGATCAGCAGCGCCGCATGTTCCACCGGCGACAGCTCGGTGATGGCGCGGTCGATCAGCGGCGCCAGATCGGTGCGCAACTCCGGCGCCTGTCTGATCGCGCCGTACAGCAGCACGTCGAAATGCTCGGCGTCGGCCTTGTCGAAACCGTGCGCTTCGCGGATGTGCGCTTCGATCGCGCCGGCGTCTTCATTGTTGAGCAGCCATTGATACAGGCCCTGCAGCGCGAACTCGCGGGCGCGGTGGCGCGGCGTACGGTTCTTGCTCGGGTTGGCGTGTTGAATTTTATTGGTCATGATGAAATGAGGAAACCGGGTCAATGCAAAATCGAAACAGACGCGCAATCAGCAATCAATTGCGCCGCCGGCGTCCACTGCAAAACGTGCAGCGAAGACCGGCCGGCCTGCCTGCTTATTCTTCTTCAGCCACTGTGGCGAGTTCTTCCAGCGCCAGCGACAGGTTGGCCATCTCGACGGCGACGCGGGCAGCATCGGCGCCTTTGACTTCCATGCGCGCTTCGGCCTGCTCGTCGTTCTCGGTGGTCAGCACGGCGTTGGCGATCGGGATGCCGGCGTCGAGGCCGACGCGCGTGATGCCTGCGCCCGATTCGTTCGACACCAGTTCGAAGTGATAGGTCTCGCCGCGGATAACCGCACCCAATGCAATCAGCGCATCGAACTGATCGGTCTCGGCCATCTTTTGCAGGGCCAGCGGAATTTCCAGCGCGCCGGGCACGCTGACGTGGAGGATGTCTTCGTCCTGTACGCCGAGATGCTTGAGCTCAGCCAGGCATGACGCCAGCAAGCCGTGGCAGACGTCTTCGTTGAAACGCGCCTGGACGATGCCGATGCGCAAGCCGTCGCCATTCAGATCCGATTCGTAAGTACCAATAGTCATGGCTTTTCCTTATACGCAAACTTGCGTTGTGTGAGTGTGATGGTGCCGCGATGCGTTGCGGACGGTACGGTCGGTCAGGCGTCTGGCTTGGCGCGATAGCCGGTAACTTCGAGGTTGAATCCGGTCATCGACGGCATCTTGCGCGGGCTGGCCAGAAGCTGCATCTTGCACACGCCGAGATCCTTGAGGATTTGCGCACCGATGCCGTAGGTGCGCAGGTCGAGGCGCTCGGCGCGGGCCGGCTTGGCCGCCTGCACGTTGTTGAGCGCGGCGAACTGGGCAAACATCTGGTCGGCCGATTCCTCGCAATTGAGCAGCACCACGACGCCGCTCGGCGCCGCCTTGATCGCGGCCATGGCCGAGGCCATGTTCCACGAGTGGGTCGTCGCTTTGGTTTCGAGCAGGTCGAGAATCGAGACCGGCTGATGCACGCGCACCAATGTTTCTTCGCCCGGACGGATATCGCCATGCACCAGCGCCAGGTGGGCGCCGCCGCTTGGCGTGTCGCGATAGGCAATGGCCTTGAACGAGCCGTGCACGGTGTGCATCTCGCGCTCGGCGACACGCTCAATGATGCTTTCGTGCTGGCTGCGGTAATGGATCAGGTCGGCGATGGTGCCGATCTTGAGCTTGTGTTCTTCGGCGAATTCGAGCAGGTCCGGCAGGCGCGCCATGGTGCCGTCGTCCTTGAGGATTTCGCAGATCACGGCGGCCGGCGTCAGGCCCGCCATCTGGGTCAGGTCGCAACCGGCTTCGGTATGGCCGGCGCGCATCAGCACGCCGCCCTTTTGTGCGCGCAGCGGGAAAATATGACCCGGTTGGACGATGTCGGCCGGCACTGCGTCCTTGGCGGCGGCAACTTGAATGGTGCGCGCGCGGTCGGCGGCAGAGATGCCGGTCGTGACGCCTTCGGCGGCTTCGATCGAGACGGTGAAATTGGTGCCGAACTGGGTGCCGTTGCGCGTCGACATCATCGACAGGTCAAGACGGTCACAATGCTCTTCGGTCAGCGTCAGACAGACCAGGCCGCGCGCATGCTTGACCATGAAGTTGATGGCTTCAGGCGTGACGAAATCGGTGGCCAGCACCAGGTCGCCTTCATTCTCACGATCTTCTTCGTCGACCAGGATGACCATGCGTCCGGCGCGCAGTTCGGCGACGATTTCTTCTGTTGTTGCGATAGGCATAACGATTTCCTTCAGTAGCCCCGTATTTTAAAGGATTTGCGGCCGTTTTTTTGGCTGATTGCCTGCTTGGGAGGGCAAGGATGGGGTGAATGCAGACTTATTCCAACGTCACCAGTTGCGTATGCGACAAGGCTTCCATCAGCAACGCCGGATCGCCCAGCGCCAGCCGCTTGGAATCCGACAGGGTCTGGCGGAAGGCGCGCGCCCCCGGCAGCCCTGCCATCAGGCCCAGCATATGACGCGTGATGCTGTTCAGGCGCAGGCCCTTGCCGCCGTCGCCATGCGCCGTCAGCTGCGCGCGCGCATACTCCACCATCGCCGCGATGACGTCGTTGCGCGTGGGCTGCAGGCCGCCGTCAACCTGGCTGTAATAGCGCGCGTCAAAGCCCGCCATCAGGAAAGGATTGTGGTAGGCCTCGCGGCCGAGCATGACGCCGTCGACGTGCTGCAGATGGAGGTCGATTTCGGCCACGGTCTTGATGCCGCCGTTGATCAGGATTTCCAGCGCCGGGAAGTCCTTCTTCAGACGATAGGCGTAGTCGTATTTGAGAGGCGGGATCTCGCGGTTTTCCTTGGGGCTCAGGCCTTTCAGGACGGCGTTGCGCGCATGCACGATGAAGGTCTTGCAACCGGCATCGGCGATCGTGCCGACAAAGTCGCGCACGAAATCGTAGGACTCGACGTCGTCGATGCCGATACGATGCTTGACGGTAACGTCGATGTCGACGGCGTCGCGCATTGCCTTGACGCAATCCGCGACCAATGTCGGCTCCGCCATCAGGCAGGCGCCGAATGCCCCCTTCTGCACACGCTCGGAAGGACAGCCGCAATTCAGGTTGATCTCGTCATAGCCCCACTCCTCGCCCAATTTGGCGCTTTGCGCCAGATCGTGGGGCTCGCTGCCGCCGAGCTGCAGGGCGACCGGATGTTCTTCGTCGTTGAAATTGAGGTGGCGCGGCACATCGCCGTGCAGCAAGGCGCCGGTGGTGACCATTTCGGTGTACAGCCAGGTGTGCCGCGTGATCTGGCGATGGAACAGCCGGCAATGCCGGTCGGTCCAGTCCATCATGGGCGCAACGCTGATTGTTCTTGGTCCGTAAGACATAACACCTATCCAAAATGAGCAACATGAACTGGTGGCGCTTTACCGTCCGCCTGCTCCAATATAAGCAATCTGACCGGAACACGCGCGAGGCGCCACAAATAGAAAGCCCGCAACGTTTGCACGTTGCGGGCTGGTGTCCCCTCTATCCTCTGTGAGATAGGATTTTTATACTGCGGGGGTGATTCTGCACCACAAACCAGCATTCGTCATTTCGCAATGCACAATTTAAGTGCTTATCTGTTTTCCGGCACTGGAAAACGTTTGCGGGCGTTCCCATTTTGCAACGCTTCTTTTGCCACTACCGCGCAAACACGCGTCCAGAGGCAAAACAAGTAAAAAGATTCAGGTAAAAAAAAACCCGCTCACCTTTCGGTTGCGGGCTTAAATCCAATTCTTTAGGAGGAAATTGGAGGAGACAGGTGTAACTATATCGCACCGCATCATAGTCGTCCGCTTTATTGTGCTGATATCAGGTATTCACAAAACCAATATCAGCACAGCGTTACTGCTCCTGCCCTTCCTACCATTCTTGCCATTCCTCCACCGCCGACGGCAATTACGCGTCGCGCGATGCCTTCTTGCGCTCGTGTTCCTTCAGGAAACGCTTGCGCAGGCGAATGCTCTTCGGTGTGACTTCGACCAGTTCGTCGTCGTCGATGAATTCAACGGCGTATTCCAGCGACATTTCGATTGGCGGCACCAGGCGAACGGCTTCGTCGGTACCCGACGAACGGACGTTGGTCAGTTGCTTGCCCTTGATCGGGTTCACGACCAGATCGTTGTCGCGCGAGTGGATGCCGATGATCATGCCTTCGTAGACCGGATCGTTGTGGCTGACGAACATGCGGCCGCGATCTTGCAGTTTCCAGATCGCGTAGGCAACGGCAGCGCCGTCGTCTTGCGAAATCAGCACGCCGTTGCGACGGCCGCCGAGTTCACCCTTGCTGTTGTCGACAGGAGCGTATTCATCGAACACGTGGCTCATCAGGCCGGTGCCGCGTGTCAGCGTCATGAATTCGCCCTGGAAGCCGATCAGGCCACGTGCAGGGATACGGTATTCCAGACGGACGCGACCCTTGCCGTCCGGTTCCATGTTTTGCAGATCGCCGCGACGACGACCGAGTTCTTCCATCACGCCGCCCTGGCTGGTTTCTTCGACGTCGACGGTCAGGTTTTCATACGGCTCGTGGCGCACGCCATCGACCATCTTGAACACCACGCGCGGACGCGACACGGCCAGTTCGTAGCCTTCTCGACGCATATTTTCGATCAGGATGGTCAGGTGCAATTCGCCGCGACCCGACACTTCGTAGGTCGAATCGTCGTTCTCAGCCTGCACGACGCGCAGCGCCATGTTGGCTTTCAGCTCGCGGTCCAGACGGTCGCGGATCTGACGGGTGGTCACGAACTTGCCTTCGCGGCCTGCCAGTGGCGAGTTGTTGACCATGAAGTTCATGGTCAGGGTCGGTTCGTCGATCTTCAGCATCGGCAAGCCTTCAGGCGTGTCCGGTGCACAGATGGTGGAACCGATGCTGATTTCTTCGATACCGTTGATCAGGACGATGTCGCCGGCCAGCGCTTCTTCGACAATCACGCGATCCAGGCCGCGGAAAGTCAGCACCTGGTTGATGCGCGCCTTGGTTGGCTTGTCGTCGGGACCGTTCATCCAGATCACGTCTTGCAGCGCTTTGACGCGACCGCGCAGGATACGGCCAACGCCGATCTTGCCGACGTAGGACGAGTATTCCAGCGAAGTGATTTGCAGTTGCAGCGGACCGTCCGGGTCATCTTCGCGCGCAGGAACGTGTTCCAGGATTGCGTCGAACAGCGGCTCCATGTTGCCGTCGCGGACGGTGTCTTCCAGGCCGGCGTAGCCCTTGAAACCCGATGCGTAAATGATAGGGAAATCCAGTTGCTCGTCGGTGGCGCCGAGCTTGTCGAACAGTTCGAACGTGGCGTTGACGGCCTTTTGCGGATCGGCGTTTTCGCGGTCGATCTTGTTGACCACGACGATAGGCTTGAGGCCCAGCGCCAGTGCTTTACGTGTCACGAAACGCGTCTGCGGCATCGGACCTTCTTGGGCATCGACCAGCAACAGCACGCTGTCGACCATCGACAGCACGCGCTCCACTTCACCGCCAAAGTCGGCGTGGCCCGGGGTGTCGACGATGTTGATGTGGGTGCCCTTGTATTCCACGGCGCAGTTCTTCGACAGAATCGTGATGCCGCGTTCTTTTTCGATATCGTTCGAGTCCATCACGCGGGCATCAACCTGCTGGTTGTCGCGGAAGGTGCCCGACTGACGCAGCAGCTGGTCGACGAGGGTGGTTTTGCCATGGTCAACGTGGGCGATGATGGCGATGTTACGAATAGCGCGTTTATTGTTTGACATGATTGAATTGAGTTGGTCTGCCGAATCCGAAGGGCTTAGGGAGGCCCTGAAAGGCGCGCATTATAGCATGTTGCGACGCACGAACTTTAAAAAGCCTAATAATTTCAAAGAGTTGCTGTACACATTACAAAGGCTGGCGACAGCAAAAAATTGCGCTATTCCGACAAGGTCGAAATCAGCCGTTCCGGCGCCAGTATGCCGAATTCCTGCATCAGTCCGGTGCCCAGAAGGCGACCGCTGCTTTCCTGATAAACCCTTGCCCGGCCTGACTCTGCGGGCAATGCAATACCTTCTTTGCCAAGCGCCAGACGCTGGCCGTGCAGGAAGCGCTGGGTCAGCACGTCCGTCAACATTACCGCCGGAAACGTTGTCAGCAATCCGTCTACCGGCAACAGCGCCTGCGTGCGTTGGCCCTCTTCCAGCGCAATGAACTGGTCGAGCGTTACGCTGCCCGCCAGCGTCAATGCGCCGACACCGGTACGCCGCAATTGATTCAAATGCGCGCCGCAACCGAGCTCCGCGCCGATGTCTTCACCAAGCACCCGAATGTAAGTGCCCTTGCTGCACATCACGCGGATGCGCAGGAACGGCGCTTCATACGACAGCAGTTCCAGCTGATGGATCGTCACCTGGCGCGCCTCGCGCTCCAGCGTGATGCCGGCGCGGGCATATTCGTACAGCGGCTTGCCGTCGCGCTTGAGCGCGGAATGCATGGGTGGCACCTGGGAGATCGGACCGCGGAATTTCTCCAGCACCGCTTCGATCTGTTCCGGCGTGACGTCGACTGCCTTGGTGCTCAGTACTTCGCCTTCGGTGTCGCCGGTGTTGGTGACGATGCCGAAATGGACCACGGCTTCATAGGTCTTGTCGGCTTCCAGCAAATCCTGCGAGAACTTGGTAGCCTCGCCGAAACACAACGGCAGCAAACCGGTCGCGAACGGATCAAGCGTGCCGGTATGCCCCGCCTTCAAGGCATTGAGCAAACGCTTGGCCTTGATCAAGGCATCGTTGCTGGACCAGCCGACCGGTTTGTCCAGCAGCAGCACGCCATGCACAGGCACGCGCGGCGCTCTTGGCGGCCGGGAGGGTTGGGGCGATGATTGCGCCATGATTGTGTAGTCCGGGAATTTCTTGAATCGATGCGTCTTGAAACGATGCGGCGATGATTACTGGCGTGCGGTTAAGCGGCGCAATAACGCCGCTGCGTGCTCAACTCTCGTCGGCATCCTTGGCGCGGGTGGCATTGGCCTCGTCGATCAGGCGCGACATTTCAATGCCGCGCGCCGTCGAGTTGTCATGCACGAAATGCAATTCGGGCAAGGTGTGGATCGTCAAACGGCGGCCCAATTGTCCACGCAGGAAACCGGACGCCTTCGAGAGGCCGGTCACCGTATCCTGGATCGCCTGCTTGTCGTCCTTCAAGGTCGTAAAGAAAACCTTGGCATGCGCATAGTCCGGTGTCACTTGCACTTCCGTGATCGTGACCATCCCCACACGCGGGTCTTTCAACTCGAATGCAATGATTTCCGACAGATCGCGCTGGATCTGGTCGGCGACGCGCAAGCCGCGCCCGGGAATGGATTTGCTGTGTTTTGCCATGCTGGATTACTGACCTCGGCCGGCTCGCCAAAGCGGGACGGCATAAAAATTCTGTGCTGCTGTTGAATGAAACAAGGCGGGTGTTTGCTGCGCAGACACCCGCCCTCGTGACGACGGAGAGAATTACAAAGTACGCGCGACTTCCTGCACTTCGAAGATTTCCAGCTGATCGCCTTCCTGGATATCGTTGTAGTTCTTCAACGACAGACCGCACTCGAAGCCCGATTTGACTTCCTTGACGTCGTCCTTGAAGCGCTTGAGCGAATCCAGCTCGCCGGTCCAGAGCACCACGTTGTTGCGCAGCAGACGGACTTGCGAACCGCGCTTGACCAGACCTTCGAGCACGTAACAGCCGGCGATCGAGCCGACCTTGCTGACCACGAACACCTGGCGAATCTCGACCAGACCGAGGGCCTGTTCGCGCTTCTCCGGCGACAGCATGCCCGACATCGCCGCTTTCACTTCATCCACGGCATCGTAAATGATGTTGTAGTAGCGGATGTCCACGCCATTGGCTTCGGCCAGCTTGCGGGCAGACGCGTCGGCACGGGTGTTGAAGCCGATGATGACCGCCTTCGATGCCACCGCGAGGTTGACGTCGTTTTCGGAAATGCCGCCGACCGCTGCATGCACCACCTGAACACGCACTTCGGCGGTGGACAGTTTTTGCAGCGATTGCACCAGCGCTTCTTGCGAACCTTGCACGTCGGTCTTGATGATCATCGGCAGGTTCTTGACCTCGCCTTCGGCCATCTGGTCGAACATGTTTTCCAGCTTCGCCGCCTGCTGCTTGGCCAGCTTGACGTCGCGGAACTTGCCTTGACGGAACAGGCCGATTTCACGCGCCTTGCGTTCGTCGGACATGACCACGACTTCTTCACCCGCGCTCGGCACTTCTGTCAGGCCCTGAATTTCAACAGGGATCGACGGACCGGCTTCGGTGATGCTCTTGCCGCTTTCGTCCAGCATCGCACGGACGCGGCCGTAAGCCGAACCCGCCAGCACGACGTCGCCGCGCTTCAGGGTGCCGGACTGCACCAGGATCGTCGCGACCGGACCACGGCCCTTGTCGAGCTTGGCTTCAATGACCAGGCCCTTGGCCGGGACGTTGATGGCGGCTTTCAATTCCAGCACTTCGGCTTGCAGCAGCACGTTTTCCAGTAACGAATCGATGCCTTCGCCGGTCTTCGCGGACACGGAGATAAATGGCGCTTCGCCGCCGTATTCTTCCGGCACGACGCCTTCGGCAATCAGTTCCTGCTTGACGCGGTCCAGATTGGCGCCCTGCTTGTCGATCTTGTTGATCGCCACGACCAGCGGCACGCCGCCGGCCTTCGCGTGAGCGATCGCTTCCTTGGTTTGCGGCATCACGCCGTCGTCGGCGGCAACCACCAGAATCACGATGTCGGTTGCCTTGGCGCCGCGGGCACGCATGGCGGTAAACGCTTCGTGGCCCGGGGTGTCGAGGAAGGTGATCATGCCGCGCGGTGTTTCCACGTGGTACGCGCCGATGTGCTGGGTAATGCCGCCGGCTTCGCCGGAAGCAACCTTCGCACGTCGGATGTAATCCAGCAGCGATGTCTTACCATGGTCGACGTGGCCCATGACGGTAACCACAGGCGCACGCGCCAGCAGTTCCGCGTCAGGATGCTCAACACCCTCTTCCAGCAATGCTTCCGGATCATCCTGCTTGGCAGCATGCGCACGGTGGCCCATTTCTTCCACCACGATCATGGCGGTTTCCTGGTCCAGCACCTGGTTGATGGTGACCATCTGGCCGAGCTTCATCAGATGCTTGATGACTTCGGAAGCCTTGACGGACATCTTGTGGGCGATCTCGGCGACAGTGATCGTTTCAGGGACGTGGACGTCCTTGATGATCGCTTCGGTCGGCGCCTGGAAATTGCTTTCGTGGTCGTCGTGATGCGAATTGCGGCGGCCCTTCGGACCTGCACGCCAGCCATCGCGGCCACCGGTGCCGGTGTTGCCGCGCGTCTTCATGCCGGTGCCGCGCTTCTTGGCGTCGTCCTGCCATGTCGACGAGACGTTGGCCGACTTGATCGACTTCTTGTCGACTGCAACCGGCGCCTTCTTGTCGTCTTTCTTTTCACCAGGCTTCTTGTCGGCAGGCTTGTGCAGCGTACCTTCGGAAGTCTTGGTGGCAGCGACCGGCGCAGGCTCGGGAGCCTTGATCACGCGGCGCGGCGCATTCATCATGGCCTTGATCTGGGCGACTTCGTCTTCCACGACCTTGCGGGCGCGGTCGGCGGCAGCTGCACGTTCAGAGGCTTCCTTGGCGACCTGGGCAACCTTCTTCTTGGCTTCTTCGGCGGCAGCGCGCTTCTTTTCCTCAGCGGCGGCATCTTCTGCCGATTTCGCTACAGGAGCAGCAGCACCGGCGCTCGGCTTGGCCTTGTCGGCAGTTTCTGCAGCAGCTTGACGAGCTTCTTCTTCAGCCGCCTGCTTGGCTTCCTGCTCAGCCTTCTGCGCTTCCAGTTCGGCCGCCTTGGCTTCCGCAGCGCGCTCGGCTTCGAGTTGCGCCAAACGTTCCTGCTTCTCGCGCAATTCAGCTTCCTGACGGGCGATCAGCTCTTCCTGGTGACGCGCTTCTTCCGCGCTTGGCTCGGCTTCAGTCGACTCAGGCGCAACAGTTGCCGGCTTGCCGGTTTCGTCCGCAGTCGGTTCATCGCGCTTGATGAAGGTGCGCTTCTTGCGCACTTCCACCTGGATAGTGCGTGACTTGCCCGTGGAATCGGCCTGTTTGATTTCGGTCGTTTCCTTGCGGGTCAGCGTGATTTTCTTCTTCTCGCCTTCCGGAGCTGCTCCGCGCACGCGGCGCAGATGCTCCAGCAAACGGTCCTTGTCTTCTTTTGACAAAGGATCGGACTCGGAGCTTTTTTCAACTCCTGCAGATCGCAGCTGGGTCAGTAGCAAATCCGCCGGCATTTTCAGCTCGGTGGCAAATTGGGCTACGTTGTTACTTGCCATTCAGTCCTCTTTTCTATGTGGCTCGGCGATGATGTGGTCCTGGAGGCTTACTGCTTTGCTTCCACGGTGGCCCATGCTTTGGCTTGCAGTGCCTTGGCACGCTCGTCGTATTTAGCATCGATGAGCTTCATTTCATCGTCGGTCACATCTTCAAATTCATTCTCAATCAGTTGGCGCGCGCGCTCGGCCGAAAGGGCCAGGATCGCGCCGAACTCGTCGTACGCCAGTGCGGCGAAAGCAGGCACGTTCTTGACACCCGCCAGGCCCAGCTTGCCGGCAACGACACGATCCATTTCTTCGAAATTGATCAGTTCTTCGTCCATGCCTTCCAGACCTTCTTCGGAGGCGATCGCCTCGGTCACCAGTGCATCGCGCGCGCGGTTGCGCAGTTCGTTGACGGTTTCTTCGTCGAAGGATTCGATCTCGAGCATTTCGTTGATCGGCACGTAGGCGATTTCTTCCAGGCTGGCGAAACCTTCTTCCACCAGGATGTCGGCGACTTCCTGATCGACGTCCAGCTTTTCCATGAACAGGATGCGGGTCGCGGCAGTTTCCTGCGCCGATTTGTCGGCCGATTCTTCCGCCGTCATGATGTTGATCTGCCAGCCGGTCAGCTCTGCTGCGAGGCGCACGTTCTGGCCGCCGCGACCGATGGCGATCGCCAGGTTTTCTTCGTCGACGACGACGTCCATGGCGTGCTTTTCTTCATCCACGACGATCGAGCTGACGTTGGCCGGAGCCAGCGCGCCGATGACGAATTGCGCCGGATCTTCCGACCACAACACGATGTCGACGCGTTCGCCGCCCAGTTCGCCAGTCACGGCCTGCACGCGCGAACCGCGCATGCCGACACAGGTGCCGATAGGATCAATGCGCTTGTCGCTGGTGAAAACCGCGATCTTGGCGCGTACGCCCGGGTCGCGTGCAGCCGACTTGATTTCCAGCGAGCCTTGTTCGATTTCCGGAACTTCCAGTTCGAACAGCTTCATGATGAATTCAGGCGCATTGCGCGACAAGATCACTTGCGGACCGCGTGCATTGCGGTCGATGCGCAGGATATAGGCGCGGACGCGGTCGCCGATACGCAGGTTTTCCTTTGGAATGGTCTGATCGCGCGGCAGGCGGGCTTCGATCTTGCCGGATTCGACGATGGCGTCGCCGCGTTCCATGCGCTTGATCGTGCCGGTCACCAGCGAATCGCCGCGCTCGAGGAAGTCAGCCAGGATCTGTTCGCGTTCAGCGTCGCGGATGCGCTGCAGGACCACTTGCTTGGTGTCCTGGGCAAAACGGCGACCGAATTCTACGGACTCGATCGGCTCTTCGATGTATTCATCGACGGCGATGTCAGGAATCTGTTCCTTGGCTTCGAAGTGCAAAACTTCCTGGTCGGGCAATTGCAAACCTGCTTCGTCAGGCACCACGTGCCAGCGACGGAACGATTCGAATTCGCCGCTTTCGCGGTCGATCGACACGCGGATGTCGACTTCGCCTTCGTAGCGTTTCTTGGTAGCTTGCGCGAGCGCATGCTCCAGTGCTCCGAAGACCACATCCTTATCGACGTTCTTTTCGCGCGCCAGCGCATCGACCAATAACAAAACTTCGCGACTCATGCTTTGCGACTCCTAAAATCCACTTTCGGCACCAGGCGTGCCTTATCCACATCGGCGAGCGTAAAGTCCAACAACGCTGCCGACCCATCGTTTGCTTCAAATTCCAGTTTTAAATTCTCGCCCTCGGGCGCCCGCAAGATGCCTTGGAACGACTTGCGGTTGGCTGCGCCCGGCATCGGCATGCGCAGCTTGACGATTGCTTCCTGATCGGCAAAGCGCACATAGTCGCTGAGCTTCTTCAGCGGGCGATCAAGCCCGGGTGATGACACTTCCAGCCGTTCGTAGTTGACGTTTTCGACCGTAAACACGTGCAACAGCTGATGCGTGACTTTTTCACAATCCTCGACCGTGATCGGGCCCTTGTCGGCGTCGGCGAACGGGAAATCGATAAACACGCGCACCAGACCGCGGTCCGCTTTCTCGAGGTCGACCAGTTCGTAGCCCATGCCCGACAGGGTGGTTTCAATCAGATCCAGCAATTGCAAGGAAATCTCTCCGCGCTTCGTTCTGCGCATTTAAAACGCCAGCACAGACACGTCAATTTGTTCAGCAAAAAAAAAATGGGCATCTGCCCATCGTTCTTATCGTTTATTCAACTACAGACCGCTTCACGATGTATTTCGCCGTGAAGACACCCCGTTAACTTGCGCATTATAACCGATTACGGTATGTCCGGCAATTCAAGATTGCCGGACATACCGCAGACAGCCCGATATTTCCAAAAAGAAATTCCAGAGCAATCAAAGACTTATCCGCGTCGACGACGCTGCTGACCGCCCGCGCCCATCCCTTGCCCGGGCATACCACCACCGCCACCGCCGCCGCCATTGCGTTGCGGGCGGTTATGACGACGTTGACCGGCGTCCGGGAAGCCCAGCGCCGTCTGCAACGGGTCAGGCTGACGCGGCTTGTTGCTCTGCGGACGCCCTCCCTGTCCTTGACGCGAACCCTGGCCTTGACCCTGACGCGCCCCCTGCCCTTGACCTTGCCAGGACGGTTGCTGGTCGCGACGCGGACCACGTGGCTGCATCGGATTGGCGTTGGCGTTGCTGCGCGGCTGGCTGTCGCCGTTGCCACGATTGTCGCTGTTGCCACGATTATCGCCGTTGCGATTGCCGCCGCCTTTGGACTTGCCCGACGGCGCTTCGGCGCCGCCTGTTTTTTCCAGACCGCACACCGTCAGCAGCGTGCGCACGGCGTTTTCTTCCAGTTCTTCCCAACGACCGCGCTTCAAACCTTGCGGCAGCGTCATGACGCCGTAACGGGTACGAATCAGGCGCGACACGGTCAGGCCGATGGCTTCGAACATGCGGCGCACTTCGCGGTTACGGCCTTCGCCGATAGTCACGCGGTACCACTTGTTGACGCCTTCGCCACCGCCGTCGGCGATTTTGGAAAACTGCGCCACGCCGTCATCGAGCTCGACGCCGTGCAGCAGCTTCTGGCGCATGCCTTGCTCCAGCTCGCCCAGCGTACGCACGGCGTATTCACGCTCGATGTTGTAGCGCGGGTGCATCAGGCGGTTTGCCAGATCACCGGAAGTTGTAAACAACAGCAAACCTTCGGTGTTGAAGTCGAGGCGACCGACGGCCAGCCACTTGGCCGCCTTCATGTTTGGCAGGCGATCAAATACCGACGCGCGGCCTTCGGGGTCGTTATGACTGACGATTTCGCCGGCCGGCTTGTGATACACAAGTACGCGCGGCGGTTTCTTGCTGACTTTGCGCTGCAGCAACTTGCCGTTGATGCGGACCTGGTCGGTCGGCAGGATGCGTTGACCGATATGGGCAGGCTCGCCGTTGACCGACACGCGGCCGGCCACGATCAGCTCTTCCATGTCGCGGCGCGAACCGAGACCGGAATCGGCCAGCACTTTGTGCAGTTTGGGCGCGTCGTCTTCCGACGTCAGGTCGCGGCGGCCGTTCTTGCCGCGCAGCTGATGCGTGCCGCGCGCGCCGCTGCGGGCGCCGTCTTCCTTGTCGTAGGCGTCGGAGGTGACGAACGAAAACACGTCGTCGCCGGCGTCATGCGAACGCAAACCCAGTTGCGGCGCTTTTGGCTTGCCGCCCTTGGCGAATGGTTTCTTGCCTTTTTGCTGGCGATTGCGATCCTGCCCCTGACCGTCGCGGCGCGATTCCGCCATGGCCTGGTCGGCCACAGGAACCGGCGCATTGGCATCTGCCTGAACCGGCTGCTCGTCGCCTGCAACCGTATTGTGTTGTTCGCCTTCACCGGCTTCAGCGGCGCGCTGCGCGGCGCGATTGTTGCGCAAAGCGCGCGGTCCGCGTACGCCACGGCGTGCAGGCTTGGTACGGGCGCTGTCGGTCGGCGCATCGAGCAGGACCGGCGCGGCAGTGACTTCTTCACCAATGGTGACGATGACTTTGGGAGCTTCTGCGGTAACGGCCTCGGCGACCGGAGCGGCATCGGCAACCACCTTCTTGACGCGCGGCGCACGCTTCTTCGGCGCGGGCGCATCGGCGGCGGCATCAGCTGCGACCGGCGCAGGCGCAGCCGTTTCAGCCGGCGCTTCCGCAGCGACGACCTTTTTGGCACGCGGCTTGGCCGGCGCCTTGGCGGGCTTTTCGGCCGGCGCTACTTCGGCGACGACGTCTTCCGCCGCAACTTTCTTGGTGCGCTTGCGGACCGGCTTGGCAGCGGTGGCGTTATCGGCTGCGGCGCCGAGCAGGTCTACCTGCTGATCATCATTGGAACTAGATGGTTTCATTATTTGAATCGCGGTTATTCAGACCGGGCGCGGCGTCACTTGCGTGGCCGGAGGCGGGGTCGTTGGTGTGAATGTCTTCAGCAGAAGCAGGGCTTTCAGCCTGCGCTTCTTCGTGATTGGCGACGCTTGGTGCGATGGCATCCACGTCATTCTCGATGTCTTCTCCGGGAATTTCTTCCACGGCAGCTCCGGCAGCCGTCTCTTCAGCCACATCGGCGGCTTCGGCTACATCCGTTGCATCCGCCTCGTCGGCGAACTCAGCCGGTTCGGCAACTTCTTCGGTCGTCAGTTCCACGGCAATGCCGTCGGCAACTTCGGCAATCTCGGCCGCGTCGACAGATTCAGCAGATTCGCCGGCGGCGGGAATAGCAGCAGCAGCAGCAGCAGCAGCCTCCGCTTCGCCTTGGGCAAGCAGATCGGCCTGCATGCCTGCTTCCAGCGCCTGCAATTCCAGCAATGCACCCGGATCGACTACACCGTCCTTGGTCACGGTCTTCAACGGCGGCAACTGATCCAGCGAAGTCAGACCGAGGTCGTCGAGGAACTTCCTGGTCGTCGCAAACAGCGCCGGGCGGCCTGGCACGTCGCGATGGCCGATGGCCTCGATCCAGGCGCGGTCTTCCAGCAACTTGACGGTCTGGGTACTGACCGTCACGCCGCGAATCTCTTCGATGTCGCCGCGGGTGACCGGCTGGCGATAGGCAATGATGGCCAGGGTTTCAAGCGTGGCGCGGGTATATTTCGGCGGCTTTTCCGGATTCAGGCGATCCAGGTAGACCTTCATGTCGGCCCGGCTCTGGAAACGCCAGCCTGTCGACAGGCTGACCACTTCCACGCCCTTGTCGATCCAGTCTTCGCGCAGTTCTTCCAGCATCTGCCGGATGATGTCCGCAGTTATTTCACTGACGGCATCGTCACCTGAGACATAAAGCTTCTTCAGTTCGTTGATTGATAATGGCTCGTGGGCACATAGCAATGCTGTTTCGAGGACTTTCTTGGCCTCAATAGTATTCATGTACGACTCGTGTGCGGCTTGTTTAATAAAAGTTCGCGGCTGACTATTCGATATATCGGAGATACGGACTATACGAAGCCTGGCTGCGCGGGTTGAGTTTCATCACAGCGCCAACGGTGCTGCCAGGTTGTCGAACCTGAATATGCTGCCTGATGCTGTTGGTGCTGCTTCCCGGCGCTCGATTTATAGGAGGTTGAAGATGAGCGGGAAAATAAGGCTTGGTTGCGAACACAGAATCTTGAGTTCCCAGATTCTCGCACCATTTCAACTTTTGACCTTGCAGGCGGCGCCGAGCTGAGTTTTCGGGTGGCCGGAGGCAAAATGCAAAATATACTGCGCGGAGTTTAGCACAAAGGTCCGGACGGTTGTCGTCTCAATCGCGTAGCGTTGCAGCAGTCAGACAGTATTGGCGACGTAACTGAAAGGCAACAAGTCCCGGCTGCCGCGCGGTTGGCCGGGTCAGCCGGCCGCCTTCTTTTCCAGCTCCAGCCGGCGCGTAAAATCCTCCGCCGGCATCGGCTTGCCGAGCAGATAACCCTGCACCTCGTCGCAGCCGTTTTCCAACAGGAAGTTGTATTGCTCCTGGTCTTCCACCCCTTCGGCGATCACCCGCAGGTTGAGGATGTGGCCCAGAGAAATCACCGCCTTGACGATCGCCGCGCTATCGGCGTCGCGGGCGATATCGCGCACAAAGGACTTGTCGATCTTCAGCGCATCCACCGGGAAGCGGCGCAGGTAGCTCAGGCTCGAATAGCCGGTGCCGAAGTCGTCCACCGACACCTGCAAACCCAGGCGCTTGAGTGCATTGAGCGTGGCGACGGTCTTTTCGGCATCCTTCATGACGACGTTTTCGGTAATTTCGAGCTCCAGCCAAGCGGCGGCGAGGCAGCTCTCGGCCAGCACCTGGCGCACAAACTCGGGCAGATTCTGGTCGAGCTGGCGCGGCGACAGGTTCACCGCCACCGGAATCGGCACCAGACCGGCGTCCTGCCATGCCTTGTTCTGGGCACAGGCGGTACGCAACACCCATTCGCCGATCGGCACGATCAGGCCGGCTTCTTCCGCAAACGGGATGAAACGGTCCGGCGGCACCATGCCCTGGTCCGGCGTGATCCAACGGATCAGCGCCTCGGCGCCGATGATGCGACCGCTGGCCAGGCTGATCTTGGGCTGGTAATACAGCTTGAATTCATCGCGGTCGAGCGCGCGCCGCAGACTGACCAGCATTTCCAGGCGATTGCTGACCTGCGCGTCCATCCAGCCGGCGAAATACTGGAAGTTGTTGCGCCCCAGCTCCTTGGCCTTGTACATGGCCGAATCGGCGTTCTTGAGCAGCGTTTCGACATCGCGGCCGTCGGTCGGACAGCGACTCACGCCGATGCTGCAGGTGACGTGGAATTCGCGATCACCTACCACCCACGGCCGCGCCACGGCGGTCAGGATGCGCTGCAGGACTTCGGTGATGCGGTTTTCGTCTGGCTGATTCTGCAGCACCAGCACGAATTCGTCGCCGCCCTGACGCGCCACCATGTCGGTTTCCCGCACGCAGGACACCAGCCGCTGAGCCACGGTCTTGAGCAATTCGTCTCCGACCTGATGACCGAGACTGTCATTGATGAATTTGAACTGGTCGAGATCGACGAACACCACCGCCGTCAGCGTGCCCTTTTGCCGCGTGCTCTGGATCGCGCGCTGCAAGTGGCTGTGCAGCATGGTGCGGTTGGGCAGCCCGGTCAACGCATCATGCGTGGCCTGATGACGGATTTCGGCTTCGTACAACTTGCGTTCGGTGATGGCTTCGACGGTGCCTTCATAAAACATCAGGGTGCCGGCCTCGTCGCGCACGGCGCGGGCGTTTTCGGAGATCCAGATGATCTCGCCGTCGCGACGGTAGACGCGCGATTCGAAGTTCGACACCGAACCGAAGTCGGCCATCATGCGCATGAATTCAGTGCGGCGCTCCGGCTCCACATACAGCTGATGCTTGATGTCGCGCAGGCTGACGATCAGGTCATCTGCCGACTTGTAGCCGTAGATGCGCGCCAGCGCCGGGTTGACCGCAATGTAGCCGCCGTCCGGGGTCGACTGGAACACGCCTTCGATGGCGTTTTCAAAGATGCTGCGGTAACGCCGCTCCGCTTCCAGCAAGGCTTGGTCTGCCTCCTTGCGTGCGGTCACATCCTGCACGTAGCCTTCCAGCGCATCCAGCGTTCCGGCGGCATTGTAGATGCCGACGCCGCGCTCCCACACCCAGCGCATTTCGCCGTCGGCGCGCACGATGCGGTATTCGAGCTCGAAGCGGCGCTTACCGTCCAGGCAGGACTGGATGGTCTGGCGCACCTTTTCGCGATCGTCGGGATGGGTAATATCTTCGTACGAGATACGGTGATTGAACAGCAGGTCTTCGGGTTGGTAACCGGTCAGCTCCAGACAGCCCTCGCTGACGAATTCCATGGTCCATTCTTCGTCGTCGCGGCAGCGATACACCATGCCGTCCAGATTGGCCAACAAGGTTTCAAGCAAGCGCGGTGGCCTGGCAATGGACGTGATGGCGGCAGCATTGTCAGGCGGAATCACGGAAGCGACGATCTTCATAAATGGGTTACACAATCAATGCCAGACGGCAACAACGAAAGGGAACGAACGGAAAACCAATGGAAACAGCAATTGATGTAGCGGACTACACGACGCCTAAGTAGTGGTGCGTGCTTTTTTTGATCACAATAAGCAATAACAATGCCACTCAACGATCCGCCCCGCCGGAGCAGGCCCAGCACAAACTCTTGAGTATGTATATCCAGAAAGCAATACCCGTGCCGCTTTGCGGCCGATGCGTCAGCATGACAACGCACCAACTTGGCGCACATCTGAAGCGGCAGTGATTGCCGTAAACACCATTCTTTTCGACCCATACCGCCACCTTGGCAGCAGTAGAATCCCAACACCGCCTGACAAACAACAAAAAGGACGCTGGTATGTGGGCAACTCGTTACCTGATCTTGTGGTTCATGATTTTTCTGACGCTGGCGCTGGCCATCCTCGCCTCGGACCATATGGTCAGCTGGTGGTGGGCCGCAGCGCCGCTGGTGCTGAGTGTGATCGGCGTGCGCGACATCGTGCAACGCCGCCATGCAGTGCTGCGCAACTATCCGCTGATGGGCCATTTCCGCTTCATGTTCGAAGCGATCCGTCCGGAACTCCGCCAGTATTTCTTTGAAGGTGAAAACGACGGCGCGCCATTCACACGCAAGAAGCGCAGCGTGGTCTACCAGCGTGCCAAGGCGGACGTCGACAGCCGCCCGTTCGGCACCGAGCTCGACGTCAAGCTGGCCGGCTACGAATGGATCGGCCACTCGCTGTCGCCGACCAAGATCGCCAGCCACGACTTCCGCGTCACCGTCGGCGCAGGACTCGCGCAACCGTATTCGATGTCAGTCTTCAACGTCTCGGCGATGAGCTTCGGCTCGCTGTCTTCCAACGCCATCCGCGCGCTCAATCAAGGCGCAAAAAAAGGCAACTTCGCGCATGACACCGGCGAAGGATCCATTTCGGCCTATCACCGCGAATTCGGCGGCGACCTTGTCTGGCAGATCGCCTCGGGGTATTTCGGCTGCCGCCATCCGGACGGCAGTTTCGACGAAGAAAAATTCACAGTCCAGGCCAACGCGCCGCAAGTGAAAATGATCGAAGTGAAGTTGTCGCAAGGCGCCAAGCCGGGCCACGGCGGCGTGCTGCCGGCGGCCAAGATCACACCGGAAATCTCTGCCACGCGTGGCATCCCGATGGGTGTCGACTGCATTTCGCCGGCGGTGCACTCGTCGTTCTCATCACCGATCGGCTTGCTGCAATTCATAGAAAAACTGCGCACGCTGTCGGGCGGAAAACCCACCGGCATCAAGCTGTGCGTCGGCCATCCCTGGGAATTCTTCGGCATCGCCAAGGCCATGCTGGAAACCAATATCGTGCCCGACTTCATCACCGTCGACGGCGCTGAAGGCGGCACCGGCGCCGCGCCGCTGGAGTTCACCGACCACGTCGGCATGCCGCTGCAGGAAGGCCTGCTGATGGTGCACAACACGCTGGTCGGCATCGGCATGCGCGACCGCGTCAAGATCGGCGCCAGCGGCAAGATCATCACCGCCTTTGACGTCGCCCGTACGCTGGCGCTCGGCGCCGACTGGTGCAACTCGGCGCGCGGCTTCATGTTCGCGCTCGGCTGCATCCAGTCGCAGAGCTGCCACACCGACCGCTGTCCTACCGGCGTGGCGACACAGAACCCGACGCGCGCGCGTGCGCTGGTGGTGCCGGACAAGGCCGAACGCGTCTACCGCTTCCACCAGAGCACGCTGCACGCACTGCAGGAACTGGTGCAGGCGGCCGGCTTGCCGCACACCTCGGCGCTGCGTCCGTTCCACATCGTCCACCGCATCAACGATCATGAAATCCAGCTGCTGTCGGAGATGCTCAAATACCTGGAACCGGGCGACCTGATCACCGGCAATTACCGTTACCAGGTCTACGAAAAATACTGGCCGATCGCACGTGCCGAAAGCTTCCATCCGGAAATCGGCAGCGCCTTCCACTGACTTGTTTTACGCGGCGTGGCCAGAATGGCACGCCAATGAAAAACGCCCGCAATTGCGGGCGTTTTTATTTTCAACTGATCTGCGAAATTATTTACGCTTCATGAAGAAAATGAATTCCTGATTCTCTTGCGACTGCGACAGCAAATCGTTGCCGGTCTGCTTGGCGAAGGCCTGGAAGTCGCGCACCGAACCGGTGTCGGTCGCCGTCACGCGCAATACCTGACCGCTCGACATGTCGGCCAATGCCTTCTTGGTTTTCAGTATCGGCAGCGGGCAATTCAGGCCCCGTGCATCCAGCTCTCTGTGAAATTCAATAACCATACTGTGAATCAAAAATTCCTAGTGATCGTTCGAGAATTCTACTCCAACCTGAACCGCCTTGGTGCGTCGCAACATACTATGTTGTATTTCGCGCACTACTGTTGTGCAGGGGAAACTAGCGGGGTGGATGAGCCGGCGAATTCCACGAACTGGACCGGCAAATCATGCCGCCGCATCCACTCCGCCACAGCGTATCCCGTACCCGCAGGCCAAGGCCGCAAATCGGGTGGCGCCACCAGGCGATACTCCAGCAATTCCGGCGACAACTTGATCTGGCCCGAGGCTTTCACGTGATACGCAATGATCAGTTCATTCTTGCGCATGAACTCATAAACGCCGATCAGGGTGATCTGGTTGGCATCCAGATCGGTTTCTTCTTTAATTTCTCGCGCAATGCCCTGCTCCGGCGTTTCGTCGCGCTCCATGAAGCCGGTAATCAGCGCGAAACGGCCTTCCGGCCATGCAGCATTACGCGCCAGCAACATCTTGCCGTCGATCTCGACCAGCGCCGCCAGCACCGGCAAGGGATTATCCCAGTGGGTCCAGTGACCTTCGGGACAGGCAAGCCGCAGCTTGCCCGCCTCTTGCTCGTCGGCGCGCATCACCAGCGAGGCGGCGCAGACGGGGCAGAACTTGAAGTCGCTCATGGGCGTATCCGCGCTCAGGCTTTTGCGCCGACCCAGGCCGCGACGCCTTCCAGCGCCTTCGGCAAACCGCTTGGATCGGTGCCGCCGGCTTGCGCCATGTCGGGACGTCCGCCGCCCTTGCCGCCGACTTGCTGGGCGACGAAGTTGACCAGTTCACCGGCCTTGACCTTGGAAGTCGCATCGGCAGTGACGCCGGCGATCAGACTGACCTTGCCGTCCTTGACCGAAGCCAGCACGATGGCCGCTGTCTTGAGCTTGTCCTTGAGCTTGTCCATGGTTTCGCGCAGCGTGGCGACATCGGCGCCTTCCAGCGTCGCCGCCAGCACCTTGATGCCGTTGACGTCGACCGCTTGCGTGAGCAATTCGTCACCCTGGTTGGACGCCAGCTTGGACTTCAGCGAGCTCAATTCTTTTTCCAGCGCCTTGACGTGATCCTGCACCTGCGCGATGCGCTGAGTCAGTTCTTCCGGTTGCGCCTTCAGGGCCGCAGCCGCCTCGGCAACACGATTGCTCAAGGTCTGCACCAGCGCCAGTGCGCCTTCGCCGCTGACGGCTTCGACGCGGCGGATGCCCGCTGCAACGCCGCCTTCGGCAACGATCTTGAACAGGCCGATATCGCCGGTGCGCGACACGTGCGTACCGCCGCACAGTTCACGCGAGGAACCGATCGACAGCACGCGCACTTCGTCGCCGTACTTCTCGCCGAACAGTGCCATTGCGCCGGCGCCGACGGCGGCGTCGTAGCCCATCAGCTTTGCTTCTGTGGCGACATTGGCGAGAATTTCGCGATTGACGATTTCTTCGACGCGGCGGATTTCATCGGCGCTCATCGGCGCGTTGTGGCTGAAGTCGAAACGCGTCTTGTCGGCGTCGACCAGCGACCCCTTTTGCGACACATGGTCGCCCAGCACTTCGCGCAGCGCCTTGTGCATCAGGTGGGTGGCCGAGTGATTGCGCATGGTTTGCGCGCGCTGCTCGCCGTCGACCCGGGCGTCCACGGTGTCGCCCACCGCCAGCGAACCCTTGACCAGGCTGCCGTGATGACCGAACACGTCGGGTTGAATCTTTTGCGTATCGGCCACTGCGAACAGGGCATCGGCGGCTTCGAGCACGCCGGCGTCGCCCGACTGGCCGCCCGATTCGGCGTAGAACGGCGTGGTATCGAGCACCACGATAGCGTCCTGCCCGGCTTCGACCTTGGCGACTGCGCTGCCGTCAACGTACAGCGCAGTGACCTTGGCCTGCTGCGTCAGCGCGTCATAGCCGACGAATTTGGTCTTGTCGCCGCTGTATTCGATGCCGGCGGCCAGCTTGAACTTACCGGCGGCGCGGGCCGTCGATTTCTGGCGCTCCATGGCCGTGGCGAAACCGGCTTCATCCAGTTCGACATTGCGTTCGCGGCAGATGTCGGCGGTCAGGTCGAGCGGGAAACCATAGGTGTCGTACAGCGTGAAGGCAGTCTCGCCGTCGAGCTTGGCGGCGTTTTTAGCCAGCGCGGCTTCGAGGATCTTCATGCCGTGTTCCAGCGTTTCGCCGAAACGTTCTTCTTCCTGCTTGAGGACTTGTTCGACGCGCGCGGCGGCGGCCGGCAGTTCCGGATAGGCAGCGCCCATTTCGGCGACCAGGTCCTTGACCAGCTTGTAGAAGAACGGCTGGGTCTGGCCCAGCTTGTGGCCGTGACGCAGCGCGCGGCGGATGATACGGCGCAGCACATAGCCGCGGCCTTCATTGCCGGGAATGACGCCGTCGACGATCAGGAAGGACGTGGCGCGGATGTGGTCGGCGATGACCTTGAGCGAATTGTTTTCCAGATCGGTGACATTGGTCTCGCGCGCAGCGGCCTTGATCAGTTTCTGGAACAGGTCGATCTCGTAGTTGCTGTGCACGTGCTGCAGGATAGCAGCCAGACGCTCCAGGCCCATGCCGGTGTCGACGCACGGCGCCGGCAGCGGGGTCAGCGTGGCTTCGCCGGTCTTCGGATCGATCTGGCGGTCGAACTGCATGAACACGTTGTTCCAGATTTCGATGTAACGGTCGCCGTCCTGCTCCGGGCTCCCCGGAGGACCGCCCCAGACGTCGGGACCGTGGTCGTAGAAAATTTCCGAGCAGGGACCGCAGGGGCCGGTGTCGGCCATTTGCCAGAAATTGTCGGAAGCATAAGGCGCACCCTTGTTGTCGCCGATGCGCACGATGCGCTCTTTCGGCAGGCCGATGACCTTGTGCCAGATATCGTAGGCTTCATCGTCGGTTTCATAGACGGTGGCCCACAGTTTTTCCGCAGGCAGGCCGTAGACCTTGGTCAGCAGCTCCCAGGCCCAGACCAGCGAGTCGTGCTTGAAATAGTCGCCGAAGGACCAGTTGCCCAGCATTTCGAAGAAGGTGTGGTGACGCGCGGTGTAGCCGACATTTTCCAGATCGTTGTGTTTGCCGCCGGCGCGCAGGCAGCGCTGCACGGACGTGGCGCGCACGTAATTGCGCTTGTCGGTGCCCAGGAACACGTCCTTGAACTGGACCATGCCGGAGTTGGTAAACAACAAGGTGGGGTCGTTGCCCGGCACCAGGCTGGACGAACGGACAATGGTGTGTCCCTTGGATTCAAAGAATTTCAGAAACTTGTCGCGGATTTCGGCTGAGTTCATGTTCTAGGACTGTAAAGAAAACGGTGCAAAAATGATGTGGCAGAGAAGGCTGTTGTAAACCGGCTGCTGTGAACCCGTGATTATACGTGATTAGCCCTCCCGCAATCATGGTCGGCAAGGCCTGCTGGACGTTTGCCCGATGTTTGCCGCAAGTCAACACGGCCGATCGGGAAAAAGACGTAAAAAAACCCGTTCGGATTGCTCCCAACGGGTTAATGGCGATATCAACCTGCAACCTGAATCAGACCGGTCTCGGAATCCTCCGACCTATCCCCATCACGACTTGCCTGGTCAAAACCCCCTCCGGTAAATCAAGCGCCTTGATACAGCTTGCTGTTCTTGCTCTTCTTGGCGTGTTTCTTGTGCTTCTTGTGCTTTTTCGCGTGTTTCTTGTGCTTGGCGTGCGGCGCCTTGGCTGCCGGTGCTGCAGGTGCAGTTGCTGCAGGAGCGCCAGGCGCTGCGGCAGGAGCATTCTGTGCCAGGACAGGCATGGCGAAAGCGGCGACGAGTACGGCTGCCAGTAATTTATTCAATTTCATCTTTTCCTCTTAAGTTGGTTCTTACAAGCTCGCTGACGATTGTTTGTCACGTCCCCCGTCAATTCGGCGAATCCGCTCTGACATGCGGCCTGTCATTGCTGTAACGTCAGGATTCCGATTCGCGTTGACATAGTTTAAGCGGCGCGCACCAGAAATCCATTCAGGAATTACCTGATGTATTTCACCGCAGTTTTGCGGACTGGTTCGGCTTTTTTGGTGGCAGCGTGGTCTTTCTTGCCTGCCGTTTTGCTCGGCTGTTCTTTTTCCGCGACTGCGTGGTGCGGCCTGGCAGCCGGTGTGGCAGCCTGTTTGGCAACGTGACCGGCTTTTCCAGCATGCGCTTTCTGCGTTGCGTGCCCGGGATGCGGACGGGTCAATTTCTTGACAGGCGCCTTGCTTTTCTTCTGGACAGCTTTACTCGCCTTTACCGGTTTGGCCGGCTTGGTGGTGTGCGCCTTCTTGCCCGCCTTCGCTGCCGCGCCAGATTTTGGTGCAACTGCCGCCGGTGTCGCGGCGGTCTTTGCCGTTGCATGATCGCGCCGGTCTTGCAGGATCTGCGCCTCGCGCACGGTCAGCTTGCCGGCCTTGAGGTCGCGCACGATGCTGTCGTCGGTGTATTTCTTCTGGCTGTTGCCGGCCTGTGCGCCGGCGTTGCTGGTGATGACAATGGCGGCTGCCGCCGCCAGCATGCTGAGCATGCCCTTGGTTTTCATGATTCCTTGCTTCCCTGACTGGTTTCTCTTTGTTTCTCTTATTCTGCTTGAACCTGCTGGCGATCTGCAGCAAGAGGCCATCGGCCGGTGGCGGACGGAGCGCAGGAACCGGGATGTACTTTAGTACATGAAGATTCCGAGCACCGCCCGACGCAGGATCATGGCCTCGCAGTAAGATCGAAAGCAGGTTTTTATGCCGGGCCGATCAGGTCGATGCGGTCGGTGCAAAATCCATCTACGCCCCAGCCCAGAATCTCTTCCGCGCGGGCCGGGTCGTTGACGGTGTAGCAGAATAAACCATATCCCGCCTGTTTCACTGCCTGCGCCAGCTCCGGCGTCAGATTCTTGTGACTGGTGTGCAACGCCACCGCACCGAGCGCCTGCAAACGCGCTTCCCAGTCCGCGGGAATGCGATCGACCAGGAAGCCGCGCGGGATACCCGGCGCGGCGCGCTTGGCCGCCATCAGCGCGTCGAACGAAAACGACGAAAACAGCGGCAGCGTGCGGTCGTTCCGCCCCGGCACATGGGCGGCGATTTCAGCGGCGAAAAAGCGCGCCGTAATCTCGCCCGCCACTTCGCCGGTGCGCACCGCCCAGGCGTCGCCGGCCGGCTTGATCTCAATGTTCATCCAGATGCCGTTGGCACGGCTGAACTCCAACACCTGCTGCAAGGTGCAAACCGGCTCGCCGGCGTATTGCGGGCTATGCCAGCCGCCGGCGTCCAGCTGCTGCAATTGCGCCAGCGTGTGCTCGGCAACCTTGCCTTCGCCCGGCAACGTGCGGCCGAATACCGGGTCGTGCATCAATATGGCCTGCTCGTCGGCGGTCAGCATGACGTCGAATTCGACCGCGCGGAAACCGTGCTCCATGCCGCAGCGGAAGCCCGCCAGCGTGTTTTCCGGCGCCAGCGTGCCGCCGCCGCGATGCGCTGCTACTTTTGGATAAGGCCACATGTATTTCTCCCTGCAGAATTTAGTGCCGACATTCTATGCCGGGCGGCGGCACGATAACAGCATTTCATCAAGCCGATCCGACGCTTCGTCGCCGGACGGCTTTCCAAGCGTTGAATCGGGTTACCATTCCGTCATCAGAGAACTTACCGGATTGACTCAGAACTTTTCATGAACATTCCCGCTTCACGCTTACGCCTCATCCCGCCGGAATTGCTGCGCGGTCTGCTACCGACCATGATCATCAACCTGCTGTGTGCGCTGGTGGTCACTTACCTCATGCGCATCGGCGCCGGCTTTGTTGAAAACCTGGTGTTCTCGATCTGCATCGGCACCACGGCGATGGTGCTGATCGATTGCGGCCGCCTGCTGCTATGGGGCGAGGACGAGCCGAACAAGCCCGGCTTCCTGCTGATGCTGGTGATTTTCGCGCCCTTGTCGTTCGTCATCGGCAACATGATCGCCAGCTCCCTGCTCGGCTATCCGCTCAGGATCTTCACCACCGGCCAGGCCAACAACACCATCGGCGTGATCGTCCTGATCCTGCTGGCCTGCGTCGGCGCCACCCTGTTCTACTGGAATCGCGAAAAAATGGCCGCGCTCGAAGCGCGCAACGTCGTCATCGAGAAACAAGCCCTGCAAGCCCAATTGCAAATGCTGCAGGCGCAAATCGAGCCGCACATGCTGTTCAATACGCTGGCGACGCTGCAGACGCTGATTTCCAGTGAACCGATACGCGCGCAGCAAATGCTTGACCAGTTGATCCACTACCTGCGCGCCACGCTGTCGACCTCGCGCAGCGAACAGACCTCGCTGGGCCAGGAGTTCGACCTGATCAAGGCCTACCTCGGCCTGATGTCGCTGCGCATGGGCTTGCGCCTGACCTACACCTTGCAGTTGCCGGATGAGCTGCGACGCCAGCGCATCGCGCCGATGCTGCTGCAGCCGCTGGTCGAAAACGCCATCCGCCACGGCCTCGAACCCAAGATCGACGGCGGCGACTGCACCGTCAGCGTGACCAAACATCAGGAGTTGCTGATCATCAGCGTGTTCGACACAGGCAGGGGCCTCAACAGCACGGCCAGCTACAACCGTCCCGACAGCACTCACCTCGGACTTGAGAACATTCGCGCGCGCCTGGCTGTCTTGTATGGACCTGAGGCCGAGCTGACGCTGACGCACAATATTCCCGAAGGAACCGTCGCGCAGATCACCATTCCAATCTACGCTCTCAAGAAGTCCTACACCGAGCCCACTTAGTCTTAGCCCATCGACCATGCCAGCTACGTCGCCACCTGTCCGCGCACTGATTGCCGAAGATGAAGCCCTGCTCGCCGATGCCCTGTCCGCGCAGTTGCAACGATTGTGGCCCGGGCTGGAGATTGCCGGCATCGCGCCCAACGGCATGGCGGCCGTCGCGCAGGCGCTGGCGCTGCAACCCGACGTCCTTTTCCTCGACATCAGGATGCCCGGCCAGAGCGGCCTCGAGGCGGCGCGCGAACTGGCCGACGAATGGCCGGACAAGCGCCCGTTCCCCTTGCTGGTGTTTGTGACCGCCTACGATGATTATGCAATCCAGGCCTTTGAGCAGGCGGCGATCGACTACGTGCTCAAGCCGGCCAACGACGAACGCCTGGCGCTCTCGGTGGCACGCTTGCAGACGCGGCTGAAGGATAAGAATGATCAGGGACTGGAAAAGGTATTGGCGCAGTTGCGCAGCCTGGCGCCGGGAATACCCGCGGTGCAGGAGCGCCTGCGCATGATTCGCGCCGCCGTCGGCAACCAGATCAGGCTGATTCCGGTCGACGACGTGGTGTATTTCGAAGCCACCGACAAATACGTCAACGTCGTCACCGCCGACGGCGAAGCGCTGATCCGCACCAGCCTCAGGGAATTGATCCCGCAACTCGACCCCGAGCGTTTCTGGCAGGTGCATCGCGGCACCATCGTGCAGATTGCCGAAGTCGCCGCCGCACAACGCGACGACGCCGGCAAGCTGTCATTGAAACTGCGCAAGCGGCCCGAGATGCTGGCCGTCAGCCGCCTGTTTGCGCACCTGTTCCGGCAGATGTAGGCCGGCGACAAGCGACAATTTACAACGGACAATTCACAGCGACGGCTTGACCGTCATCAGCCACGCTGTTCCGAGCGGCAGCAGCGTCGCCAGCGTGCCGGCCACCGCCCATGCCAGCGCCAGACGCCAATAGCGCGCAGGAATCTCGGCATCGCGCAGCAACGGCGCCAGCAGCTTCGCCTGCGCCCGTTGCAAGGGAATCAGCACACCCACCCACAGCAATCCGGTCGCCGCAAACAAGCCATATGACCAACGCAGCCAGGGCAGCTCCGGTATGCCGGTTTGCGCCGCCAGCGCCCGCCCGGCCGCGGCCAGCAACAGCACGCCGCCGAACGTGAAGAACACATCCGCCCAGTTGGTCGCGCGCACGGCGAAGCGGATCACGGCCAGATCGCGGGTGCGATCGGCCATTACCTTCCAGAAGGCGGTGACGATGATATTGCCGAGAAACAGCACGACGCCCAGCAGATGCAGGGTCTTGAGCAAGCCGACAGACATGGAATTCTCCTGTTGATCCAATCAAATCAGGATTCCAGTATCTGCGGCGGCGGAAGAAGAAAACAGCGCGATGCGACGAAACGCCGCCCGCGCGGAGCGAATGGCAGCCGGCGATCAGCGACCGCCGTAATAACCGCCGCCACCGTAATACGGCCCATGGCGGTAATAACCACCGCCGTGGGGCGGGCCGACCGGGACCACGATGCAGGCCGACAGCGAGGTGGCGACCAATATGCCGGCAATGGCGAGTTTGAGCAGCTTCTTCATGACGTCCTCCTTGGACTTGACGATGAGCACAGCTTGCCAGCAAAGGAAAACGGCAGGTAATTCGCATCCGTATCAGGTGTAATCAATTATTTCCCGGCGTGTGCCTGCGGGAAGCGCTTTCAATGCGCCGCAAAACCCCGTCAACACC
The DNA here is from genome assembly GCF_044767325.1 of Herbaspirillum sp. NPDC101397. NCBI lineage: Bacteria > Pseudomonadati > Pseudomonadota > Betaproteobacteria > Burkholderiales > Oxalobacteraceae > Herbaspirillum > Herbaspirillum sp. NPDC101397. The sequence continues at coordinate 42,016 of NZ_JBIWNS010000008.1, forward strand.
GCTTGCTGCGGTAAAATGTCTGCCTATACCTATATGTCTCCCCACAAAGCGTCCATGAGCAACGAACTGAAAAACGGTCACACTCCAGCACCATCCACCAATTTCCTGCGCGGCATCATCGAAGCCGACCTGGTTTCCGGCACGTATGCCGAACGCAGCGACAAGCAGGGTCAGGCCCTGCCGCAGGTAGTGACCCGCTTTCCACCCGAGCCGAACGGCTACCTGCACATCGGCCACGCCAAGTCGATCTGCCTGAACTTCGGCCTGGCGCGCGACTACAACGGCCGCTGCCACCTGCGCTTCGACGACACCAATCCGGAGAAGGAAGACCAGGAGTACGTCGACACCATCATCGACTCGGTCAAATGGCTGGGCTTCGACTGGGACCACAGCGGTCAGCCGCACCTGTACTACGCCAGCAATTACTTCGACGTCATGTACGCCGGCGCGCAAGCGCTGATCCGCAAGGGTCTGGCCTACGTCGATGAGCAAAACGCCGAACAGATGCGCGAAACCCGCGGCACGCTGACCGAACCCGGGACCGACTCGCCATGGCGCAACCGCCCGGCCGATGAATCGCTGCGCCTGTTCGAAGAAATGCGTGACGGCAAGCACGCCGACGGCACGCTGATCCTGCGCGCCAAGATCGACATGGCCAGCCCCAACATGAATCTGCGCGATCCGGCCATCTATCGCATCCGCCACGCCACCCATCACAACACCGGCGACAAGTGGTGTGTGTACCCGATGTACAGCTACGCGCATCCGATCGAAGACGCGCTGGAAAGCATCACCCATTCGATCTGTACGCTGGAGTTCGAAGACCAGCGCCCGTTCTACGACTGGGTGCTGGAACGCCTGGCCGAAGAAGGTTTCTTCAAGAAGCCGCTGCCGCATCAATACGAATTCGCACGCCTGAACCTGACCTACATCATCACCAGCAAGCGCAAGCTCAAGCAACTGGTCGATGAGCACATCGTCAGCGGCTGGGACGATCCGCGCATGCCCACCATCGTCGGCCTGCGCCGTCGCGGGTACACGCCTGAAGCGATCCGCCTGATGTGCGACCGCACCGGCGCGTCCAAGAACAACAGCTGGATCGACTACAGCATCCTCGAAGGCGCGCTGCGCGACGACCTCGACCCGAAGGCGCCGCGCGCCGTCGCCGTGCTGCGTCCGCTCAAACTGATCATCGACAATTTCCCGGAAGGCCAGAGCGTCGAATGCAGCGCCCCGGTCTACCCGCCGGCGCATCCGCTGCATGACAGCGAGCACCGCCTGTTCCCGATCACCAAGAATCTGTGGATCGAGAAGGAAGACTTCATGGAAGTCCCGACCAAGGGCTACTTCCGTCTTTTCCCCGGCAACAAGGTGCGCCTGCGCTACGGCTATGTGGTCGAGTGCACCGGCTGCGACAAGGATGCCGACGGCAACGTCATCGCCGTGCATTGCAACTACTTCGAAGACAGCAAGAGCGGCACGCCCGGCAGCGCCAACTACAAGGTCAAGGGCAACCTGCACTGGGTCAGCGCCGACCATGCGCTGGAAGCTGAAGTGCGCCTGTACGATCGCCTCTTCACCGACGCCCATCCGGACGCCGGCGGCAAGGACTTCAAGCTGGCGCTGAACCCGTCTTCCAAGGAAGTCATCACCGCCTATCTGGAGTCGACGCTGAAGACCGCCGAAGCCGGCGCAATCTACCAGTTCGAACGCCACGGCTATTTCGTCGCCGACCGCGTCGACTCGGTTGCCGGCAAGCCGGTATTCAACCGCGCCGTCACGCTCAAGGACAGCTGGGTCGCCAAATAATCATTCCAATAATATTGTTCCCGCCGGCATCCCGGGACGCCGGCATTTTTTTGCGAGTCCACGATGTTTGAAACATTGCAAATCCAGCGCTTCTCGTTCGGCACGGTGTACAAGATCCTGTTCGTGGCCTCCACCTTCTCGATGGTGCCGCTGGCCATCCTGATGGGTTTGTTCGCCTTCTTCGGCGCCGAAACCATCGTCTGGAACGGCCAGCACCTGACCGGCCTGATGGGCCTGATCGCCTCGCCGTTCGTCGGCATCATGATGGCGCTGATCTTCACCGGCTTCCTCGGCACGCTGTTCGCCTGCGGCCTGTGGCTGTATTCGAAATTCCGTCCGCTCAATCTCAGTTATACAAAATAAAACCCGGACATGCGCAGGTGCGCATGCAGGCAACTCCACCAAAGGACAGCAACATGACCATCTCTTATTACAACGCTTCGGTACCCGTCTTCAAGCAAGGCCTCAACAGCCTCAAAGGCATCCTCGCCAAGGCGGAAGCGCATGCCACCGCAAAGAACATCGACGCCGACGCCTTCCTCAAGGCGCGCCTGTTTCCCGACATGCTGAACCTGACCCGCCAGGTGCAGATCGCCGCCGATTTCGCCAAGGGCGTGCCGGCGCGTCTGGCCAATGTCGAAGTGCCGCCGTACGAAGACAACGAAGCCAGCTTCGCCGATCTGCAAGCGCGTCTGGACAAGACCCTGGCCTTCATCGAAGCCCTCAAGCCGGAACAGTTCGACGGCGCCGCCGATCGTGAAATCGTGCTGCGTCCCGGTACGCCGAAAGAAAAGCGCTTCACCGGCGAAGCCTACCTGCTGCATTACGGCATCCAGCACTTCCTGTTCCACGTCACTACCGCTTACGACATCTTCCGTCACAACGGCGTCGAAGTCGGCAAGAGCGATTACATCGGCACTTACTGATCGTCAGCAGGAAGCGCCCGCGGTTCATCGCGGGCGATCAAATTGAATGGCACAGAGCGTATTGAAGATCCTTCCGTCGTTATTTGCGGAAGGATTTTTTTTGACAGGTGCTTCTGGTACCGAGCCAAACTTCCGCTGAAGCAATTTCAAATGTAATCAAATGCATTATCCGTTGGCGAGCGAAGAATTCTCGGTATAGTGCGATTGTCCCAAAATCGAAAAGAGTCACCACATGAAACGCTTCTTATACGCATCCGCACTCGCCCTCAGCTGCATGACGGTGCTCTTGCCCGGTCAGGCCGCGGCACAAGTCAGCGTCAACATCAATATCGGCACACCGCCTCCCCCGCCTCGCTATGAAGCGGCCCCTCCGCCACGCGGCGGTTATATATGGGCGCCGGGGTACTGGAACTGGAATGGCCATCGCCATGTATGGGTGCAGGGGCACTGGGAACGCATGCGCCGCGGCTATGAATATGACCGCCCTGAATGGCGTGAAGGACCACGCGGATGGGAGCTGCATCGCGGTGGCTGGCGCCGGGGTGAAGAACGTCATCGCGAACATGACCACGATGATCGTCATGACGGCCCTCGCTATCATTGCCCACCAGGGCAGGCAAAAAAAGGAAATTGCTGATCCTGGCCTCGTCAACCGGCAATCAGCCGGTTGGATCGCACAAAGCGCATCACTACGCTTTGTGCATTTCTTCGCAATCGGGTCGAATGTGATGAATATTATTTGACGAAACGATCCGCGATCACCAGATTTTCAGCCACTTCAGCAAAGCAACCGTGGCGACACCCAATCCCATCATCACCCACATCACCATCATGAACGAGGCCTCATCGTGCAGGCCTGGCAAACCCGCGACGTTCATCCCGAAAATGCCCGACACCAGCGTCGCCGGCATCAGCAGCGCGGTCAGGATCGACAAGGCCATCAGATTGCGGTTCATCTGTTCGGACATCTGCGAGGCGATTTCTTCCTGCAGCAACTTGGCGCGCTCATACAGCGCCTCCAGCGTCAGGTGCAGTTCATTGAGCTCATCGAGCGCGTGGTTGAGTTCTTCCAGCGCGGCGGTTGGCACCCAGGCCGGACGCAGACGATTGAGCTGATTCAGCAGGCGCCGCTCCGGCGTGATGTGACGCCGCAATTCCGCCAGCTGGCGACGAATCGCACTGAGTTCGCTGCGGTCTTCCGGCCGACGGTCCGACAGCACCGACTCTTCGATGTCGTCCACCTTGTCGTTGAGCGAGGCCACGCGTGCATCAAAGCCGTCCGCCAGGCAACGCAACAGCTCGGCAAACAATTCCATCGGGTTGTCGAACAGCGCGCCGTCGAGCACCTTCTGGCGCAGCATGTTGGTCGAACACAGCGGCTGCGTGCGCAAGGTCAGCAGACGGTTGCCGTCGAGGAAAAAGTGCAGTGCGCCCTTTTCGGTGCCGGTGTCGCCGATTTCCATCTTGAGGTCGGCCAACGTTCCGTAGGCGCCGTTGGCGGTGGTGTGCAGGCAGGGGTGTGTGTCGCTGCTGAGCAGGAATTCCGCGATGTGCTCGGGAATGTCGTCGCTGGTTTCCATCCAGTGACGGACCTTGACGTCGGCGGTCTTGACGTGCAACCAGCTGAACGCCGGCGCCGCAATCTTGCGCGCCATGACTTCATGCCACTTCAATTGGGTGGCGCGGCCCTCGTCGAAACGGAACGCGCAAATGAAGCCCGCTGGCTCGTACAGCAGGTGCAGGGCCTGGGGCGTATCCGGGGGATTGTGCATGGCGCGGCGCTATCGACGTGAAAACGCTGGATTCTACCGGCCGACTTTGACAATTTTGTGACAAGGCCGGCGCCATGGAGGCGCGCGGCCCGATTCTGAACGATTAGTAGTTGTAGTTACGGTTGGCGTAAGCATCGCGGGCGGCGTCGCATTGCGACATCTGCGCCTTGGACATGCCGGAGGTGCCGTTCATCTGGCATTGGTCGGAAATCGATTTGGCTTCATCCAGATGCTTGCGGAAATAAGCGTAATCTTTCTTGCCCGCCAACGCATCACACCCTGACAGCAAGGGAGCAGCGGCGACGCACAACAACGCGAGGGAATGTGTCAGAGAGATCTTCATACGGCGTGTTCCTGTTTTTTGAGTGATAAGCCGCGGCCGGCAAGAGGCAATTCCTTCTGGCGCATCGCAGTCCCCTTCCCGGTCCTGTTCCGATGCAAAGCAATTGCCACGCGTGAGTATAGTAAGTTCACGAACATTGCTCAATGGAAATCTGGCAAGTCCTTGGCAACCACGTGACAAGTTCGCGAAGATTGAATCGGTAAAACTTTGCATGTAAAAACGCGACCGTCAGGCCGCGTTTTAATTTCGACAACTTTATGCGCCGCGTTTTCTCAGCAAGGCATACAAGATGATCGCACCGAACGTGGCGGTACCGATGCCGCCCAGCGCGAAGCCGCCCAGTTTCAGCGTGAAGTCGCCCGCGCCCAGCACCAGCGTCACCGCTGCCACGATCAGGTTGGTATTGTTGGAGAAGTCGACTTTGTTCTCGACCCAGATGCGCGCGCCCGATACGGTGATCAGGCCGAACACCACGATCGACACGCCGCCCAGCACCGCGCCCGGAATCGTCAGGATCACCGCGCCGAACTTGGGCGAGAAGCCCAGCACGATCGCAATCACCGCCGCCACCACGAACACCAGCGTCGAATAAATCTTGGTCACCGCCATCACGCCGATGTTCTCTGCGTACGTGGTCACGCCGGTGCCGCCGACGCTGCCCGACAGGATAGTCGCCAGGCCGTCGCCGATGAAGGCGCGTCCCATGTACTTGTCGAGGTTCTGCCCGGTCATGGCGCTGACCGCCTTGATGTGGCCAAGGTTTTCCGCCACCAGGATGATCGCGACCGGAGCCAGCAAGGCCATGGCTTCCGCCTTGAACACCGGCGCTGCGAAGCCCGGGATGCCGAACCATGCGGCGTTGGCGACGGCGCTGAAATCGATCGGTTTACCGAGGCCGGCGCCGTTGGTCAGGATCGCGTAGATCACGTATGCCAGCAGCAGACCGATCAGAATCAGCAGACGCTGCATCATGCCGCGCGTGAAGACAGCCACCAGGCCCACGCACAACACCGTGCCGAGCGCCATCCAGGCGTCGAAGTTGTTGCCGGTCACGCCCTTGACCGCGATCGGCGCCAGGTTCAGGCCGATCACCGCGACCACCGAACCGGTCACCACCGGCGGCATCAGGGTTTCGATCCAGCGCGTGCCGACGATACCGACCAGGAAACCGATCAGCGTATACACCACGCCGCAGGCAACGATGCCGCCGAGCGCGACGCCGAGGTTGGTGTTCGGACCTTGTCCGGCATAGCCGGTGACGGCGATCACCAGGCCGATGAAGGCGAAGCTGGAACCGAGATAGCTCGGCACGCGACCGCCCACCAGCAAGAAGAACAGCAAGGTGCCGACGCCCGACATCAGAATCGCCAGATTGGGATCGAAGCCCATCAGCAGCGGCGCCAGCACGGTCGAACCGAACATCGCCACCACGTGCTGCACGCCCATGGCGACCGTTTGCGGCATCGGCAGGCGTTCGTCGGCCGCGATGACCTGTCCTTGTCCATCCGACGTGCCGCTGCGCACACGCCATTGTGGGAAATATGAACCCGCCATGAATTTCCTTCCGAGTGAAGTTGTTATCGGTCGTTCACTGGCTGAAAGCCGTGATGCGCCTTGTTATGGAATGACCGCTAGTGTATTGACGCAACGTCCAAATGACAATTGCCCCGGAGCCTTAAACCAGCGAAAAACGCAAAAAAAACGCGCGTCCGGCCGGGCTTGCGTTGTCCCGGTGCAGAATTCCCCGCCGTGGACCGGCACTGCCCCAATTTGGCCGCACCGGCGTGAAAGTTTTTCAGCCGTCGCGCGACCGTGCTCACGCGATGCTCGCGGGAAAATGTAATAATCAAGCCCCGCTTCACCACGCACTTACTTTCAATTACACGCTCAAACGGAGACAACAATGATTCTGGAACTTGCCGACATCCGCATCCAACCGGGCAAACAGGCTGAATTCGACGAAGCCATCCAACGCGGCGTCGCACAGACCATCGCCAAGGCCAAGGGCTATCTCGGCCATCAGGTGCAAAAGGGCATCGAATCGCCGGAACGCTACCTCCTGATGGTGCAATGGGCGACACTGGAAAACCATACCGTCGACTTTCGTGAATCGCCTGCCTTCACCGAATGGCGCGGCATCGTCGGCCCGTTCTTCGCCGGCGCACCGACTGTCGAACACTTTGCGCTGCTGAGCGGCTCGAAGTAAATACGCCTTCAAGCTAAGTTGTCATTGCGGCAGGCGATCCTGCCGCAATGTGCAAACACCGGGAACGCAATGCCGATTGCCCGACCTAACCGACTAATGACATTGCACCTCCACATCGATATACCCGGACCACGCGCATGAAGATTCTTACCCGCCTCGCCGCCTTGTCGGCGGTCGCCCTCGCGGCCGGCTGCGGCGAACCGCCGGACGATACGCACTTGCAGGAGAAGGTGATTTCCGGCTTTTACCAGCAGCACCTGAAGACGCACAGTCCGGGCATCCCGAGCGCGGACGAGCTGAAACAGTTGCAGCCGTTCGTCTCGCAGGCGCTGTTCAAGCTGCTGAGCCAAGCCTCCGAAACCGAAATCAAATACCACGCTGCCGCCACCGATCCGGTGCCGCCGCTGGTGGACGGCGACTTGTTCACTTCGCTGTTCGAAGGCGCCTCCACCTTCAAGGTCGACAGTTGCGAAAGCGACGACGCGCACGCCGCCTGCCAGGTCAGGTTCACCTACAAGGGCGGCAACGGAGGAGATGAAGAAAAGTGGAAAGACAAGCTGATGCTGGTCAGGGAAGACAAGCAATGGCGCATCGACGACATCGAATTCCTCGGCAGCGACCAGTCGTCGCAGCGCGAATATCTCACCGACACCCTCAGCAGCATCATCAACGAATTCAACTGAAGTGCCGGTTTTATCTCCTGCCGGCGACATTGAAGAAATGCGCCGCCGCTTCCGATAACATCCCTGCAGACGGCTGCGACGTACACGCAAAGTCCGACGTTTGATTTATCATGCTGGCTGCATTTCCCCGAGGAAAAAACGGGGAAGCTGACAACATGACAACACAGCAATGGCTTTGCCGTGCGGGCAATCTCCCGCGCCGCCATCGCCGGGGAGAGAACGATCGTGAAGCAATTCGGCACAATGATGAGGCAAATGATGATCGTGGTTGTCGCCCTGGCGACGACCGCGTGCAGCGCCAGCCGCGAGCAGGAGGCCAAGGATCTGGTCAACAGTTTCTACCAGACCCACCAGTCGAATCGCCCCGTCGGTGCGTTATCGCTGAAGGAACTGATCACCTTCCGCCACTTCCTGTCGGTGCCGCTGTTCGATCTGCTCAAGGACGTCTCGGTGGCGGAAGAAGCTCACTTGGCCCAGACCGACAACCAGACTCCGCCGCTGGTCGACGGCGACCTGTTCACCACCCATCCCAAGGGCGCCTCGACGTATCGACTGCTGCGCTGCGAGATCAGCCAGAGCAGCGCCGACAGCAGCGGCGTCTGCACGGTCGAACTGATCTACAGCGACGCCAAGCTGCAGGCTCCGTTCAAGTCGAATGACCGCGTCATCCTCACGCGCGACGCGCGCGGCTGGGTCATCGACAACATCGAATACGGCGGAGGCAATACAGCCACCGTCCATACCGGCGACCTGCAAAAGACCCTGCAAGGCATCCTTAACAAGAACGAACGGCGCATCGTCCAGTAACGCTCCGGCCGGGTGACAGGTTCTATCGGTTAGAATCGCGGAAAGTTTTGCCGGCCCTGCCGGCGCCTCCGTGCTGCAACCACCGAACCGTCACTGTACCGTCACGATGTCCAATCACACCTTCCTCTGGCACGACTACGAAACCTTCGGCGCCCAGGCGCGCCGCGATCGTCCCGCCCAGTTCGCCGCCATCCGCACCGACGCCGAGCTCAACGAAATCGGCGATCCGATCATGATCTACTGCAAGCCGGCGCCCGACTTCGTGCCCGATCCGCAGTCCTGCCTGATCACCGGCATCACGCCGCAAGTCTGTCTTGAGCGCGGCATCCCCGAGTACCAGTTCGCGGCGCAGATCGAACAGGCCATGTCCGAACCGGGCACCATCGGCGTCGGCTACAACACCATCCGCTTCGACGATGAAATCACGCGTTTCATGTTCTGGCGCAACCTGATCGATCCGTATGCGCGCGAGTGGCAAAACGGCTGCGGCCGCTGGGACTTGCTCGACGTCGTGCGCACGACTTACGCACTGCGCCCCGAAGGCATCGAATGGCCGAAGAAGGAAGACGGCGTCACGCCCAGCTTCAAGCTGGAACACCTGAGCAAGGCCAACGGCCTGTTGCACGAAGCGGCGCACGATGCCCTGTCCGACGTACGCGCGACGATCGCCTTCGCCCGCCTGATACGGGACAAGCAGCCGCGCCTGTTCGACTTCTGCCTGGCGCTGCACAAGAAGGATCGCGTCGCCGCCGAACTCGGCCTGCCGCTGGCCAAACCCTTCCTGCACGTGTCCGGCATGTTCCCCGCCGCGCAAGGCTGCCTCGCCGTGATGTGGCCGCTCGGCACGCACCCGACCAACAAGAATGAAGTGATCGCCTGGGACCTCAGCCGCGATCCGCGCGAACTCGCCGGCCTCGACGCCGACACGATCCGCATGCGCATGTTCAGCAAGACCGACGACCTGCCCGAAGGCGTCACGCGCCTGCCGGTCAAGACCATCCACCTGAACAAGTCGCCGATGGTGATCGCCAGCCTGAAGACGCTGACGCCGCACCGCGCTGCCGAATTCAACCTCGACATCGACGCGGCCTTGCAGAACGCCAAGGCGGCCGCGGAATTGCCGGAGATGGGTGCGATCTGGGCCAAGGTGTTCCAGCGTCCGAAAGAAGCGCCAAGCGATGTCGATGAAGATCTCTACGGCGGCTTCGTCGGCAACAACGACCGCCGGCAGCTCACGCAACTGCGCGCACTGACGCCGCTGGAACTGGCGCAGTCACAGGCGAAGACCAGCTTCGACGATGCACGGCTGGAAGAATTACTGTTCCGCTACCGCGCGCGCAATTTCCCCGAGACCCTGTCGCCGGAAGAAATCCAGCGCTGGGAAGATCATCGCGCCGCGCGTCTGTTCAACGGTGCAGGCGGCGCCCGGACGCTGGACGGCCTGTTCGAGGAAATCGACCAGTTGTCGGAGTCGGTCGACGAACGCGGCGAGGAAATTCTCGGCGCGTTGTACGACTACGCCGAAATGATTGCACCCGAGCGCAGCTGAGGCGAGAGGAACGCAGTTCACCAATGGGTAGGAAAGGCGTTCCAACATAGCCGGCGATCAGCGCCGCGCACCATGTCAACCCGCCGCATAGGCCAGCGCAACGCTGCCCGCAGGGCTGTCGACGCATACCCGGTCGCGGCCACTCGATTTTGCCTGATACAAGGCTTTGTCCGCCTTGCCGATCAACAGTTCGGCAGTATCCCCTTCGCTGACCGTGCTCAGGACCGCGACACCAGCACTGACCGTCACGATCCCGCAAGGATTTCCCTGATGTGAAATCTGCAAGGCGCGTACGCGCGCCAGGGTTGCTTCCGCGATGACCGCAGCATCGGCGCCGTCGCAATCGGGCAGCAGCAGCACCAACTCTTCGCCGCCGTAACGCGCAGCCAGGTCACCCTCGCGTTTTTGCGCCTGGAGCACCGCCTGCGACAACTGGCGCAAGCATTCGTCGCCGGCGAGATGGCCATAGGTATCGTTATAGCGTTTGAAAAAATCGACGTCGAACATGATCAACGCCAACGCAGTCTGGTCGCGTGCACAGCGGCGCAAGGCCCGCGCGATCTCTTCGTCGAAGCAGCGACGATTGGCAAGGCTGGTGAGGCCGTCCTTCATGGCGAGATTCTGCAGCGTCCGGTTCAGGTATTCGACATGCTCGCGCACCCGGTTGGCTTCGTTCTCAGCGTCCACCCGCAAACCGATCTGCTTCAGCAGGCGGCTTCCCAGCCAGCCGAGCAACGCCAGCAGCAGCACCAGGCCGCTGACATGCAGCGTTACGTCCGCACGCCATCCGGCCAGTACTTCCTGCTCGGACAACGCGGCCGCAACGAACAGCGGATAGCGTTCCAAGTGACGATAACTGTTGATGCGAATGATGCCGTCCTGCGCGGAGCGAATGCGTGCGACGCCGTTGGCATGGAGGGCTGCATGGTCCCGGAATACCGCCGCGTTCGCCAGGCTCTTCCCGATCGAATCGTTCAACAACGGTCGCCGTACCAGCAAAACGCCGCGATTGCTGGCGAGGATCAGCGCACCGGCGCTGCCGATATCGAAGCTCTCGTAAAACTTGCTGAAATAGGCTATCCGTATCGCTGCCATGACGACGCCGTTGAAGCTGCCGTCGGCGGCATTCACGCGGCGCGAGATGGTGATGATCCATTCACCGTTGGCGCGGCTCTGCACCGGCATGCTGATGTGGGGCGTCAACTCGGCGTGCTGACGATGATAAAGAAAGTATTCGCGGTCGACGCTGTTGACGTTGCCCGACTTGAATTGACGCGAATTAATCAGCCACTCGCCGTCGCGGCCGATGGCAAACAAGCCGTGAAGTTGCGGCAATTCGACTGCCTGCCGGGCCAATAGCGTTTCCAGTTTGTACAGCGAAGACGGATTGCGCTCATCATGCTCCAATCGTTCGGCCAGGAAAATCAGGGTCGTATCGGCTTGCCTGAAGGTATCTTCAGCGTGCCGCGCCAATGCCAGCGAAATGTTGCGACTGGTGGCTTCAGCCTCTTTCAGTTGCTGTATTCGCCCGCGCCAGTCGGTAACGGCGGCGAGAGCGACGAGCAGGCCGCAGGCCAGCACGATCACGGCCTTGGCCAGAAAAAAGACGGAGGATTGTTTGGTCTGGAGCATGGTCGGCGCATTGGCAAGAGGACTCGGGTGATCTCCATGCTAGCGAATGCAGCTCGTCGCGCCATGACTTAGGTCAACAAGCACATACTACGCATCTTTTTTTGATTTTTCTGCAACGCGTTTCTTTTCTGCATCTTTTTCATCTTTTGCCCGGCGACAAATTCAGCAACAGGGTTGTTGCCGCGACGCGGTTCTGCTTGACGTACATCAAAAGGGCCCGGCAACCGCAGTGCTATGTTGGCGACAAGTGCTGATGGCCGTCGTGCATCAGTTTTCCTGCCTTCCGACTCCAAGGTGAACTCATGACTTACAAAACCATACTCGTCCATGTCGATCAATCCCGGCATGCCGCGGCGCGCATCCGCCTGGCCGCACAACTGGCCGCGAGCCACGAAGCACACTTGGCGGGCGCAGCGATGACTGGCATTTCCCGTTTCATTTATCCCGACGGCGTGGTCTTCATCGGTGGCGTCATCGACTCCTTGCGCGAGCGCGCACAGAGCGACCTGCAGAAGTTTGAAGAAGCAGCGCGCCGTGAAGGCGTTTCGTTCGAACGCCGCCTTGGCGAAGACGACCCGGCCGGCGCACTGGTTCTGCAGGCGCGTTACGCCGACCTGGTGGTGCTGAGCCAGACCGATCCGGACGAGCGCGATTCGAGCGACGTCTACGACCTGCCGGAATACGTGATGCTCAATACCGCGCGCCCGGTCCTGACGATTCCGTACGCCGGCGCGTTCGACAAGATCGGCACCAACATCCTGGTGGCCTGGGACGGCAGCATGGAAGCCACCCGCGCAGTCACCAACGCGCTGCCGTTCCTGCGGCGCGCCCGCAATGTCGACGTGGTGCTGTTCAATCCCGAACAGCAATATGACGTCCATGGCCAGGAACCCGGCGCGGACATTGCCCTTTTCCTTGCGCGCCATGGCGTCAAGGTCAGCGTGCGGCAGCAGCCCACCGACATGGACGTCGGCAATGCGCTGCTCTCGCTCGCCGCCGACACCGGCGCAGACCTGCTCGTAATGGGCGGCTACGGCCACACCCGCTTCCGCGAGGTGCTGCTGGGCGGCGTCACCAAAACCATCCTCAATTGCATGACCTTGCCGGTGCTGTTCTCACACTAAAACCGGTGGCCGGCACAGGGAGCGCCACTCCCTGTGCCGGCTGCAGTGGTGCTAAACTCGCCGGGACCAATGCGCTTCAGACGCATGAGAATAAGCCCGGCCTCAATGGCCGCAGCAAATCAAGGAGGCCATTTGAACGTCAAACAATTGCGCGCCCTGCTCGCCATTGCCGAAACCGGCAGCGTCACGCGCGCAGCGGAGTTGCTCCACATCGTCCAGCCCGCCGTGTCGCGCCAGTTGCGCATGCTGGAAGAAGACATCGGCACCACCCTGTTCGAACGCGGCAGCCGCGGCATGGAACTGACCGACGCCGGCCAGATTCTGGCGACGCACGCCAAGCGCGCGCTGCATGAGCTCGATCTTGCCAAGGCCGAGATCGTGCCGGAGCCCGGCATGGTCACCGGCAACATCACCGTCGGCCTGCTGCCTAGCACCACCGACCTGCTGGCCGCGCGCCTGATCACGCGGCTGCGTGCGCTGTATCCGCAACTGATCGTCAACATTTCCGTCGCTTACGCCGGCCACTTGCAACAGTGGCTGGAAGACGGCGCCGTCGACGTGGCGCTGCTCTACGATCCCAAACCTTCCTCGGTGCTGGAAGTGCAACCGCTGCTCGACGAAAGCCTCTACTTGGTTTCCCTCCCCGGCAAGAATCCGGCCGTCGACGGCGTCGCCGCCCTGCGTTACGTCGCCGAGTTGCCGCTGATCCTGCCGAGCCAGCCGCACGGCTTGCGACTGCTGGTCGACAAGGCTTGTGCGCTGGCCGAGATCGACCTCAACGTGGTCGCCGAAACCAACGCCATGAACGTGCAAAAAAATCTCGTCTTCAGCGGCCTCGGCTACACCATCCTGCCCGGCGTCGCGGTGTTCGACGACGTCGCCGCCGGACGCCTGAGCGTGGCGCCGATCTCCAGTCCGACCCTGCAGCGCAAGATCGTGCTGGCGCTGCCGCTGACGCGACGTTCGTCGATTGCGGTGCGCTGCGCGGTCACCGAACTGCGCGCACTGATCAAGGAAATGCTGGCCCAGGACAACTGGCCCGGCGCTACCTGGCTGGCAAACTGATCTGCTCGCGAACGTCTCATCCGGACGTTCGCGAGAGCTATGCTGAAAACTGATTGACCGAACAAATTTCAGCATTGGACGCCTGCGCGGGGCGCGCCCTACTATTCCCATCCAAGCTCAATGAACGGGGAATAGCAAACATGAACAGTCCTGGCAGCGCCCAAAACGACCTCTACGCCTGGCGCGAAGATATCTTTTCCATCCTCAAGAACGGCGGCGTCAGCCAGGTGGCCTATGTGCCCGATGCCGGCCACTCGCACGTGATCAATCGCGTCCACGAAGAACCCGGCATGCACCCCATCGTGCTGACCACCGAAGAAGAAGGCGTCGCCAGCGTATGCGGCGCCTGGCTCGGCGGCGAGCGCGCAGTGCTGCTGATGCAAAGCAGCGGCGTCGGCAACTGCATCAACATGTTCTCGCTGGTGAACAATTGCCGTTTCCCTTTCCTCGCCATCATCACCATGCGCGGCGAATGGGCCGAATTCAATCAATGGCAATCGCCGATGGGCAAGGCCACTCAGGCCGCCATCGAACTGATGGGCATCACGGTGCTGCGCGCCGACCGCCCGGAAGAAGTCGCGGCCACGGTGTCGGCCGGTTTCGACGCCGCGTTCGAAGGTGGTGAAGCCGTCTGCGTGCTGCTCGGCCAACGCCTGATCGGCAAGAAAAAATGGGAGGGAAAATGAGCCAGCAGAATCAAGCGAATCAACGCACTGCACACATCGACCGCCGCGCCTTCGTCAAGCAATTGATCGCGGCCTGCCCGGATGCGCTGGTCATCACCGGCCTCGGCTCAGCAACGTATGACGTCTACGCCGCCGGCGACCGCCCCGAGAATTTCTACCTGTGGGGCGCGATGGGCGGCGCCGCTGCGGTCGGCCTCGGACTGGCACTGGCGCAACCCAAGCGCACCGTACTGGTCATCACCGGCGACGGCGAACAACTGATGGGCATCGGCGCGCTCGCCACCATCGGCGCACAAAAACCGTCCAATCTCAACATCATCGTGATCGACAACGGACACTTCGGCGAAACCGGCATGCAGCGCAGCCACACCAGCCTCGGCACCGACCTGGCGGCAGTGGCGCGCGGTTGCGGCATCGGCAAGGTGGTCACGATCAACACGCTGGAGCAGCTGCCGTCGCTGGCCGCCGACATCAACGCACGTTCCGGCGCGCTGCTGGCGCAAGTGTTCGTGCAAGCCGACGAATTGCCGCGCGCGCTGCCGACCCGCGACGGCGTCTACACCAAGAACCGCTTCCGCGAAGCACTCGGTTTCGGTCCGGTATAAAATTTTTCAGCTGTGCGTTCAACCCGCCTTCTCCGGCGGGTTTTTTTATGGCGACTGCCATGGCTATTGCAACAATGAGCAATCGCGACAGCAAATAAAAACGTCCGCACACGGCGGACGTTTTCTGCAACCACTGCTTCGATCTATCTACATTTTATTTCCACAGACTACACTTCGATTCCGCCTTGCTCATGTAAGCCGCATCGCCCGGGATCGTCTGCACCACCTTGGCGTAATCCCATGGATATTTGGAGTCCGCCGGGGCCTTCACTTGCATCAGGAACATATCGTGCACCATGCGGCCGTCCGGACGGATCACACCGTTGGTGGCGAAGAAGTCATTGATCTTGTTCTCGCGCAGGTAAGCCATGATCTTGTCCGGATCGGTGCCGCCGGTGGCCTTGACCGCCTTCAGGTAAGTCGACGTGGCGGAGGCGTCGCCGGCCTGCAGCGAGCTTGGCATGCGCTTAGTCTTGGCGAAGAAGCGCTGCGACCAGGCGCGCGATTCATCGGTGCGATCCCAGTAGTAACCGTCGGTGAAATACAAACCCTGGGTCTGCTGCAAACCGAGCGAATGGATGTCGCTGATGAACATCAAAATGCCGGCCAGCTTCATGGTCTTGGACACGCCGAATTCCGAGGCGCCCTTGATCGCATTGATCAGGTCGGTGCCACCGGTCGACAGACCCAGCACCTGCGCCTTGGAAGCCTGCGCCTGCAGCAGGAAGGACGAAAAATCGCTGGCGCCGAGCGGATGCTTGACCGCACCCAGCACGGTGCCGCCGTTGGCGCGCACGGTGTCGGCGGTGTCCTTCTCCAGCGAATTGCCGAACGCCACGTCGGCCGTCAGGAAATACCAGGTCTTGCCGCCCTGCTTGACCATCGCCGTGCCGGTGCCGCGCGCCACCGACATGGTGTCGTAGGTGTATTGCACGGTGTAGGCGTTGCACTCTTCGTTGGTCAGGCGCGTGGTGCCGCTGCCGGAAGAAATGAAGACGCGCTTCTTCTCCGCCGCGATCTTGGCGATGGCCAGGCTGGCGGAAGAATTGGTGCCGCCGATGACCAGGTCGTAACCGGCGTCATACCATTCGCGCGCACGGGTGGCGGCGATGTCGGCCTTGTTCTGGTGATCGATGACGGACAGTTCGATCTTCTTGCCGTTGACGCTGCCGCCGGCGTCGGCGATCGCCATCTTGATCGCTTCCACGCCGCCCGGACCGTCGATGTCGGCGTACACGCCGGAAATGTCGGTGATGAAACCTATCCTGATGGTGTCGCCCGCGGCAAATGCCGCGCCTGCCGGCGCCATCATCATGCCGGCGGCGATCGCCGCCGCCAGTGCTGTCAATCTCATGCGCATTGTCTTCTCCATTATCATTGGTATGGCCGCAGGTGAACACATGAGGATCTCCATGGCGTTCAGTCCCGGGGTCGATTTCGGATGGCTGCATTCCATCCGTCGGCGCAGAAAACTTAACGCGACCGACACGCCATGTCTAATACCTGATTGTGATCGGCTCATTCCCGATTGCTATGGAAGGACGCCGCATGCAGAAACGTAATGGCGCGATCACAATCAGGTATTGGACGGCGGCGTTTCGCCCGTGCAATGCTGGCGTCTGCCATCGGTGCGGAGGTCGTTTTTTCTTCGTTGCGCCGCCGCATGCTTCTTCCGCAATTCCGCAATTTTCTTTACCGCATTTCTCTTTACAGAAGGCTGACCATGATCGAGTACAAGAACCTGATCGCCGGCGAGTGGGTCGCAGGTACCGAGCGCCACGACAACATCAATCCGTCGGATACCAATGAAGTCGTCGGCGTCGCCCTGCACGCCAGTGCGGCGCAAACCGCCGACGCCGTTGCTGCAGCGCGGCAGGCGCTGCCGGGCTGGTCGCGCAACACGGTGCAATTGCGTTCGGACATCCTCAGCACGGTCGCCAATGAATTGTTTTCCCGCAAGGAAGAATTGGGTGAACTGCTGGCCCGCGAAGAAGGCAAGACCCGCGCCGAAGGCATCGGCGAAGTGGCGCGCGCGGCCAACATCTTCCGTTTCTTCGCCAGCGAGGTGGTGCGCATCCGCGGCGAAAAGCTGGCCTCGGTGCGGCCCGGCATCGAAGTCGAAATCACGCGCGATCCGGTCGGCGTGATCGGCGTCATCACGCCGTGGAATTTTCCAGTGGCGATTCCGGCATGGAAGATCGCGCCGGCGCTGGCCTTCGGCAACACCGTGGTCTTCAAGCCATCTGAACTGACCCCGGCCAGCGCCACCGCGCTGGTCGACATCATCGCCCGCGCCGGAGTGCCGGCCGGCGTGATCAACCTGGTGCACGGCGCCGGTGCGGTGGTCGGCGACGCCATTCTGGCTGGCGTGGATGCCGTCACCTTCACCGGCTCGGTCAAGACCGGCGGCCAGATCGTGCAGCGCGCGACCCAACGCATGATTCGCGTGCAGGCGGAAATGGGCGGCAAGAATCCACTGGTGGTGCTGGACGACGCCGACTTCGACACCGCCGTCAATTGCGCCGTCGACGGCTCCTTCTTCCAGACCGGCCAGCGCTGCACGGCGTCGAGCCGCCTGATCGTCACGACCGGCATCCATGACCGCTTCGTCGCCGCCGTCGCCGAACGGCTCGGCAAGATCGTCACCGACAATGCACTGAAGGCCGGTACCCAGGTCGGTCCGGTAGTCGACCGCCGCCAGCTGGAACAAGACTTGCGCTACATCGACGTCGGCATCGCCGAAGGCGCGCGCGCCGTGGTCAAGGGCGAGCTGTTGCAACGCGCGACGCCGGGACATTACCTGTCGCCGACGCTGTTCACCGAGACCTCCAACGACATGCGCATCAACCGCGAAGAAGTGTTCGGTCCGGTCGCCGCCGTGATCCGCGCCAAGGACTACGACGAAGCGCTGCACCTGGCCAACGACACCGCCTTCGGACTGTCGGCCGGCATCTGCACCACCTCGCAAAAGCACGCGCGCCACTTCCAGGCCAACGCCGAAGCCGGCCTCACCATGCTTAACCTGGCCACCGCCGGCCTCGACTACCATGTCCCGTTCGGCGGCCGCAAAGGATCGAGCTACGGACCGCGTGAACAAGGCACGTATGCGATCGATTTCTATACCATCGTCAAGACCTCATACCTGAGCGTGTAAGGCGACAACATTCAGCAAACGACAAATAGAAAACAAAAAACCATAAGGAGACAAGCATGAGCAACAACCTTACCGTCGGTTTCGTCGGCCTCGGCCGCATGGGACTGGGCATGGCGTCCAACCTGCAGCGCAAGGGCTTCGCGCTGACAGTGTTCGACATCAACGCCGACGCCGTCGGCGCATTGGTCAAATTGGGCGCCAAGGCCGCCGGCAGCATCGCCGAAGCCTCGCGCGACCTCGACGTCATCGTCACCATGCTGCCCAACACGGCCGTGGTGCTGGAAGCCGTCAGCGGCGCCGACGGCGTGCTGGCACATGCGCGCAAGGGCGCCATTGTGATGGACATGAGCACGGTCGAACCGGAAGCCACCGATGAACTGGCGGCAGCCGCGCTGGCCGGCGGCAAGTCCTTCGTGGATGCGCCGGTGGGTCGCCTGGCGAGTCACGCCGATCGCGGCGAATCGCTGTTCATGGTGGGTGGCACGGAGGCCGATTTCAACAAGGTGTTGCCGCTGCTGCAGGCGATGGGCACTACCATCCATCATTGCGGCGCGGTCGGCACCGGTACCCGCACCAAGCTGGTCAATAACTACCTGGCGGTTGTTTCGTGCCAGCTCAACGCGGAAGCGCTGACGCTGTCGCAACGCTTCGGCCTGTCATTGGAAAAGACCCTCGACGTCATATACGGCACCACCGCCACCAACGGCCAGCTCAAGATTGCGTGGCCGGACAAGGTGCTCAAGGGCGACATCGCGCCGGGCTTCACCATCGACCTGGCGCACAAGGACCTGACGCTGATCGTCAGCGCCGCCAACTCGGCCAAGTCGCCGATGCCGATCGGTGCAGCGGCGCGCGAAGCGTTCAGCACGGCGCGTGCGCGCGGCTTCGGCGGCAACGATTTCTCGGCGATGGTGGATGTGCTATGCGACCTGTCGAACACGCCGAAGGCGCGGCTGGCCAAGTAATCACCAAGTAGTCGCCAAGTAGTCGCCAAGAAAAAAAGGACGGCAAAAAGCGGCAGCAAGGCATTTCGATCATGCCCTGCTGCCGCTTTTCATTGCGGAAGACGGTAAGTTACTGCGCCTGGTCCTGCGCGCCGGCGCTGCGGCCCTTGCCGACGAAGGCCAGATTGGAGGTATCGGTCTTGAACACCTGGTCGATCAGCTCCATGCATTCCTTGGCGGCGGACAAATAATCCTGCTCGCCGGGAAAGCCGTTCGAAAGGTTCGCCAGCTTGCGCGCACGCTGAACCGATTCCAGCGCATCGTCGCGCGTCAGGTAGTTCTTCCGCACGAGAATGGCGAGGATGTCGAGGGTAACCGCGTAGTTCGCGATGCAATAGCTCAGGGAAATTTCGTTGTTGGTGCCACCGTTGTTGCCGCTCATTGTAAGCTCCGTTCTTGTGTCTGCGAGGGATGGGAGAAGCTTACGGCGACAATGTTGTTAAAGGTATCAGGAAATTCCCGATGCCTCTGCCTCCTGAGCCGCACCCGCTTCCCGCACCACGGTGTGAACGAAACGCAACTTTTCCAGCACCGGGGTCGACAGCGTAAATGGATACGAATCCGGCATGCCGATGCTGCGGTTGAGGCTGTTGAGTACATAGGTCAGCGCAAACCACTCGCGCGACAGTTCGTCGAAGCTGTCCTCTTCCACCGGCGAGGCATCAATCACCAGCTGCTGCTCCCCCCGATGCTGAGGACGCAATTGCACGCCACAGGAATAGGCGGTTTCAAGCGTGTCGAACATGTGCAGGTAATGCGCCCAGGTTTCAGCCCAGTCTTCCCACGGATGGCTGCTGGCATAGACACTCACGAAGTTCTGCTCCCAGCCTTGCGGCGGACCGTTGTCGTAGTGGCGCTGCAGGCTTTGTCCGTAATCGGTGCTCTCGTCGCCGAACAGCGCCCGAAACGCATCCAGCCGCGGCGTGCCGGCGATCAGGCGATCGAAATAATAATGCCCGCTTTCATGGCGAAAATGTCCCAGCAGCGTGCGATAGGGCTCGGCCATCTGCTCGCGCATCTTCTCGCGGTAGGCCGGATCGGCTTCGGCGATGTTGATGGTGATGACGCCGTCGGCATGGCCGGTCATGATTTTTTCGTGCGGCATGTCCTGCAGGAATTCGAAGGACAGTCCGTTGCCGGCATCCTCCATCTTGGGCGGCGGTTGCAAGCGCATGGTCCAGAGCGAATGCAGCAGGCGGCGCTTGGCGACCTCCAGCCGGTGCCACAACAGGCGATTGTTGGCGACGTCGAGTGAAGGAATGACGGTGGTCAGGCGACAAGAGGCGCACAGCTCGTGCTCGTCCTGGTCGTCGAGCATCCAGTTGCACACTTGTTCCTGCGCATAGTTGCGGCATTGCCGGAACAGCTTGCCGGCATTGAGCGGATTGACGCTGCGCCAGCGCAACGGCGTTTCGGAAGGGCTGGCTGCGTCCGCCACCTGCGAATCGGTAGTTACGTCGGTAGTTACGTCGGTCGATACGTCGGCCTGCACCCCGGCCAAAGCATCAACAGCTGCATTAACAGCTGCATCGACCTGCTCCTCGGCTTGGTCGACCGGCGTAAAGCTGCTCATGATCTGGTGTTCGGGCTGATAGCCCAGCATCCAGCCGCAATGATTGCAGACGGTGTTCTCAAAAAAAACCTGCTTGCTGCAATTGTCGCAGTGGAATGTCTTCAAGGTGCGGGAGCTCCAATAACAAGGTCTTCAGGCGGCGCTGGATGCGTCTGCGTACGCATCAATTGCACCGGGATGGATTTGGCGGCCGGCACTTTGCTTTCCCTGGCATGGTGCGCCAAGGGAATCAACGGATTGAGTTCAGGGAAATATCCCATCACGCAACCGGCCGGAATATCGAATGCATGCACGCGCAGATTGGCGACGCTGCGCGCGATGTCATCCTGCGATACGGTCGAGGCCGTCACGAAATCGCCTTCCTCCAGCGCCAGTCGGGACATGTCGGCGGCATTCATCAATAATACCTGACGCGTGCCGTGCACACCGCGAAAGCGATCGTCGAGTCCGTACACGGTGGTGTTGAACTGGCTGTCGCCGCGCGTGGTCATCAGCCGCAGCACGTCCGGGCCGTCGGCAGGCATGTCGGGATCCTCGTCGAGGCTGTCGGGCGTGATGAAGTTGGCCTTGCCGTTTTCGGTCTTCCACTTGCGCTCGCGCGCCGCCAGCGGCCGCGCAAAGCCGCCGGGCGTCCACATGCGTTCGTTGAAATCATGGAAAATTTCGGGATAGGTTTCGGCAATGGCGTTGCGGATGCGCGAGTAGTCGGCTTTCCAGGCGTTCCAGTTGACGCGCGGATTGGGGATCAGGATGCGCTTGGCGATCTCGGCGACAATCGCGACTTCGGACAGCAAATGTTCCGAGGCCGGCTTCACCATACCATGCGACCCGTGCATGCAGCCGGTACTGTCTTCGACGGATACGGCTTGCGGCCCGCCGGCCTGCCGGTCGATTTCAATCCGGCCCAGGCACGGCAGCAGATAAGAACGGCGGCCGTGGATCACCGAGCTGCGATTGAGCCGCGTGACCACCTGCACCGTCAGCGGAATCTTGCGCCAGGCCGGCTCCATGCGGCCGTGGTCGGGAATGGCGCGTACGAAATTCCCGCCCAGCATGAAGAAGGCCGAGATTTTTTCCTTGAGGATTTCTTCACAGGCTTCGACGGTATTCAGGCCTTTTTTCTCCGGCACATCGAAGCAGTACTGCTGCTTCAGTTTTTCTTTCGGCACCATCTCCGGCTTTTCGGTGATGCCGACGGTGCGCTGGCCCTGCACGTTGGAATGGCCGCGGATCGGGCAGATGCCGGCGCCCGGCCGGCCGATATTACCGCGCAGCAGGAGCAGGTTGGTCAGCATGTGGATGGTGCGCACCGCTTCGCGATGCTGAGTCACACCCATGCCATACATCAACATGGTCGAGCGGGCGTTGGCGTAGGTCTGCGCGGCCTGTTCCAGCTCGGCGCGCGAAACCCCCGAGCGCCGTTCGATCTCGGTCCAGTCGGCACTGCGCGCGGCGGCGGCGAATTCTTCGAAGCCGGCCGTATGGTCGGCGATGAAGCCGACGTCGAGCAGGCGCGGCTGGCGCGTTTCACGGGCGACGTCGTCGGCTTCGATCAGCCACTTGGCCATGCCCATCACGGCGGCCGTATCGCCGCCGATCTTGATCTGCACATACTGCGAGCTGATGGCGGTGCGCGCCGGGGTCAGCATTTCCAGTGGCGATTGCGGATTGACGAAACTGACCAGGCCGCGTTCGCGCAGCGGATTGAAGGTGATCACCGGCGCGCCGCGCTTGCGCACTTCTTCCAGAGAATGCAGCATGCGCGGCGCATTGGTGCCGGTGTTGTGACCGAAGAACAGCAGGCAGTCGGTCGCCGCGAAATCATCCAGCGTGACCGTGCCGACCGCCACGCCGATGGTCTTCGGCAAGGCCACCGAAGTCGACTCGTGGCACATATTGGAGCTGTCGGGAAGATTGTTGTTGCCGTACATGCGCGCCATCAGCTGGTACATGTACGACGTCTCGAGCGAGGCGCGGCCGGAGGCGTAGAAGACCACCTTCTCGGGATCGGCCGCGCGCAACTGCGAGCCGATTTCATCGAAAGCCTTGTCCCAGGAAATCGGCAGGTACTTGTCGCTGGCGTCGTCATAGCGCATCGGATGCGTGACGCGACCGACGGCTTCGAGTTCAAGGTCGGACCAGCTTTCGAATTCGGTGACGGTGTGCTGGGCGAAGAATTCCGGGGTGGCGCGCTTGTCGGTGATTTCCCAGGCGGTGGCCTTGGCGCCGTTCTCGCAAAATTCAAACACATGCGGATCGGCCGGCTTGGCCCAGGAACAACTGACGCAGGCGAAGCCGTCGGACTTGTTCTGCTTCATCAGCACGCGCGTGCCGGCGGTCAATACGTGTTCCTGCATCAGGATGGAACCCAGCGCGCGCACCGACCCCCATCCGCCGGCGGCGTTGGTGTATTCGGTGAAACTGGCTTCTTCGGGAATGTCTTTGGTCTTCATGCGCTTCTCCGTACCGACAAGGCCGGCGGCATGAACGGAACAAGCGGGTGCCGGGCCAAAGCCATATCATCCGCCAGCCCGGCCGGTTTGGATGTAGGCCGGGAGCCGATTTGCGTACAGCGCCTGTCCTACAAAGCAACAGCCGCCGGCATTGAGGCGTCCCAGACTTACTCTGGCAACTTGCCGAGATCGATCGGCTCGGCCGTGGATTTGCCGTTGTGGCGCGCACGGAAGCCGGCGGAGAAAGCGTATGCCGCCTTGCGGATCCGCATGATGGAGCCGATCGGCCGATGCGCGGCGACACCGTGCCAGGGGCTGAACGACATGCCGTCGTCAATCGCCTGCGACCGCGCCTCGCTCCAGGCCGTCTGACGCGGCACGCGGATGCGCGCGACCGTGACGTAGGGACTGGTGTCTTCGGGCCAGACCACGGCGGCATCTTCGATCGGCATGTGTTCCAGGTCGGTACACAACTGCACGCGCAATTCCCACTCCGCATCGTTGACCGCAAAGAAATCGCATACGGCTTCACGCAGGCCATCTGGCTTGCCGCGCAAGTCGACCTGTGCACCGGTCAGCGCTTTCAGGTTGGCCGAGACCGGCGCCACCGAGATCTTGGACATGAACGGTCCGCACAGCAGCGGCGCCTGGCTGTAATAGGTTTCGCCCAATACATGGTTGGGCGGATGACCGCCCATGGCCATCAGGGTACTGCTTTGCTTGCCGGCCGATTCGAGCATTTCTTCGGCGCCGCGCAGCAATAGCGACAAAGCCTGTTTCAGCTTCGGCGCCTTGTCGGTGGTCTTGGCCAGCAGCTTCAGCGTGCCGAGGAATTTCTTGGCGCTAGAGACGGCAAACGCCGGCCCGTTGACCAACACGAAATCCTGGGTCACGTCCGCTTCGGAATCGGGCAGGCGCGAGCCTGACACGCCGACGATCTTGATCGCCATACCGCGCGGCGTCGAGACCTTGTCGTCGAGCATGTCGCCCGGCGTAGTCGACAGCCGCATCACCAAGGGATAAATACCGGGACGGGCGAACACGCCGTGCGCCAGCGTCGCAGGCAAACCCTCGAGCACCTCCAGCTCGCCGCGCAGCAGGCCGTGGCTCTTGGCGTGCACGCTGCGCATGGCATGGCCGGAGTGCTTGAAGGTGGTCTCCGAAATTTCCTTGAGCGCGGCGATGAGGCCGGCTTCAACCTCCTTCTCGTCGGGTTCAAGGAGTTCGTACGCCGGATCGTAATAGATAGGCGCTGCGAGACTGCGATCGTCTGGCTTCATTGGCGTGTCCTCCGGTGATGGCTGATGAGCTAGATGCTGCGTTAATGCGTTAGCCCGTATTAGCGAGTACCGCCGCCTGCGCCTACGCCTACACCCAGACCGCCTGAGCCGCCGGAGCCGCCTGCATTGCCCGAGCCGCCCACGCCGACTGAAGCGCCGACGCCGCCGTTGCCGCCGTTGCCATTGCTACTACCCCCGCCGTTCACGCCCACGCCTGCATTGACGCCGCCGTTTGCGCTGCCATTACCGGAGCCGGAGCGCGTGCCGGAATTGACGCCGCTATTCACGCCGCCCTTGACACCGGCGTTGCCGCTGCTGTTGACGCCCGAACCGCTGCGTGTGGAAGAACCGGAACCGCCGGACGCGCCGCCTGATACGCCGCCATTACCGGAAACGCCTGCGGAACCCGACGAGGATCCGGACATGCCGGAACCCGAAGTCGAACCGCCCACGCCAGCGCCACCGGAACCGCCCGCAGCCCCCGAAGCAGCCTGTGCAAAAGCGCCGCCGCTGAGCGAGGCAGCGACCAACAGGGTCAGAATACGGATGGATGTCTTTTTCATGGTATCTCCTTGATTGGATAAATGAAGACGGTACCGCCCATGCAGGGAAGCGCATGGGCCGAGAAATTCCGCCGCTGACATCGAGCCTACGCGCCCCGGGGCTGCCGGTCAGTCGGACAAGCGGCAAATCCTTGTCGGCGAACGCTGGATTCGGGCATCGGTCAAGCGCCACAGGATTTGTGATGGCAGCTATCAGGCCTTCTCCTACAAGCAAAGGCGGGCTTTTCCTCTAGCCGCTATCGCGCCGTCGCACAACACTGCTGGTTCACCGTCCCGCAATCCGCTCCACACGCTCCATATTCATCTGCGCGACGGCCATGCCTGCCTTGTTTTCCGCAGCAGCCGCCGAGCGCCCCGTTTTTGGGAGACCAGCCATGTCCGACACCGTCACCACCATGCCGCCGCAACACCAGCAACACCAGCCCGGCGACGAGTACCTGATGAATCCCAGGCCGCATAGCATGCCTCGCCTGCAAGCTCCCGGCACGCGCCTGAGCCAGAAGGTCGCCCTGATCACCGGCGGCGACAGCGGCATCGGCCGCGCGGTGGCGCTGGCGTTCGCCGGCGAGGGCGCCACCATTGCCGTGATCTACCTGGACGAGCACGAGGATGCCGTCGAAACCCAACGCCTGGTGCGCGAAGCCGGTGGCGAATGCCTGCTGTATCCGGGCGACGTCGGCTCCGAGAAATTTTGCCGGGAAGCGGTCAAGGCCGTCGTCGACCAATGCGGCCGGCTCGACATCCTCGTCAATAACGCGGCCCAGCAGTTTCCTTCCAACGACATTGAAAAGATTACGGAAGAGCAGCTCGAGAAGACTTTCCGCGTGAACATTTTTTCCATGTTCTACATGGTCAAGGCGGCGCTTCCCTATCTGGTTTCAGGTGCGCGCATCATCAATACCGCCTCCATCACCGCCTATCGCGGCAGCGCCCACCTGGTCGATTATTCCGCCACCAAGGGGGCCATCGTGGCGTTCACCCGGTCATTGGCGCAACAATTGGTCAAACATGAAATCCACGTCAACGCGGTCGCCCCCGGCCCGGTCTGGACGCCGCTGATCCCGGCCAGTTTTTCTGCCGAAGAAGTGGCAAAGTTCGGCGCCAACGTGCCGATGAAGCGTCCCGGCCAGCCCGACGAGATCGCGCCGTCCTACCTGTTCCTGGCGACTGAGGGCGCGTCCTACATGACCGGCCAGGTGCTGCATCCGAACGGCGGCGAAATTATCAACGGCTAATCATCAACGAATAGTTTTCCGCGGCGACGGGCATAATGGATCGGGAATCGCTGCTACCGCGCCACTGCACCACAAACCGGCCTGACAACAAACATAAGAAGACCAAGCAATGACAGAAGCACCGACTGCTACCGCAGGCTCACCCGCCCCCTCGCCCTTGCCACCTTCGGGATCCGGCCGTCCGCTTTTGCGGCTTGCCTTGCGCATCGTGTTGTGGACGCTTGCCGCAGTACTACTGCTCGGCGCCGCACTGCTCATTGCCGTCGCCACGGTGGACTGGAACGTTGCGCGCCCCTGGGTCAGCCGCAAGGTGGTCGAACTGACCGGACGCGAATTCGTCATCAGCGGCAATCTCGAGGTCGGCTACACACTGGGCCTGCCGACCGAACCAGGATGGCATCGTTACGTGCCGCGCTTGCGCATCACCGGCGACAACGTTCGCTTCGGCAATCCATCGTGGGCCAGCACCGGTCCCAATCTCGCCACCGCCCGCCGCGTCAGCGTGGCGCTGCATCCGCTGCCGCTGCTGAAACATCGCGTGGTGCTAAGCGACCTGATCATGGACACGCCGATGCTGGCGCTGGAGCGTGATGCGCAGGGTCGTCGCTCGTGGCGGCTGCGCGACCCCGACCGGCCGTCGCCGTGGCGGCTGGAGGTCTTGCACTCCAGCTTCAGCAACGGCGACCTGGTCTATGTCAATCGCCTGCTCGATCTCGATATCAAGGCCAAGGTCACCTCGCTCGATGACGCCAACGCCAGCGGCCCGGCCACCGGCCAACGCTTCGGCCTGCAGTTCACCGCCACCGGCACCTATCGCAAGGCATCGGTCAACGGCAGCGGCAAGGCAGGCAGCCTGCTGGCGTTCACGGCGGAACATTCGGTGTTCCCGATCCAGGCGCAGGCCCTGCTCGGCAAGAACAAAGCCAGCATTGACGGCATCATCAACGACCCGCGTGCACCGGCCGGACTCGACCTGCAGCTGACGCTGGGCGGCGACAGCATGAGCGATCTTTATCCGGTCACCGGCGTGCTGCTGCCGCAGACGCCCGCTTATGAAACACGCGGCCGCCTGATCGGCACAAAGAACGACGGCATCTGGCTCTGGACCTATGAGAAATTCAGCGGCCGCGTCGGCGACAGCGATCTGTCCGGCACGGCGCAATACCTGCCGCGCCAGCCCAAGCTGCCGCGGCCGCTGCTGCGCGGCACGATCACCTCGCAACAACTGCGACTGGCCGATCTCGGCCCCTCCGTGGGCGCCGACGCCGCTTCCAAAAAGCCGGGACGCGACAAGCTGTTGCCGGACAAGCAGTTCCGCGCTGAACAGTGGAGTGCGCTGGACGCCGACATCGCCTTCAAGGGCAAGAAAATCATCAGCAGCTTCGCCGCGCTGCAAGATGTGGACACCACCATCCGCATGCAGGATCGCGTGCTGACTTTGGCGCCGCTCAACTTCGGCTTGGCCGGCGGCAAGGTGACCACCAACATTTCTCTGGATGGCAGACATCAGCCGATTGCCGCGCAGATCAAGCTGGCCGCGCGCCAGGTCAAGGTGCGCGAGCTTTTCCCGAAACTGAAATCGATGCAGGCCAGTTTCGGCGAGATCAACGGCGACGCCGCGCTGACCGGCCACGGCAATTCCATCGCCGCCATGCTGGGCACTTCGAACGGCGAAATCGGCGCGGTCGTGAGCGAAGGCGCCGTCAGCAAATTCATCCTGGAAGCGGCTGGCCTGAATATCGCCAACGCCGTCTTCGCCAAAGTGTTCGGCGACAAGCCGGTGCACCTCAACTGCATGGTGGGCGACATGGTCGTCAACCATGGCCGCGCCGAGGTGCGCCGCTTCATGCTCGACACCGACGACACGCGCGTCGACGTGACCGGCGGCGTCGACCTGAGCCGGGAACAACTGGACCTGGACGTGCGTCCCAAGAGCAAGGGCGTCAGGATCTTTTCCTTGCGCACGCCCTTGTATGCCAAGGGCAGTTTCGCGCATCCCGACATCGGTCCGTACAAAGGTCCGCTGGCGCTCAAAGCCGCCGCTGCCGGTGCGCTGGCCTTGCTGGCGCCGGCTGCTGCGGTGCTGCCGCTGGTGAGCATGGGCGACAAGCAGGACAACGCCGACGACTGCGCGCTGGCGATGGCGAAGACCGCGCAGACACGCGCCCAACCGCATTCTGAGCCGACCGCTGCACCGGCCAAGCCGGTCACGCAAGGGGACATGAAAAAGCCGTAACAGGAGAAACCGCATGCCCGACATCGAGACGCAACAACCCAAGCACACCACCGTCACGCCGGCCGGCAAGATCGTCGTCGGCGCCGTGCTGGCGACCGGACTCGGCCTGCTGTTTGCAGGCCTGCGCGGAAAAAGAAAGCAACGGACGGTAGCCTCCGCCGCCGCCCTGCCGGCGCCGCGTCCCGTGGCGGCGCGCAAGAAAATCGTCCATCCGCGCAAGCCCGGCTTCCTCGAACAACTGGCCCCCTTGCTCACCACCGTGCTGCCGATGATCGCTTCATGGCAAGCGGAACAAGGCAAGCGCGCAGCGCACGCCTCGCTGGAAAAGACGCGTGAATCTGCGGCGCTGGTGGAGGCTGCTGCAGCGCTGACCGCCGAATCGTCGCAACTGCATCCGTCCGAGGGCGGCGTCATCAAGATCCAGCCGGGACCGTGGTGGCGCCAGGCATGGCAGTTCGTCCACGCCGCCGTCAACGCCTGGCTCGACAATTTTGCGCCGAGCATGGGTGCAGCGATCGCCTACTACACCATGTTTTCCATCGCGCCGATCCTGATCATCGCGATCGCCATCGCCGGCATGATTTTTGGCCAGGACGCCGCGCAGGGAGAAATCGTCGAGCAGATCCGCAGTATCGTCGGCACCGACGGCGCCATCGCGGTGCAGGTTTTGCTGAAGTCGGTCAGCACGCGCTCGGATGGCGTGATCGCCACGGTGCTCAGCGTGATCACGCTGGCGGTCGGCGCCACCGCAGTGTTCGCCGAGCTGCAGAGCGCACTCGACCGCATCTGGAAAATGCCCACCGTGGCGCGCCAGAGCAGCATCTGGACGCTGGTGCGCACGCGCCTGCTGTCGTTCGGCCTGATCCTCGGGCTGGGCTTCATGCTGATGGTGTCGCTGGTGGTCAGCGCCGGGCTGGCGGCTCTGGGGAAATGGTGGGGCGGCTGGTTCGAAGGCTGGACCATCGTCATGCACGTAGCCAACTTCGTGATTTCGTTTGCGGTGTTCACCGTGCTGTTCTCGGCGATCTACCGCTTCATGCCGCGCGTGAGCCTGTCATGGCATGACGTGCGCATCGGTGCGATGGCGACCACGGTGATGTTCATGATCGGCAAATACCTGATCGGCTTGTACCTGGGCCGGACCGGCATGAGTTCCGGCTTCGGCGCGGCCGGATCGTTTGCGCTGCTGCTGGCGTGGATCTATTACTCGGCGCAGATTTTCCTGCTCGGCGCCGAGTTCACCTGGATCTATGCCAACAACTTCGGCTCGCGCCAGCCGCGCATTTAGAACGGCTAATAAAACACCGCTGGCGGCGTTGCTTCTCCCGGTTCAACTTAACTGAGGTACTTTTCATACTGTCTTGGTCGGCGCGCCTCGCCATCGACATTTTTGTTAGCCGCTCTTAATTATTTTTATGCAGCCCAGCGTTGCGCCAGCGCCGCCAATTCCGCCTTGGCGCGCACCAGCGCCGCTTCGCGTTCCTGCACGGCGCTGAAGGTCAGCGGCTGGGCATCGACGAAGGTCGGCGACGGCACGCCCATGAAGGCAAACGCCGCGCGCAAGGCCGGCGTGAGCGCATCCATCCCCGCCAGCGGAGAACCGGGGCGCAGGTCGGCGCCGCGCGTGGTCAGGAACAATACCTTTTCCGGCGCCAGCTGCCCCTGGTAGGATCCGTCCGGGCCGACCTTGTAGGTCAGGTCGGTGCGCACGATGTTGTCGATGAAGGCCTTGAACGCGGACGGCATCGAGAAGTTGTACATCGGCATGGCGAACACGAAGGCGTCGGCATTCAGCACGCGCTCACATAGCGCGTCGGAGGCCGCCAGCGTTTGTTTCATGGCCGGCGTGCGTTGCGCTGCCGGCGTGTAGGTGGCGACGGTGAACGCCTCGCTGACGTGTGCCGGAGTATCGGCCGCGACGTCGAGGTAATCGACTTCAAGCGCCGGGACCTGCTGCTTGAGGAGGTCGATGAAGTGACGCGAGAGCGCGCGCGAGTTGGACCATTCGCGCTTGGCGCTGGCGTCGACGTGAAGCAATTTCATGAAGCTGTTCCTTGGGTGGACTTTGGTGGGACTTTATTGTGCGGGGGTGATGGATTTGCCGAAGCGCATGGAGCTGGTCAGCAGACCCTGACGGAAATAGAAGCGTTGCGCCAGCGCATTGGCCAGTCCGGTGTCGAGCGTGAGCCGCACACAACCGGACTGCGCAGCAACTTCGCTGAGTGCATCCAGCAAACGCGCGCCGCATTGGCTGCCGCGCGCCTCTTCAGTGGTGATGAGGTCGTCGACGTAGAGGAATTTTCCGTAGACCAGGTTTTCTTGCAGGCGATAGCCGGCCAGCGCGATCGGCTGGTCGTCTTGCCATTCGGCCAGCAGGCGGTAGCCTTCAGCGGCCTGGCGCGCCACGCGCTCAAGGAATTCCGCTTCGCTTTGCAGGTGCGGACGCAACTGCTTCATGACCGGATAGCAGGCGCGCAGGGCTTCCGGCGTATCGGCATGGCGCAGGACGGCGGGACTGTTGGACATGGACATCCTTCCAGGCAGAGTTGACAAGCCTGCATGGTAAGGAAGGTTTGGCACAACCGACAGAGCCAAGAAGCACAGATTTCACTGGGACATCGGGATGATCGGTCCGAGGTCCACCCTGCGGCCCTGCTTACATCGATGTCGCCGAGCGTGCCGCCTGTTCATACAGCCCCGACAGGATGCGCAGAAAACGCGCCAGTTCCTCCAGCTCAAAGCTCTCGGCCTCATCCCCGGTCAGGCCGGACACCAGCAACTGCTCGCGGATGTCATAGTAGCGCTTGCAGATGTCCTGCCCGGCCTCGTTGGTCGAGTACAGCACTTCCTTGCCGCGCTTCTCGGTGTTGACCAGGCCCAGCGAATGCAGCTTCTTGAGCGAGTAATTGACCACGTGCGTATCCTCGATGTTGAGGATGAAAGAAATGTCGGCCAGTTTCTTCTCGCGCGCGCGATGGTTGATGTGATGCAGCACCAGCACGTCGGTGGCGGTCATGTCCTTCATGCCGGCGGCGGAGATACAACGCACCATCCAGCGGTTGAAGGCATTGCTGGCGATGATCATGCCGAACTCGAACTCGCTCAATTCCTTGCTTCTCCCTGATGCCAGGTGCAACGACGATACGATGGGAACCTTGGCGACATTTTGCGCGAAGGTGGCTTTTACATTCTTCTTTGCGGGCGGCATAGCGCTGGCTCCTGATATGAGATTCTTGTGGGCGCCGGGCCCACCTCCAGCGCACCGATGCCGATGGTCTGGATTGCACCGGGCGCCTCGATCTTGAAGATCGACACCGCGCGGCCCAGCGCCATCGACTGGTCATGCATGCTTTGCGCGGCGGCGGCGGCCTGTTCGACCAGCGCCGAGTTCTGCTGGGTCATGTCGTCGATCTGTTCGATGGCGTCGTTGACCTGGCGGATGCCGGCGCTCTGCTCGTCGCTGGCGGCGGAGATCTCGGTCATGATGTCGGCCACGTGTTTGACGCTGCGCACGATGTCCTGCATGGTGGTGCCGGCCTGGTCCACCAGCGTGCTGCCGGCGTCGACTTTCTTGACCGAGTTCTGAATCAGTCCGGCGATTTCCTTGGCGGCCGAGGCGCTGCGCTGCGCCAGTCCGCGCACTTCCGCCGCCACTACGGCGAAGCCGCGTCCCTGTTCGCCGGCCCGAGCCGCTTCCACTGCGGCGTTCAATGCGAGGATATTGGTCTGGAATGCGATGCCGTCGATGACGCCGATGATCTCGACGATCTGGCGCGAGCTGTCCTTGATTTCACGCATGGTGTTGACCACTTGCGTGACCACGTCGCCGCCCTGCGTCGCCACTTGCGAGGCATTCATCACCAGCTGGTTGGCCTGGCGAGCGTTCTCGGCGTTGTGGTTGACGGCGTCGGTCAGTTCCAGCATCGAGCTGGCGGTCTCTTCCAGCGTGCTGGCTTGCAGTTCGGTGCGCGCCGACAGGTTGGCGTTGCCGTCGGCGATTTCACGGGCAGCCACCGAGATGGCGTCAGAGCCGTCGCGCACCTGGGTGACGGCGTTGACCAGGCCGTCGCGCATGCCTTGCAGCGCAGTCAGCAGTTTTCCGGTTTCGTCGTGGGCGCTGTTCTCGACACGCACCGACAAGTCGCCGCCGGCGACGCGCTCGGCGATGTTGATGGCGGCGTTCAACGGACGCGTGATGCTGCGCATGACCGAATAGCCGACCAGCACCGCCAGCAGCGAGGCGATCGTCGCCATCGCAATCATCAGCACGCTGGCCGCGCTGGAGACGCGCTCCGCTTCCTGACCGGCCTGCTCCATGCCGTGTCCCTGGAAGGCAATCAGGTTGTCGAGCGCCTTGAAGTACGCCACCTGGTAGGGTGCGATCTCCGGCAGGATCAGGTCGCGCGCCTGTTCCACCTGGCCATCCTTGACCGCCGCCAGGAAATTGTTGAGCACCGGCGTGTACTGCGCACGCGCCGCGTTGACGGCGTCGAGCATGCGCTTGCCTTCGGCGGATGGCGTCTCGCGCGCAAAGCGCTTGAGCGTCTCGTCGATGACGGCGCCGGCGCGGGTGATGGCATCGAGCTCGCCCTTGATCTCGTCGACGGTGCTCATGAACAGCAGGTTGCGCATGCTGCGCGCGGTCTCGTCGAGCGCCCCCTTGACCGTGTTGGCCATGACCGTGCGCGGATAGAAATCGTTGGCGATGCTGCGGATGTTGCCGTTGATCTGGTTGAGGCGGTAGACGCCGATCACGGTCAGGCCGAGCATCAGCAGGATGACTACGCCGAACCCGAGGCCGAGGCGTTGTCCTATTTTCAGGTGAGACAGTTTCTTCATTTTCCACCCCTCAATGTTCACGACAAAAATACGCGTTGGTGCAGGTCCGCCTGGCCGACGGCTTTCCTCAAGAAAGAATCGGCCGCTTGCGGCGGGGATATGAAAATTCGCGCCCCCGCCGCAATCGACAAATCTCAAAGCCGCCGGCAATCAGGCCCGGAGGACTACGCCTGAAGACAAGTGTTTTTCCAGGAACCACTTGCCTTCAGGACGCAGCCGCCGGAAGAACGCTTAGAACGTGTGGCGGATGCCCATGTTCCAGGCGCTGTTGCCGCTACCTGCCTCGATCGAGCTGCCGACTGTGTACGGCGCTCCGTTCTTGTTCTTGATGTGGGCATACATCGCGTACAAGTCGGTGCGCTTGGACAAGGCATAGCGATAGCCGAGTGCGAACTGATCCGCATCCTGGTTGAGCGCGGTCTTGTCATTCTTGCGAATGTAGGAGGCCAGGAACGTATGCTGCACACCGAACGGCACCGTCACGCCGACCAGGATGTCGGCGCTGTCGGTGGACGCCACGATCGGCGTGGTGCCGTACGGGTTGACGGTGTTGCGCAGCGGCGAGCTGTTGAGACCCTTGTTGATGCCGTACGCGGCGTGCAGCTTGACGGGACCGAAGTTGTAGGTCGCGCCGAGCAGCGTGCTGCGGCCGGAGCCGGTCTGGGTAGTCACCGTGTCGTTGTTGCGGCCGTGGAAACCCAGGCGCACGTTCAACGGACCGTTGGCGTAGCCGATGGCGGCGCCGAGCTGGCTGGCGGCCTTGGTGCTGCCGGCGGTTTCGCCGAAGCCGTAAGCCAGTTCACCGGTCACGCCGCCGAAGTTGGGCGAAGCGTACTTGATGGTGTTGTCCATGCGGCTGGCGCCGTTACCGGTGTTCGGCATCAGGTTGGCGGCGTCGCCCGCGTAGCCGGTGCCGAAAGGATCGACGGCCGACAGCACCAGGTATTGCGGCGTGTACTGGCGACCGGCGGTCACGGTACCGAAGTTGCCGCCCAGGCCGACATAGCTTTGACGGCCGAACAGCAAGCCGCCCTGACCCAATGCGCCGGTGTCGTTCTGGAAGCCGGTTTCGAGCAGGAACAGCGCCGACATGCCGCCGCCCAGATCTTCCGTGCCTTTGAAACCGATGCGCGAACCGCCGCTGATGCCGCTGGTCAGTTTGGTGACGTGACCTGCTGCGCCGCCGCTTTCGACCACGATGCCGGTGTCGATCAGACCGTAGATCGTGACCGACGACTGCGCCTGGACAGGCGCGGCCTGGATGCCGACTGCGGCAAACGCCGCTGCAGCCAAGACTTTATGTTTCATTGAAACTCCCCGATAAATGAAATTGCATCAAACCCAATAAACCGCGTACCGGCCAAATGTTGTGCGCGCCCTCCTGCTGGCCGGCATGCGCCTGCTCTCTGCGGCGCCGGGACAATGGCCGTTGTCCCGGCGCGTTCAAAGAGAACTCCTGGACGCGCAGCCTCGTTCCCCTTTTCAGCTGCGCGTCGCCATTCTTCTTCCTGCTTTTTTCTGTTTCTTGTTACGCCGTCAGCCGCTCGCGCGGCAGCTCGAATTTGTTGCTCCTGAATTCCTTGAGGAAGGCGAATGCCGGACTGCTGTCGCCGATGAAGCCGAACGACGAATCCAGCACGCGCGGCGGTAGCCACGGATACGGCAGGAACGAATGCAAGGTCGTCAGCAGGTCGCCGGCGACGTCGGCCATCAGCATCATGTGGTCAATGCGGATGTGCATTTCGCTGGCGCGCCACAGTTCTTCCGGATGCTGGTTCAGTTGCCAGTTGTAGTAACCGCGTCCGATGCGCAAGGATGCGGTTTCTTCCTCGCGCATCAGCACCAGCCACGGCAGTTGCTCGATGCGGCCGTTATTGACGTCCAGCTCATCGCACACGTAATAGGTGCGGCAATGTGTGAAGCGCTTGGCGAAGTCAGTCACCAGCGTCTGCGCGATGCCGTCGGCGCCGACCACCAGCGGCGGAAACGCCACCGCGTTGGCCGAGGTCGAGATGCTGAGCACCGCGTTCGGTTCATAGATGTCATGGATCAATGAAGGACAGCATTTGTCTTTTGCATAGACGTACGCTTCCAACAGGGATTTATGCGTCAACATAAAATTCCTCGTTTCATGACGGGCGGGCCCGTCGCTGTGGGGGCTGCGCGCACCACATCGATCTGCGGTGCAGGCGCTTCGGATGGCGCTTACATGGCTATTCGTTGAGACGGTCGGTGACGAACATCTTGCCGGGCGCATGGGTGACGCAGAACGGCAGCTTGCTGAGTTCGGCAACGTATTGCGGCGTCACGCCGCAAGCCCAGAACACCGGCAATTCATCGTCCATGATCTCGACGGCATCGCCGAAATCCGGCCGCATCAGATCGGCGATGCCGATCGCCTGCGGATTGCCGATATGCACCGGCGCACCATGCACCTGCGGCAGGCGCGCCGTGATTTCCACCGCGCGCGCGACGTCGCGACTCTTGACCGGACGCATGCTGACCACGGCGTTGCCGCTGAAACGTCCAGCTGGCACGCACGGCATGTTGGTCTTGTACATGGCGACGTTGCGCTGCTGTGCGATATGGCGCAGCGGGATGCCGCCCTCGATCAGCGCGCTTTCGAACGAGAAGCTGCAGCCGATCAGGAAGCTCACCAGGTCGTCGCGCCAGTAGACGGAGATATCGGCGACTTCCTGCTGCAACACGCCGTTTTCGAAAATTCGATAACCCGGCACATCGGTGCGCAAGTCGGCGCCGGGTGCGCTGCGCGGCTCGAAACGGCCCGGCTCCAGCACTTCCACCAGCGGGCAAGGCTTGGGATTGCGCTGGCAAAACAGCAGGAAATCGAAGGCGTAGTCGCGCGGCACGATCATCAGGTTGGCCTGCACGTGGCCGTCGGCATAGCCGGCGGTAGGACCGTCGAACGCGCCGGACCGGCACAGCGCGCGCAGGTCGGCGGCAGACAGCGCCGCGTCTTGGGTCATCTTCATGTGGGTCGTCATCACCTTACAATCCTCCCAGGTAAGCCTTCTTGATGTCATCGTTGTTCAGCAGTTCGCTGCCGGTGCCTTCCATCACGATGCGGCCGGTCTGGATCACGTAGCCGTAATCCGCAATCGCCAGCGCCTTGTGCAGGTTTTGCTCCACCAGCAGGATCGACACGCCCTTGGCGTTGACCTGCTGGATGGTGTCGAGCACCTTCGTCACGAACTTGGGTGCGATGCCCCACGACGGCTCGTCCAGCAACAACAGGCGGGGCTTGGCCATGAGGCCGCGCGCAATCGCCAGCATCTGCTGCTCGCCGCCGCTCATGGTGCCGGCCAGCTGATGGCGGCGTTCTTTGATGATGGGGAAGGTGGCGTACATGTCCTCGATCGATTCCGCGATCTCGTGCTTGTCGCTGCGCGAGTAGGCGCCCAGCTCCAGGTTGCGCTGCACGCTCAGGCGGCCGAACAGGCGGCGACCTTCCGGCACCAGCGACAGGCCGAGGCCGACGCGGTCGAACGGCGCTACCTTGCCGATGTCGGTGTTGTCAAACACGATGCTGCCGGCGTCGACCTTGTTGAGGCCGGCAATCGCGCGCAGCGTGGTCGACTTGCCGTTGCCGTTGCCGCCGACCAGCGCCACCAGGCTGCCCTGCTTGACGTCGATGTCGACTTTGGACAAGGCCAGTACGCCGTCATAGCTGGCTCGCAGATTTCTCACCTGTAGCATCATTCATCTCCCAAATAAGCGGCGATCACATGCGGATCGTTGGATACATCGTGCGGCGAACCGTCGGCGATCTTCTTGCCGTAATCGAGCACCACGATCTGGTTGGCGATCGGCATGATGCCTTCCAGCACGTGCTCGACGATCAGGCACGAGATGCCCTGGTCGCGGATCTTCAGCACCACGTCAACGGTCTCGCGCACTTCGGTCGGGTTGAGGCCGGCCATGACTTCGTCCATCAGCAGCAGCTTGGGCTTGACCGCCAACGCGCGCGCCACCGCCAGGCGGCGCTGTTCGCTGATGGTCATGCTGCCGGCCGGCTTGTCGGCAAAGCGGCCAAGGTTGACGAAGTCCAGCAGCTCCTGCGCGGTGCGCCGCGCCGCGCCAACGCCGCGCTCGTTGAGGAAGGCGCCGACCATGACGTTTTCCAGCGCAGTCATGCTGGTGAAGGTGCGCGCCACCTGGAAGGTGCGGCCGATGCCGATGCGGGCACACTGCTCCGGCGACATGCCGGAAATTTTGAGATCCTCCAGCCAGATGTCGCCCGTGGTCGGCGGCGAGTAGCCGGCGATGCAGTTGAACATGGTGGTCTTGCCGGCGCCGTTGGGGCCGATCAGGCCGACGATCTCGCCGGCCTGGACCGTGAAGGAAATATCCTGGTTGGCGGTCAGGCCGCCGAATTTCTTGTAGACGTTTTCTACGCGTAGCAAACTCATTTCGTGTCCTCCTTGGCGGCATTCTCAGCCTGCGCCTTGATGGCCTTGCGGCGGGCAAATACGCTCTTGATGTAACCGAGGATGCCGTTCGGGTAGTACACCGCGATGACGATGATCAGTGCGGCGTAGATGATCAGGTCGGTGCCGCGGCCGGAACCGCCGAACAGGGTGCGCGTGCCTTCTTCGATGGCAGTCAGCAGGCCGGCGCCGACCAGCGGTCCGAACAGCGTGCCGATGCCGCCGAGGATGGCGACCAGCGCCATCTTGATCGACATGCCGGTGCCCAGCACCGAGGCCGGATCGATGTACAGCTCCTTCTGCGCGTACAGGCTGCCGCCCATGGCGGTGAAGAAGCTGCTCACCGCGAACGCGATCTGCTTGTATTTGCTGAGACTGACACCGAGGCTGCGGGCGGCGTCCGGCTCATCCTTGATGGCGCGGAAGTAGTAGCCGAGGAAGCTGCGCTCGATGATGAAGTTGGCCAGCAGCGTCAGCAACAACAAGCCGAGTGCGATGTAGTAGTACGGTTCCTTGCCGGCGAAGATCATGTTGGCCCAACCGCCCTCGCCCATCGGAATCGTCAGGCCGACGGCCGCGCCGGCGAAGTCCCAGTTGGTGAAGACGATCTGGATGATCTCGGCCACGGCAATGGTCGCCATTGCAAAGTAGTGGCCCTTGAGGCGGAAGCAGGACCAGCCGATCACCAGGCTGACCAGCGCCGCGATGACGCCGCCGACGATCATGGCAAACCACGGGTTGACGCCGTAGACCGAGAACAGGATCGCCGAGGTATAGGCGCCGATGCCGTAGAAGGCGACATGGCCGAGCGAGACCTGGCCGGCGTAGCCGCCGACGATGTTCCAGGACACGCCGATCTGCGCCGCCATCAGGATCAGGATCGCCAGGTTCTGGTGCGAGGGGCTGGTGACGTACAGCGGCAAGGCCAGCGCCAGCACGAGCAGCGCGACCAGCAGTCCGTGCGTCTTATTAAAGCCCGGTGCGGACGCGGTGGGCGTCAGCGGCAGGCTGGAAGTAGTTTTGAGCATGAGGTTTCTCTCCGAGTAATTGTGTGGTCAGGCTCAGGCCTTGCCCATCAAACCTTGCGGACGGAACATCAGCACCGTCAGGAACAGCACCAGCACGATCGCCATCTTGTATTGCGGTCCGAGAAAGAGACCGCCCATCACTTCGATCACGCCGACCAGCACACCGGCGATCAGGGCGCCGACCACGCTGCCGAAGCCGCCCAGGTTGACCACCACGAAGGCGATGAGGATGAAGTTGGCCCCGACTTCCGGGAAGATCGGGAAGAAGGTCGACAGCAACGCGCCCGCCACACCGGCGCAGGCGGCGCCGACACCCCAGGCCAGCGCGAACATCTTTTGCGAATCGATGCCCATCAGCTGTGCCGCTTCCTTGTCGGCGGCGGTTGCTTCCAGCGCGGCGCCGAGTTTGGTGCGGGTCAGGAACAGGTAGATCACGCCGGTCACCACGATCGCGCCGAGCCCGGCGGTCAGTTGCGGCGAACCGATCTGGATGCCGCCGAGCGAGACATGGCCGGCGACCATGGAGTTTTCGATGGTGCGGAAATCGGCTTTCCAGAAAAACTGCGCGATGCCGCGGAACAGGATCATCAGGCCGAAGGTCGTGAAGATCTGCGACACCATCGGCGCATTGGTGATCTTGCGGATCACCAGTTTGTACAGCAGCGTGCCCAGTCCGAACAGGAACAGCGCGGTGAGCGGCAAGGTAAAGATAGGATCGAGCGCATACAGCGCGAATAGCCAGAAGCTGGAGTACATGCCGAACATCAGGAATTCGCCGTGGGCGAAGTTGACGATGTCCATCACGCCGAAGATCAGCGTCAAACCGATTGCCACGAGCGCATAAATAAGTCCGATCAACAGGCCGGACGCCAGGGTCTGCACCAAAATATCCCAAGTCATGAATTTCCCCTTTACGAACTATTTACGCGCCGTAAATACCCGCGATAAAAATTGAATCAGTGAGGAAGGGGCCGCGTTGTTGTTCTTGTTGCGGCGCCCTTCCGCTTACTTCCCAACCAGAACGATTACTTGCGCTGATCCCACTTCGGCATCGGCCAGACGATGTCGCGCGTCGCCATGTCAAACGGCCACACGGTGTAGTACTTGCCGTTGATGATTTGCAGCAGGATGCCGGAGCTCAGCGTGTTCTGGCCGTGCTCGTCGAACTTGACGCCCTTCCACGGCATGATCAGCTTGTTGCCGGGGATGTTGGTTTCCGAAAGCGCCTTACGGATCGCTTCAGGATCGGTAGAGCCGGCGCGGTTGATCGCGTCGGCCAGCGTCATCAGGCCGGTGAAGGTGCGCGACGAGTTGCCGGTGAAGTTGATCTTGAAGCGGGCGTTGAACAGATCGTTGACTTGCTTGATCAGCGGATTCTTGCCGGCCAGGTCAAGCGACCAGACATCACGGGTGATGATGAAGTCGGCGTCTTTGCCCAGCGTCTTGACGAACTCGGTGTCGATGAAACCGGCGTCGTTGGCCAGGATCATGTCCGGCGTGAAGCCCAGTTCCTTATACGTCTTCATCGACAGGATGGCGTCGCCCAGGTAAGAGGACTGCATCACCACTTGCGGTGCGGCGGCCTTGAGCAGCTGCACTTCGGAGGTCAGCTGGGTGCTCTTGGCCGGATAGACGATGGTCTT
This sequence comes from Herbaspirillum sp. NPDC101397, assembly GCF_044767325.1. Lineage (NCBI taxonomy): Bacteria > Pseudomonadati > Pseudomonadota > Betaproteobacteria > Burkholderiales > Oxalobacteraceae > Herbaspirillum > Herbaspirillum sp. NPDC101397. The sequence continues at coordinate 82,679 of NZ_JBIWNS010000008.1, forward strand.
CACCAGATCGTAGCCGCGGTCCTTGGACAGCTTGGTTTCGAGCTTGGTGGTCTCGTTGCCCCACAGCGTGTTTTCGTTGAAGGCGCCAAGCTTGCTGATCTTGATGCCCTTCTTGGCTTCCAGCTCCTTGAAGAATTCATAGAAGTTGGTGACGAACAGATCGTCGTGCGCGGTGGTGCGGAAGAACCACTTGAAGCCGCGCTGCGTCAGCGAGGCCGACGACGATTCCGGATTCAGGTAAGGCACCTTGTAGCGTTCCGCGACCTGGCTGGTGGTGGCGGTGACGTTGCTGAAGTAGGCGCCGACCACGGCGACGACCTTCTCCTGCGTGATCAGGCGTTCGGCTTCGGTGGCGCCGACTTGCGGGTTGCCTTGCGAATCAGCGAACACCAGCTTGATCTTGGCGCCCTTCAGATTGGGCAGACCGCCGCCGGCCGAGAACGGCAGGTTTGGCACGCCCTTGGCGCCGTTGTTGATGATGTCGGCCGCCAGTTCCAGCGCGTCCTTCATTTCGGCGCCGGTGGAAGCGGCGGCGCCGCTCAGGGGATAGATGACGCCGATCTTGATTTCCTGCTGTTGCGCTTGCGCCGAGAAGGCGGCAACGCTGAAAGACACGGCCAGGCCGGCTTTGAAAACACGTTTGAAGACGAGACCTAACATGATGAGACGCTCCTTGTTGTATTGACTGACATCCAAAAATTCCCCCCACCGCATGACGCCCGAGACGCTTGAGCGGGAGCTACCAAAAAATCACCACAAAACTTCCAACCACTTCAAACCGCGTCCAACGCACCGCCGCCGCAAAAGCGAAGGCTGTGTTGATCCACTCCAGGCCGGTTGCCCGGCTGGACTTATGTGCTGGTGTTGCGCTGACTTCTATCGACTGCGTGATTCAGGATTCATCAAGCCTTGCCCCGCAATTGCGCTACTGCTCGCCGGCCTTCTGCCGACGTCGGGGGCACGCTTGAAAATGGCGGTGGTGGTTGCGTTGCTTTGCACTCACCTTGTTTTGCGTAGTTCTTTCGCCATTTTTTGTCTCCTTGATTTTTTTCTTGAATCCTATATGTTTCGTCGATAATATGTCAATAAATTATTAATATTAATAAAAATAAATGATCGCCAAATCATTGACGAGTTATTAGCAAAGCGCGTGCCAGTTTTCTAGCGGGAACGCCACTTCAGACGCAAACACAGACGCAGCAAGGCTTTAAGGAGGATTCTCAGGGTTTTCCCAATGTTTCCTCAGCAAAACGCTCGACCTTAATCGCACGGTTTATGTGCAAAGTGTCGATAATTCATCAACAAAAATGCACCTGAAAGTTCAATCGAGAAAGGCAATGCACCATGAATAAAGAGCAGACCACCCTGGGGGAACAACGCTGGCAGTTCTGGATCGATCGCGGCGGCACGTTCACCGACATCGTTGCGCGCCGGCCCGACGGCACCTTATTGACACACAAGCTGCTGTCCGAAAATCCCGAGCAATACAAGGATGCGGCCGTGGCCGGCATCAAGCGCCTGCTTGGACTCAAGCCCGATGAAGCGATCTCGCCGCTGCAGGTCGAAGCAGTGAAGATGGGCACCACCGTCGCCACCAATGCGCTGCTCGAGCGCAAGGGCGACCCGACCGTGCTGGTGATCACCAAGGGCTTCCGCGACGCCTTGCGTATTGCGTACCAGAATCGCCCACGCCTGTTCGACCGCAACATCGTGCTGCCGGAATTGCTGTTTGAAAAAGTCGTGGAAGTCGATGAACGCCTGAGCGCGCACGGCGACGTGGTGCAGCCACTTGACACGGTGTCGGTGCGCCAGGAATTGGCTGCCTTGTATAAGGAGGGCTATCGCGCCGTCGCCATCGTGCTGATGCACGGCTACCGTTTCACGGCGCATGAAGAAAAGCTGGCGGAGATCGCCACCGAACTCGGCTATACGCAAGTCTCGGTATCGCATGAAGTCAGCCCGATGATGAAGCTGGTCTCGCGCGGCGACACCACGGTGGTCGATGCGTATTTGTCGCCGATCCTGCGCCGCTACGTCGACCAGGTCGCTGGCGAAATGGACGGCGTGCGTTTACTGTTCATGCAAAGCAACGGCGGCCTCACCGATGCCCATCGCTTCCAGGGCAAGGACTCGATCCTGTCCGGCCCTGCCGGCGGCATCGTCGGCATGGTGCGTACGGCCGAGACGGCCGGCTTCGACAAGATCATCGGCTTCGACATGGGCGGCACTTCGACCGACGTCTCGCACTATGCGGGCGAATTCGAGCGCGAGTTCGAAACCCAGGTGGCCGGTGTGCGCATGCGTGCGCCGATGATGAGCATCCATACCGTCGCCGCCGGCGGCGGCTCGATCCTGCATTTCGACGGCACCCGCTACCGTGTCGGTCCCGACAGCGCCGGCGCCAATCCCGGCCCGACCAGCTATCGCCGCGGCGGCCAGTTGGCGGTCACTGATTGCAACGTCATGCTTGGCAAGATCCAGCCGGCCTACTTCCCGAAGGTGTTCGGCCCGGCCGCCGATGAAGCGCTCGACCGCGATGCGGTGGTGCGCAAGTTCACCGAGCTGGCTGACCGCATCCATGCCGAAACCGGCAACCGCCGCACGCCCGAAGAAGTCGCCGAAGGCTTCATCGAAATCGCCGTCGGCAACATGGCCAACGCGATCAAGTTCATTTCGGTGCAACGCGGCCATGACGTCACCGACTACACCCTGACCACCTTCGGCGGCGCCGGCGGCCAGCATGCCTGCCTGGTGGCGGATGCGCTGGGCATGACGCGCGTGTTTGCGCATCCGTTCGCCGGCGTGCTGTCGGCTTACGGCATGGGCCTGGCGGACCAGACCGCGATGCGCGAACAGGCGATGGAATTGCCTTTGTCGACCGGCTCGATCGGCACGCTCGATGCGGAACTGAACAAGCTCGCCACACAAGCCGCAGATGACCTGCTGGCGCAAGGCGTGATGCCGACGCAGATCGACGTGATCAAGCGCGCCCACCTGCGCTACGACGGCACCGATTCGGTGATCGTGGTGGCCTTCGGCGATATCGCCGGCATGGTGGCGCAGTTCGAATCGGCCTACAAGAAGCGCTATTCCTTCCTGATGCCGGAAAAGACCATGATCATCGAGGCCATCTCGGTGGAGGCGATCGGCGTCTCCACCGACCGCGAAGAAAAATCCGAGCAGTTGCCGCCGCGCGATGGTGTACTGACGTCGACCGAAACCGTGCAACTGTTCTCGGGCGGTCAATGGCATGACACCGCGCTGTACCGCCGTGAAGACATGCGTCCCGGCGACGTCGTGCACGGTCCCGCAATCGTTGCGGAAAAGAACGCCACCAACATCGTCGAGCCGGGCTGGCTGGCCGAAGTGACGCCGCTGAACCATCTGGTGATGCAGCGCTACCAGGCGCGCGTGCAGCGCAAGGCGATCGGCACCACGGCCGATCCGGTGATGCTGGAAGTGTTCAACAACCTGTTCATGAGCATCGCCGAGCAGATGGGCCTGCGCCTACAGAACACCGCCTTCTCGGTCAATATCAAGGAGCGTCTGGACTTCTCGTGCGCGCTGTTCGACGCCCAGGGCAACCTGATCGCCAACGCGCCGCACATCCCGGTGCATCTGGGCTCGATGGGCGAAAGCATCCGCACCATCATCCGCGAGAACGCCGGCAAGATGCAGCCGGGCGACGTCTTCATGCTCAACGATCCCTACCATGGCGGCACCCATTTGCCGGACATCACAGTGATCACGCCGGCCTTCGACAAAGCCGGCAAGGACATCCTGTTCTACGTCGGCTCGCGCGGTCATCACTCCGACATCGGCGGCATCACGCCGGGTTCGATGCCGGCCAACAGCACGGTGGTGGAAGAGGAAGGCATCCTGATCAACAACTTCCAGCTGGTGCGCGCGGGACGCTTCCTTGAACAGGAAACCGTGGCCTTGCTCGGTTCCGGCCCCTACCCTGCGCGTAACATCGCGCAGAACCTGGCCGACCTGCAGGCGCAGATCGCCGCCAACCAGAAGGGCGTCGACGAATTGCTGAAGATGGTCGATCACTTCAGCCTCGAAGTGGTGCAGGCCTACATGGGCCACGTGCAGGACAACGCCGAGGAAGCCGTGCGCCGCGTCATCACGCTGCTCAAGGACAGCAGCTACGACTACCGGCTCGACAACGGCGCGGTGATCAAGGTGGCGATCCGCGTCAACCATGCCGCGCGCACTGCCGACATCGACTTCACCGGTACCTCGCCGCAGCTGAACAACAACTTCAATGCGCCTAGTGCAATCTGCATGGCGGCGGTGCTGTATGTGTTCCGCACGCTGGTGGACGATGAAATCCCGCTCAACGCCGGTTGCCTCAAACCGCTCAACGTGATCATCCCGGAAGGCTCGATGCTCAATCCGCGCTATCCCGCGGCAGTGGTATCGGGCAACGTCGAAACCTCGAGCTGCATCACCAATGCGTTGTACGGCGCACTCGGCGTGCTGGCGTCGGCGCCGGGCACGATGAACAACTTCACCTTCGGCAACGGCGAGCATCAGTACTACGAAACCATCTCGGGCGGCTCCGGCGCGGGCAACGGTTTCAATGGCACTGATGTGGTGCAGACGCACATGACCAACTCGCGCCTGACCGATCCGGAAATCCTCGAGTGGCGTTACCCGGTTCGCCTGGAAAGCTATGAGATCCGCGAGAACTCGGGCGGCGCCGGTCAATGGCACGGCGGCAATGGCGGCGTGCGCAAGATCCGCTTCCTCGAAGCGATGACGGCCTCGATCCTGTCCAACAACCGCATCGTTCCACCCTTCGGCGCGGCCGGCGGCGAACCCGGCCAGTGCGGTCGCAACACCGTCATCCGCAAGGACGGTACGCAGGAAGAACTGGGCTTCGTCGCCAGCATTGACGTGCAGCCGGGCGACGTGTTCGTGATCGCCACGCCGGGCGGCGGGGGGTATGGCAAGCCGGTCTGAAGTTCCAGCAGTGATGTAAATCGTTTCTCTTGAGCAGTCGTCCCTTTGCGGTATCTCCGTCTTCGTGACGGGGATACCGTTTTTTTATCAGGAAAAGACTGAGTGTTTACCCCTCATTTCGACGTTTTCGCACGCTTTTTGCATGCTAAGATTTTTCGACAAAATACTTTTCAGTATGTTTTTGCAGGGCAATAAAAAAGAGTGTGCTCAGGGAAATTTTTGTCCGCCTCGGGCGGGCATATCTAAAGGGGAATTCGTAGTGAATAACATGTCTTTGAAGCAGAAGCTCTGGCTGCCGCTGGTCTTTGCCTGGATAGCGCTCTTTGCGCTGTCGCTATGGAATATTTATGAAACCCGCAACCTGCAGATCGCCGATCGCCAGCACGCGCTGATCGACATCACGGAAATGTCCTATTCCATCGTGGCCGGCCTGCACAAGCAGTCGACCGAGGGCAAGATTTCCGCCGACGATGCCCGCAAGCAAGCCATCGCCCGCGTGGCCGACCAGCGCTACACCGGCAACGGCTACATCACGTTGGTAGGCGCCGACTCGGTGGTGGCGATGCATCCGATGAGCCCCAAGCTCAACGGCAAGAACATGATCGACTTCAAGGACGCCAAGGGCAACGAGCTCTACAAGATGATTGCCGCGACCGGCTCGTCCGCCGCCGGCGAAGGCTTCCTCGAGTACTGGTGGCCGCGTCCGAATGAGACTAAACCCAGCCCCAAGATGGGCTTCGTCAAACGCTTCAAGCCGTGGAACTGGGACTTCGTCGCCAGCGTATACCAGGATGACATTCAGGCCGACTTCTACCGCTCGCTGATCAAGGCCGGCGTAGTGCTGCTGATCCTCGGCGCGGTCATGTCGGCCATCGCTACGCTGGTGGTGCGCAACATCTATCGCTCCATCGGCGGCGAACCCAGCGAAGCATCGCAAATCGCGCGCAAGATCGCCGAAGGCGACCTGACCGGCGCGATCGCCGTACGCAAGGGCGACGAGGCCAGCCTGGTGTCGTCGATTGCCTATACACGCGACCGCATGGTCGACACGGTCAACAACATCCTCAAGGCTACCGACTCGATCAAGGAATCGGTCGACGAGATCGCCCACGGCAACATGGACTTGTCCAACCGCACCGAGGAACAGGCCAGCTCACTGGAAGAAACCGCCTCGGCCATGGAAGAAATCACCTCCACCGTGAAGCAGAACGCCGCCAACGCCAAGCAGGCCAGCGATCTTGCCGTATCGGCCTCGGCGGTTGCCGAAGAAGGCGGCCATGTGGTCGAGAAGGTGGTGCAGACCATGGACTCGATCAATGCCTCGTCGAAGAAGATCGTCGAGATCATCAGCGTGATCGACGGCATCGCCTTCCAGACCAACATCCTGGCCTTGAACGCTGCGGTCGAAGCGGCGCGTGCCGGCGAACAGGGCCGCGGCTTTGCGGTCGTCGCCTCGGAAGTGCGCAGCCTGGCGCAACGCTCCGCCGCCGCCGCCAAGGAAATCAAATCGCTGATCGACGGCTCGGTGCAGGAAGTGCGCGCCGGTTCCGACCTGGTCGGCCAAGCCGGCCAGACCATGAGCGAGGTAGTCGACAGCATTCGCAAGGTCAGCGACATGATCAAGGAGATCGCCGTCGCCAGCCACGAGCAGAGCGAAGGCATCGACCAGGTCAACCTGGCCATCACGCAAATGGACGAAGTCACGCAACAGAACGCCGCACTGGTGGAAGAAGCCGCTGCCGCGTCTAAGTCGATGCAGCAGCAGGGCGACAACCTGGTAAAGGTAGTCGGCGTGTTCAAGCTCTGACGCTGACGCAGCTCTCCCTGCAATAAAAAAAGCCCACGGCCTTGCGGTCGTGGGCTTTTTCTTTTGGCGGAGCAGAATCAGTAATCAGTACGGTCCGCGAATCGCCGCGTGGATCTTGTCGCGATACAGCGTCGCCAGCTTGTCATGCAGTTCGGCCGGCAGCGAGGGCAAGGCCGATGCACCCGCGTTCGACAACACCTGCGCCGGCGAACTTGCACCCGGGATGATCACCGACACGGCGTCGTGATCGAGGATCCAGCGCAGCGCCATCTGCGGCATGCTCATGCCGGCCGGGACCAGCGCGGCGATTTCCTGCGCCAGATCGACGCCGGTGGCGAACTCCAATCCGGCGAAAGTTTCGCCGACGTTGAACTGCTGGCCGTCGCGGTTGAAGTTGCGATGATCGTCCGCCTTGAAGGTGGTGGCGCGCGTCATCTTGCCGCTCAGCAGGCCGCTGGCCAGCGGCAGCCGCACGATGATGCCGACGCCCTTGGCTTTCGCCTGCGGCAACAGTTCCGCCATCGGCTTCTGGCGGAAGATGTTGAAGATGATCTGCAGCGAGGTCATGCCTTCCTGCTCCAGGCACAGCAGCCCCTCTTCCACGGTTTCGACGCTGGCGCCGAAGCGCGTGATCAGGCCGTCGTCGCGCAACTCGCGCATCCAGTCGAAAATCTTGCCGTCCTTGAGCACGGCCGGCGGCACACAGTGCAGTTGCGTCAGGTCGAGTTTGTCGACGCCGAGGCGCTCGAGCGAACGCTGCGTCGCCGTGCGCACCGCCTCCCGGCTGTAGCCGTCCGGATAGATGGCGCCGCGGCCCAGCTTGGTAGCGACGGTGAGGTCTTTATGCGAGGTCAACAATTGGCCGATCGAACGCTCGCTGGCGCCGTCGCCGTAGACGTCGGCGGTGTCGATGAAGCGCACGCCGGTAGCATAGGCTTGCGCCAGTGTCTGCTGGGCGACGTCGTTGTCCCAGTCGCCACCCCAGCCTCCGCCCAGTTGCCAGCAACCGAGGCCGACTTCAGGAACGGTCAGGCCGTCGCGGGCGAGCTTGCGTGTTTGCATGTATTTTCCTTGTGGTTGAAGCGTTGAGCCTGCGGCGCCGGATTGCGGCGCGTGCATGAGGCCGCCATGTTATGCCGGACGCGTGCGCGTTTCCAATGAATTATTGCGCACGGGGAATACGGATTTCGGCATCGCTGGCGTCACGCCTGCTGATTGCACGTCGTCCTCTGCGGCAAGACGGCATGTTACATTTATTGGCGCATGTTTGCCGGTGACCAACAAAACCATCCGGCATGCCTATCTACATAAAATACCTGGGGGAGCTTCAATGACGGCTGTCGCGACGACTTTTTTTTATCTCGTTTTCAAACGCTGCATCGGCATCTTGCTGATCAGTTTCGGTCTGCTCACCGCACCGGCCTGGGCGCAGGAAACCAGCGCGCCATTTGATCCGGGCCTGTACGCGCAGACTGCGGCGAACAAGGCGGTTGTGCTGCTGTCGGTCGACTGGAGCCGCCGCTGGAACTGCGGACAATATGAAAACGCACAATTGCAGTTCTTGGCATTCGACCGCAGCGGCGTGCAAAAAACTGCGCCCGACGGGCAGTGGGATTTAATGGTCAAGGACGAAGCTATCCTGCCGTCACGCAAGAACTTTGGAAACTACGCCTACATCATCGAACCCGGCGAATACCTGCTGACCGGCTTCCGCATCAAACTGGGCAAATCGGTGAGCCGCGTCGGCAATTTCTTCGGCGATCGCAAGAACATGCTGGAAAACGGCAAATCGAAAGGCGGCAGTTTCACCGTAGCGGCCGGGGAAATCATCTATATCGGCCATTTCAGCCTGGACTGCGCCAAGGCACCGATGCCGTGGCGTTTCTACCTTGAGAACCGCGAAGAGTTCGACAAGTACCTGGATACGATCCAAAACGAGTTCCCTGGCATTCCGAAACAGAAAGTGCAGTTCCGCCTGTTTGAAACGACCATCATGGGCTATCCGTTCAGTTTGCCCTGACATGAAAAAAGGCCGGTTCTCACCGGCCTTTTTATTTCCTCGCCAGCGTTGGATTCAGCGCGAGAAGAACGCAATCACACCATACACAAACGCAGCGAACGGCCCGACCACGACGATGGTGACCAGCAGCACTTCGGCCAGCACGTAGGCGATGGCGCCAGCGGCTATGCTCGACAGGTAGGCGGTGGCGCCCAGATCGCCCGGTACGAACAGGTTGATCAGCGCCAGCACGATGGCGGCGATGCCGAGGCCGACGATGACGTTGAACTTGGTGGGACGGTAAGGATTGAGCCAGCGGAATGGCGGCGAGGTGTTTTGTTCGGTGGAGAAGCTGTTCGAGGTAGTAGTCATGGCGATATCTGTAAAAGGCTGAATGAAAAGCGACGCCTTGCGCAGACGCCCTGATGAACGATGATGAGCGACATTATACGATGTTACGACCCATCGAAACAGCCTGCCCGCTGAAACGGGCGCGCCGGATTGTCAAGAAAAACCGAACAAAGACCGTCCCGACAAGGTCTCGCCGACCTCCCCTACCGATGCTTATGTGCTGATAACGATTTCCGGCGCTTGTCCTTTTTGCAAGGCATCCTTCATGTCGAAGCCGGCGTCGAAATCATCCACCTGCACCGTGATGTTGCCGTAGTGGGCGAAATCGTCCAGCACCACGCGCTCGTCGATGCTGATGAGCCCTTGCTCCATCGCCCGCGCGTTCCAGCGCCGCATCTCGATCAGGCTCTGCGGCATCGCCGGCAGCACGCCATCCTTCACCGATTGCTTCAGGCGCGTTTCGATCTCGTGCACTTGCGGCAACAGATTGAAGGCGTGCTCGCCGCTGCCCAGCAGATCGGTTTTGTAGTCGGGCTGGTAGGCATCCACCACCAGCCGGTCGCGCGCGGCGCCCGGCGTCTGCATCGCCAGCGCGACGTCGCTGGCGAGACGGTCGGACGGCTTGCGGAACGACAGGCCGAGCGGGAACATCCAGATCCGCAACGCCAAGGCGATGAAGGGGTTGGGGAAGTTCTCGAGCACGTCGATGATGGCTTCCTGCGCGCGATGCAGCGCATCCTGCACCGACCACGCGACATACGGCAAGTCGGCTCGCTGGCGGCCGTCGTCTTCATAGCGCTTCAGGGTTGCCGAAATCAGGTAGAGCTGCGACAGCACGTCGCCGAGACGTCCGGAAATGCGTTCGCGGAATTTGAGCGAGCCGCCCAGCACGAACATCGACACATCGGTCAGCAGCGAGAAGCAGGCCGACACCCGCGCCACCGCGCGGAAGTAGACGCGCGTCTCTTCCGCTGTCTGGTTGGGCCCGGGCGCCGACGCCAACAGGCCGCCGCTGAGACCGGCCACCAGCGAACGCGCCATGTTGGCGGCGACAAAGCTCAGGTGGCCGAAGAAGGCCTTGTCAAAATCCTGCAGCGCGCGGTCGTGGTCGTCGTCGGCCGCCGCGGCCATTTCCTTGAGCACGTACGGATGGCAACGGATCGCGCCCTGCCCGAAGATGATCAGGCAGCGCGTCAGGATGTTGGCGCCTTCGACCGTGATGGCGATCGGGATCTGCTGGTACACGCGCGCCAGGAAATTTCCCGGGCCCATGCAGATGCCCTTGCCGCCGATCACGTCCATGCCGTCGTTGACCAGCAAGCGGCCACGCTCGGTCACGTGGTATTTGGAGATCGCCGAAATCACCGACGGCTTCTCGCCGGCATCCACCGCCAGCGACGACAACCGGCGCGTGGCGTCCATCATGTAGAGATTGCCGCCCATGCGCGCCAGCGCTTCCTGGATGCCTTCGAACTTGCCGATGGCGATCTTGAACTGGCGCCGCATGGCGGTGTAGGCGCTGGTGCCGCGCACCGCCATCTTGGAGAAGCCGACGCTGGACGACGGCAGCGAAATCGCCCGCCCCGCCGCCAGGCATTCCATCAGCATGCGCCAGCCCTTGCCGACCTGCGCCTGGCCGCCGATGACCCAGTCGAGCGGGATGAAGACGTTGTCGCCCGAGGTCGGACCGTTTTGGAACACCGCGTTGAGCGGCCAGTGGCGACGCCCGGTGACCACGCCCGGATGGCTGGTCGGGATCAGCGCGCAGGTGATGCCCGGTTCGCTGTTGTCGCCCAGCAGGTGATCGGGATCATGCGCGCGAAAGGCCAGGCCGAGCACGGTGGCGACCGGCGCCAGCGTGATGTAGCGTTTGTCCCAGGTAACCCGGAAACCGATCACTTCGCGTCCTTCATGCATGCCCTTGCAGACCACGCCGACGTCGGGAATCGCTGCCGCGTCGGAGCCGGCGTAGGGACTAGTGAGCGCAAAGCACGGGATCTCTTCACCGCGTGCGAGACGCGGCAGGTAGTGATTCTTTTGTTCTTCGGTGCCGTAGTGCAGCAGCAGTTCGGCGGGCCCCAGCGAGTTCGGCACCATCACCGAAATCGCCGCCACCGAACAGCGCGACGACAACTTCATGATGACCTGCGAATGCATGTAGGCCGAGAACTGCTTGCCGCCGTATTGCTTGGGAATGATCATGCCGAGGAAGCCCTTGTCCTTGACGAACTGCCAGGCTTCCGGCTGCAGGTCCTGCCACACGACCGAGGTGTCCCAGTCGCTGACCATGGCGCACAGCTGCGTGACTTCGTTGTCGAGGAAGGATTGTTCCTCGGCCGTCAGCGAAGGCGGCGGCAATTGCATCAGCTTGTTCCAGTCGGGCTTGCCGGAGAACAGTTCGGCGTCCCACCAGACGGTGCCGGCTTCGATGGCGTCGCGTTCGGTGGCCGACATGCTGGGCAAGATCTTGCGGAAAATGTCGAGCGCCGGACGCGTGATCAGCGTCTGCCTCACCGACTTGATCGCCACCAGCAAGGTCGGCACGCACAAGAGGATCGCGAGCAGCACGCAGGCAACCGCGTTGGCCTGGTCGGTCATGCCGCCTATCCATATCCAGGCCAGCTCGGCCACCAGCCAGGTCCATGCGCCGGCGCGCATCATCATCAACGCCAGGGCGCCCGCTACGAAAAGCACTAGCCACAAGATCATGTGAGTCTCCCGTTAAAATTTCTGTTGTCTGCATGGCAACGTCTTTGGGTGACGTGCATGCTGCTTATGATTCAACTTATGATTCAACGATGATGCGGACGCATAGCCGGATATTCCCACAGAAGTTGCCGCTGCGGAAACCGCTGACATCCTCCCGGTACTTTCCTCGCATGCTCACGCATCGTCATGCACCGGTGCATGCAAGAGTGACCGCATTTCCTGGCAGAAATTCATTCTTGTCGGATTTCCGTCTTTGCGTCGGGACAGAAACCATTGCCGCCGCGCCGGGTCCATTACAATCTCGCCTATCCGGCAATCACGCAGCACTACACGCAGCAAAAAAGGAAATCATCATGAAATGGGAAGGCAATCGCGAAAGCGACAACGTGGAAGACCGTCGCGGCGAGGGTTCGGGCGGTGGCGGCGGCTTTTCCTTCGGCGGCGGCTCGATCGGCATCGGCGGCATCGCGGTCGCGCTGGTAGCGTCCTACTTCCTCGGCATCAATCCGATGACCGTCATCAACATGCTCAGCGGCGGCGGCGGCCAGCTCGCTCCGGTGCAGCAATCGGCGCCGGCGCACAAGCCGCCGCCGAACGACCAGATGGCGCGCTTCGTCTCGACCGTGCTGGCCGATACCGAGGACACCTGGGGAGAAATCTTCAAGGCCGGCGGCGCCACGTATGTACGGCCGAAACTGGTGCTGTTTTCCGGCTCCACGCCGACCGCCTGCGGCACCGGCCAGACCGCCACCGGACCGTTCTATTGCCCCGGCGACCAGAAGGTCTACATCGATCTCAGTTTCTATCAGCTGATGAAGCAGCGCTTCAACGTCTCCGGCAACTTTGCGCAGGCCTATGTGATCGCGCATGAAGTCGGCCATCACGTGCAGAACCTGCTCGGCATTTCCGGGAAGGTCGACAAGGCCCGCCGCAACATGTCCGAGAAACAATCCAACGCGCTCTCGGTGAAGCTTGAATTGCAGGCCGACTGCTTCGCCGGCGTCTGGGCTTATCACGCCAATGAAGCGCGCCACATCATCGAGAACGGCGACGTCGAGGAAGCGCTCAACGCCGCCTCGGCCATCGGCGACGACGCCTTGCAGCGGCAGGCGCGCGGCGAAGTCGTGCCGGACTCGTTCACGCACGGCACCTCGGCGCAGCGCGTGAGCTGGTTCAAGCGCGGCGTCACCGAAGGCAAGGTCAGCGCCTGCAATACCTTCGAAGCAAAAAAACTCTAAGACGCATCATTTAACACGCATAAGGCTCACATGGAAATTTCTTACTGGTGCATCCTGATCGCCGGCCTGCTGCCCATCCTCACGGTATCGGTGGCGAAGTACGGCCGCCGCGATTTCGACAACGGCGAACCGCGCGCCTGGCTCGACAAGCAAACGGGGCTGCGCCGTCGCGCCGACTATGCGCATCGCAACCACTTCGAGGCGTTTCCGTTCTTTGCCGCTGCGGTGCTGGTGGCCCAGCAAACCGGCGCGGCGCAGGAGTGGATCGACGGCCTGGCGCTGGCCTTCATCGCTGCGCGCGTGGTCTATACTGCGCTCTACCTGAACGACCTGCCGAGCCTGCGCTCGCTGTCCTGGACCGTTGGCTACGCCTGCGTCCTCGGCCTGTTCGCCGTTTCCGCCCTTCACCTGTAAACACATGAGCAATCCCGACCTGCAAATCCTGCACGACGCGCTGAACGAGCTGCGCGACGGCGACATCAACGTCGCCGCTTTCTGCAGCGCCTGGCGCGCGCAGACCGACCTGATCAAACGCCTGCCGCCGCGCTACGAAGAAGTCGCCGAAGACCTGCTCGGCCGGCTCGAAGCGGGCAGCCTGTTCACCGAAGAAAGCTGCTCCTTCAGCCAGGAAGACCTGCTCGACAACCTGGCGGTCTGGCTGCACAAGGCCGAGAAGACCTTGGTCTGAAACACGCTTACTGGACATCACCACAAGGTAAATATGCAACACATGGAATTCGAACTGCAAGGCCCTTACGTTGAACTCAACCAGCTGCTGAAACTGGTCGGCATCTGCGACAGCGGCGGCGCCGGCAAAGCCATCGTCGCCGACGGCAACGTCAAGGTCGACGGCCGGCAGGAGTTGCGCAAGACCTGCAAGATCACCGCGGGCCAAACCGTGCAGCTAGGCGATGTACGCATCCGCGTGCTGGCCGGATCAGCGGCACAATGATGGCGACCGAAACCATCGAATCAATCCTGGCGTTCTGGTTCGGCGCCGACGACGCCGGGTCCGACATCAACACGGTAGCCGGTCGCCAGTCCGGTCTGTGGTGGGGCAAGGACGCCGCTGTCGACCAGACCATCAAGGCGCGCTTCGAAGCCAGCCTGCTGGCCGCGCGCGACAACCAACTGGACGACTGGGCCGAGACGCCTGCCGGCCTGCTGGCGCTGATCCTGTTGCTGGACCAGTTTTCGCGCAACATCTATCGCGACAGTGCGACCGCCTTCGACTCCGATGAGCTGGCCCGTCAATGCTGTCATCTGGGTCTGGCGCAGGGATACGATCAGCAGCTGTCGCCGCTGCAGCGTGTGTTCTTTTACCTGCCGCTGGAGCATTCGGAAGACATCGACGACCAGGAACACAGCGTGCAATTGTTCCGTGCGTTGGCCAAACAGGCGGGCAAGGACGATCCGGCCTCGAAGGCGACCTTCGACGACTACCTGAAGTTTGCCGACCGCCATCACGCGATCATTGCGCGCTTCGGCCGCTTTCCCCATCGCAACGCCATCCTCGGCAGGGCCTCCACGGCGGAAGAAACGGCGTTTCTGAAAGAACCGCATTCCTCATTCTAAATTCACATAAGGATGTGAATATTTATTCGTTCTGACGCATATAGTGTCGGTGCTAAGCTCCATTCAATCGCAGCAAGCCTGATGGCATGGAGAATCCCGATGACCGACGTCACCACTACCTTAGCAGCCCCCACCGAAGCGAGCACTGCCGCCGTCACCGACCTGCAGGCCTATCGCCAACAGCGCGCCGCGCGCCAGATGGCGCAGGAATTGATCGCGTTGCCTTTCCACGGTGCACATGACGGCTGGTCGCTGTCGGCATTTCATCCCTTTGCCGCTTCGGCGCGCACCAACCTGCGCTGAAGAGAACACCACCATGACCGCTGAATTGCGTATCGCCGAACCCGCACCGCACCTGCACGCCGTGCCGCCGCAATCTCCCGGCAACGACATCGAAGACATCGTCGCCGACAATCTTTCGCGCCTACGCGCGCTGCGCCATCTTTCACTCGACGGCCTGGCGCGCAAGTCCGGCGTGAGCCGCGCCATGCTGGCGCAGATCGAATCCGGCCGCAGCGTGCCGACCATTCGCGTGCTGCAACGCGTGGCATCGGCCTTGCAGGTGTCGGTGTCGGCCTTCCTGCGCAACTTCGCACCGCAGGGGCTTGCCGTATTGCCGGTGCAGGATTCGCCGCGCACGGTCAGCGGCAACGGCCGCTTTTCCAGCCGCAGCCTGTATCCCGCCGGCGAGCGCCGTTTCGAATTCCATGAACTGAAGCTGGATGCGCTGTCGACCGAACATCTGCAGGCGCTGGTGCCGGGTGCACAGAAGAACCTGGTCATCACACACGGCACACTGGAGATCCACATCAACGATCATCGCCAGCTGCTCGGCACCGGTGATGCCATATTCTTCGATGCCGACCACGCGCACAGCTATCGCAATCCGGCCAACGTCGAAGCGGTTGCCTACGTGGTCACGCAATATCCGGAGACGCGCACGGTGTGATTTTTTCGACTGCCGGCATAAAAAAGCCTCGCTGATGCGGGGCTTTTTCGTTGTTGAGGGCGGAATCCAAGACCGGAACCCGGGCGCTCCCTCTTCATCTATCGCTCATCGATCCTCTGCAATACAAATGCATCGAGATCGAATAGCAAAGATAGCCAGAAAATACAAACAACAATTCTGATTAATTAGAATATTGCAGTTTCTGCCTGCGTTGCCGCAGAAAAAACGGCGGCGTCACACACAAACACCCGCAAAATCTTGCCTTTCCGACATGCCACATGCGGAGCGACAAGTGATCCCTCCTACTTTTACTCCCACGCCGTCCCGAGCGAATTTCATCCAGCGCGGCTTCACGCTGGTGGAAGTGCTGACGGCGATTTTCATTCTGGCGCTGGCCGCTTCCGGCGTCGCGGCAATGCAGCTGCACGCCTTGCGCACTGCGCAACACAGCGCTTACCAATCCGCCGCGCTGCAATTGGCCATTGAACTGGCCGAGTTGCTGCGCGCCGAGGCCCAGCCGACGTCCTACCAATTCGAATACAAGGCCGCAGTTGCGCCATCCGTGGCCTGCGCACGAGCCGACTGCGACCTTGCCGACTGGAAGCAACGCCTGGCCGCAGCCCTGCCGCGCGCACGCGTGGTGGTCTGCACGGACAGTACGCCGGTCCTCAATGAGACGCTGCGCTGGGCCTGCAGCGGCAGCAGCGGCGACGGCCCCTTGCTGATCAAGATCGGCTGGGCGTCGCGGGAGCCGGCGCCTGCCGCGCAATCCGAGCCGCCGCCATTCCTCGCGTTGCCGGTGGAGCGATAAATGCACCGTCATCAGCAAGGCCTGACACTGATCGAATTGATGATCGCCATGGCGCTCGGCATGGGCGTGGTACTGGCCGCGGTGGCGCTGATGCAGGCGGCACGATCGACCTACCTGAGCGTGGCCGACAGCGCCCAGGTCCAGGAAAACGGCCGTTATGCGCTGGACCTGATGGCGCGCACCGTGCGGCAGGCGAACTACGTGCCTCAAGATAATCCGGCGTTCCTGCGCAATGACCTCGGCGGCCTCGAACCGGGCGTCTTCGGCATCGACAACGCCAGGGTGAGCGAGCATTCGACCGGCTTGTCGTCGCCTTCCGCCAATCGCGATGCCCATGGCAGCGATTTGCTGGCGATACGTTTCTTTGGATCAGGTCCCAGGAATCAGCCGGACAACGACATGCTCAATTGCGCCGGGTTCGCAGTCCCCGGCCCCAACGGCGCCACCTCGTTATCGGACCTTGAAGAGGTGCGCGGCCTGAGCATCTTTTACGTGGCGCCCGACAGCACCGGCGAACCGGAGCTGCGCTGCAAATACTTCACCCGCGACGGCGGCTGGAGCGCTGCCGCCATCGTGCGCGGCGTGGAGTCCTTCCAGGTACTGTACGGCGTGCGCAACGTGAACAATATCGGCGGCGATCTTGACTATATGAGTGCAACGCGCATCGACAAGCGCTGGCGCGATGTCGCGGCGATCA
This sequence comes from Herbaspirillum sp. NPDC101397, assembly GCF_044767325.1. Classification (NCBI taxonomy): domain Bacteria; kingdom Pseudomonadati; phylum Pseudomonadota; class Betaproteobacteria; order Burkholderiales; family Oxalobacteraceae; genus Herbaspirillum; species Herbaspirillum sp. NPDC101397. Next base: position 99,786 of record NZ_JBIWNS010000008.1, read on the forward strand.
GGATCGCGCTGCTGGCGCGCGGCGAACGCAATGTTCGGGATGGCGGCACAGCGCTCGTGCATCGCCTGTTCGGCGCGGCATATCAGGATGGCGGCGACGCCGGCGCAATGATCGATGAAGCGAGATTGCCACCCCTCGTGCAACAACGCACCCGCAAAGTCTTCCAGACCACCATCTGGTTACGCAATTCCGCGCCATGAGTACCACACATCGCCAACGCGGCGCCTCGCTGCTGATCGTCGTGCTGATGCTGGTGGTGGTGATGCTGTTCGGCGTCTCCGCCGCGCAGCTCACGCTCATGAACGAGAAGTCTTCGCGCAATGATCGCGACCGCCACGTCGCCTTCCAGGCCGCCGAAGCCGGATTGCGTGACGCCGAACGCGACATTGCCGGCGGTCGCGTTGCACCGGAAGTTTTTCCCGAGCAGGCGGGCGCTTGCCACGGCACCGGTGCGCACAGCGGACTATGCCTGGCCACTGCCAACGCGGCGCCATGGCGGCTCGTCGATTTCAGCACACCTTCGCCGTCGGTGCGCTACGGCCAGTTCACCGGATTGAGTTTTCCGCACGGCGCGGCGTCGCTGCCGGCGCAACCGCCGCGCTACCTGATTGAATTGCTCAGGCTGACGACGGCAGACCGGCAAGTTGCAATGCGCTATCGCGTCACGGCAGTCGGCTTTGGTCCGAACTCAAGCACGCAGGTCATGCTGCAAACCGTACTCAACGCCGCACCGCTGCCGCCATCACAGCCACCGCCACGCATGAGCTGGCGGGAAATCAACAACTGAACAACATCGCATCACCTAGGAGACAGACCATGTTGCGTTGCCCTCGCCATCACCATCGCGGCTTCACCCTGATCGAACTCATGTGCGTGCTGTGCATCGTCGGCATGCTGGCGCTGTTTGCCTATCCGTCATATCAATCCTACACACGCAAGGCGCGGCGCGCCGAAGCACGCGCGGCGCTGATGCAGGCGATGCAGCAACAGGAACGCCATTTCACGCAGCACAATCGCTACCATGCCTACAGCGACGCCGCCACCGCCGGGACATTCAGATGGTTTTCCGGCGACACCGAGGCCGGCAGCGCCTATCGCGTCAGCGCCAGCGGATGCAGTGGCGGCACCTTGCAGGAATGCGTGATGCTGTCGGCGACGCCGGCCGGTGGCTTCATTGATCACCAATGCAGCACGCTGACGCTCAATAGCCGCGGCGAACAAACCATCTCCGGCCTTCCGTCCGCTATCGCTCCCGAGGCGTGCCGATGAAATCGGACGCAATGCGTCAGGCCGGCTTCACGCTGCCGGAACTGCTGATCGTGCTCGCTATCGTCGGCGTGCTGCTGGCGGCCGGCATGCCCGGCCTGCGCAGTTATACGCAAAGCCAGCAGCTCGCGGGTGCCGCCAACGCGTTCCTGGGTGCGCTGAACCTTAGCCGCAGCGAAGCCATCCGGCGCGGCGGGCGGGTCGATCTGGCGCCGCGCGACGGCGTCAACTGGGAAAACGGCTGGGTGGTATTCGTCAACAAGCCGGCCGACGCCAACCGACAATTCGATGCCGGCGACGAATTGATTTACAGCCACGACAGATTGCCGGCGGGCATGGTCGTAACGACCACGCTGACCGACAAGTCGGCGCCCTACATCGCTTACAATGGCAACGGCAGGACCCGCAACAATATGAGCGACCGGGCGCCGCTATGGGGCTCGTGGCAATTCTCGCTGGATGGAAGAAGCCGCCTGGTCAGGCTTGGAATCCTGGGCCGCGCCCGCATCTGCAATCCGGCGGATGACCGAAGCTGCGCATTCTGATGCACCTCGCGCCGCCACCAACCAGAACATCGTTGTCTTTATGTCCATCTACGATATCTTCATCGAAAACGACCAGCAAGCCATGGCGCTGGCGCTGCAACAAGCCGAACGCGGCATGTTCACGACCACGCCCAACCCGCGCGTCGGCTGCGTGATCGTGCGCGACGGCCGTGTCATCGGCGCCGGTTTCACCCAGCCGCCGGGTGGCAACCACGCTGAAATCGAAGCCATGCGCGACGCCCGGCAACGCGGCAACGACGTGCGCGGCGCCACCGTCTACGTCACCCTGGAACCCTGCAGCCATTTCGGCCGCACCCCGCCCTGCGCCGATGCATTGGTGACGGCCGGCGTCGGCAAGGTGGTGTCGGCGATGACCGATCCCAATCCGCTGGTGGCCGGCAAGGGCCTGGAAAAATTGCAGGAGGCCGGCATCGCCGTGGTGTCCGGCGTATTGACGGAGCAGGCCCGCGAAATGAACATCGGCTTCTTCAAGCGCATGCAGCACGGCACGCCGTGGGTGCGTATGAAGTCGGCCGCCAGCCTCGACGGCAAGACCGCCTTGCACAACGGCAAGAGCCAGTGGATCACCGGCCAGGCGGCGCGCGACGACGGCCATTTCTGGCGTGCACGCGCCTGCGCCATCCTCACCGGCATCGGCACCGTCAAGGACGACAACCCGCAACTGAGCGTGCGCGCCGTCGACACGCCGCGCCAGCCGCGCCGCATCGTGGTCGACAGCAAACTGACGCTGTCGCCGGACGCCAACATCCTCACCGGCGGCGGCACCTGGGTCTTCACCGCCAGTGAAGACCGCGCCCGCATCGCGGCGCTGGAACAGCGCGGCGCCGAGGTCATCGTGCTGCCCAACGCCGCCGGCAAGGTCGATCTGCCGCGCGTGATCGCCGAGCTCGGCAAGCGCAACCTCAACGAAGTGCACATCGAAGCCGGCTCCAAACTCAACGCCTCGCTGCTGCGCGAAGGCTGCGTCGACGAACTGCTGGTCTACCTTGCACCCAGCCTGCTGGGCGACGGCCGCAGCATGTTCGACCTGCCGGCGCTGGACGACCTGTCCGGCAAGATCGCGCTGCGTTTCCATGAGGTCAAGCAGATCGGCGAGGATTTGCGTATCCTTGCACGGTTCGATTGATCGCCCGGCCCAGCCACGCTATTTCGTTATTGATTTCATTATTTATTTCGTTTATTTGGATTCCATCATGTTCACAGGCATCGTCGCCGCCGTCGGCAACATCACTTCCGTTCAACCGCTGGGCAACACCGCCGACGCCGGCGTGCGCCTCGACATCGACGCCGGCCGGCTGGCGATGGACGACGTTGCGCTGGGCGACTCGATCGCCCTCAACGGCGCCTGCATGACGGTGGTGGAAAAGACCGCAAAAGGATTCACCGTCGACGTCTCGCGCGAGAGCCTCAACCTCACCGTCGGCCTCGATGCGCCCGGTGAAGTGAACCTGGAAAAAGCCCTGACCCTGGCCGAGCGCCTGGGCGGTCACCTGGTCTCCGGCCACGTCGACGGCCTCGGCGTGGTCCGCAAGTTCGAACCGGTCGGCGAATCGTGGGAACTGGTCATCGAAGCGCCCAAATCGCTCGCCAAGTACCTTGCCTACAAAGGCTCCATCGTCGTCAACGGCGTCTCGCTGACCGTCAACCGCGTGGAAGACGTCGCCGGCGGCTGCCGCTTCTCGATCAACCTGATCCCGCACACGATCCAGGTCACCACGCTCAAGCACCTGAAGGTCGGCGGCAAGGTCAATCTGGAGATCGACCTGATTGCGCGTTATGTCGAGCGCATGCTGTCGACGACGCATAAATAAAAGAATTCGCCCACACCGGGCATTGCCGAGGAGACCCGGAGATGAATGTCGCAGACAAGCGCAGCGCTTTCAAAGCACTGCACCGTGAAGGATGTTTTGTCTTGCCCAATCCCTGGGATATCGGCAGCGCGACGTTGCTGGAAGGTCTGGGATTCAAAGCCCTGGCGACTACAAGCGCCGGTTATGCATGGTCGCAAGGCCAGGCCGACGGTCAGACATCGCGGGCCGAATTGCTGGCTCATCTGGCGACCATCGCGGCGGCGACGACACTTCCCGTGAATGCCGATTTCGAAAGCGGCTTCGGCGATGATCCGGCCGGCGTCGCCGAGAGCGTGCGCATGGCGGTGGCTACCGGGATTGCCGGATTGTCGATCGAAGATTCAACCGGCATGCCCGACAATCCGGTCCGGGAATTCAGCGACTCCGTGGCGCGGCTGCGTGCAGCGCGCGCCGCCATTGATGAAAACGGCGGCGACACCTTGCTGATCGCCCGCGCTGAAAACTTCTTCGTCGGCCGTCCCGATCTCGACGACACGATTGCCCGCCTCAAGGCCTATGCCGAAGCAGGCGCCGATTGCCTCTACGCTCCCGGTATCCAGACCCGCGAACAAATCATCGCGGTGGTCTCGGCCGTCGCACCGAAGCCAGTCAATTTACTGATCGGTTCCGCCAATGGCTTGACGGTGGCTGACGTCGCTGCGCTCGGCGTCAGGCGCGTCAGCGTCGGCGGCGCGTTGGCGCGCGCGGCGTGGGGCGGCTTCCTGCGCGCCGCCCGCGAAATCGCGGAACACGGCCGCTTTGACAGTTTTGCGGAAGCCGAGCCGGGTGCGGCGCTGAATTCGCGTTTTCGCGAAAAGAACAAGTAACAGCACCGGTCCGGACCCCGAGGTCCGAACCGGTGTCATCCTGTGGTGGTCACTTCTCCAGACTATAACGCGGCGCCGGCGTGTTGCGCGACAGATGCGCCGACATGGTCTTGCGTGCCGCCTCGTAGGCTTCCCACTCCTCCACTTCATGCAGCGACGGAATCGTGATCAGCTCGCCACGGTCGAATCCCACCAGCGCGGCGTCGACCATGCTCTCTGCCGACATGACGATGTTCTGATCCAGATGCTCGACCGGCAAGCCGCCTGTTGCCCAGAAATCGGTCGCGGTCGCGCCCGGCAACACCGCCTGCACACGTACGCCCTGCGCCGCCAGCTCATGATGCAGCGACTGGCTGAACGCCTGCACGAAAGCCTTGGTGCCGCCATAGACGCCATTGAGGACTTCCGGCGCGATGGCGACGATCGAGGCGATGTTGATGATGCCGCCCTTGCCGCGTGACGCAAAAGCCGGAGCGATCGCATAGGTCAGGCGCGTCAGCGCGGTGACGTTGAGATCGATCATCTGCACCATCTTGTCGACGTCGCTGGACAGCAGCGGCGTATGCGTGCCGATGCCGGCGTTGTTGACCAGCAGCGTGATGCTGGCGTCGCTGCGCAGCTTGGCTTCCACCTGCGCCAGCGCCGCCTTGTCGTTGAGGTCGGCGTCCAGCACTTCAACCGTGCGTTGCGTTTCGGTCGTGATGCGGTCTGCCAGCGCGTTGAGGCGATCGCGGTTGCGCGCCACCAGGATGAGGTCGTAGCCGCGCTTGGCGAGACGGTCTGCATAGATCGCGCCGATGCCGGAAGAAGCGCCCGTGATAAGGGCCGTGCCTTGATGTGCCTGGGTCATGATGTATTCCTTTGTGAGATGTAAGCAGGGATCCGGGTTCGAATCCATGGCTGCATCATAGGACTGAACATCAATGTCTCAAATGACGTTTATGGTATTATTTTGAGACATTCAACAGACAAGGAACGGACATGCACCGTATCGGCTACCTGCTGCAGGACGGCTTCCAGGTGATGGCGCTGGCGACGCAATCGGTGTTCGAGTACGCGAACATGGTCGCGGGCGAACCGTTTTACGCCATCGATAATTTTTCCGTGAAAGGCGGCGACATACGCTCCTCGCTGGGACTGAACGTGACGACGCGACAAGCGACGCTGCGCAGCCCGGCCGACACCTGGATCGTCACCGGCGTCGGCGATCCTGTGCATTCGCCCGCTTCGGCGGCGGAGCTGGCATTCCTCAACAAGGTCAGCACGCGTGCGCGACGCATCGCGGCGATCTGCACCGGCGCTTTCGTGCTGGCCGAATCCGGACTGCTGGATGGACGGCGTGCGACCACCCATTGGTATTTTTCGCGCGAGATGCAGACGATGTTTCCGGAGATCCAGGTGGAGGACGACCGCATCTATCTGATCGACGGTCCGATCTGGACCTCGGCCGGCATGACCGCCGGCCTGGACCTGGCGCTGGCGATGGTGGAAAAGGATCTCGGTCCGGACGCGGCGCGCTCGGTCGCGCACAAGCTGGTGATGCACCAGCGGCGTTCCGGCGGCCAGTCTCAGCACTCGGAAATCCTCGACCTGGCGCCCAAGTCGGACCGCATCCAGAACGCGCTCAATTACGCCCGCAAGAATCTTTCGCATGCGCTGTCGGTGGAAGAACTGGCGGAGTCCGTCAGCCTGAGTCCGCGCCAGTTCAGCCGTGTGTTCGTTGCGGAGACCGGACAGTCGCCGGCCAAGGCGATCGAAGGCCTGCGCCTGGAGGCGGCGCGGCTGATGATAGAACAAAGCCGTCATCCGCTCGACGTGATTGCGCGCGAAACCGGCTTCCGCGACCGCCGCCACATGCGCGAGGTGTTCATGCGCGGCTTCGGCGTACCGCCGCAGGCGATCAGGCGCGAGGTGCGGGAAGTCCGTTAGTCCGTTATCTGCGCGCCTGTCAGGCGCGTACGCTCAACCGGTAGGACGTCGTCTGGCGATAGACCTGCCCCGGCCGCAAAATCACGTCTTCGCGGTCGGGCCCGTTGACCTGGTCCGGGTAGGCTTGCGCTTCAAGGCAGAAACCGTCGTGCGCGGCATAGACCTGCGCGCCGCGGCCGGCAATGCCTTCCAGAAAATTTCCGCTGTAGAACTGCAGGCCGTTCTCCGTCGTGGCGACCGTCAGCTCGCGTCCCGAGCCGGGATCGTAGACCGTCGCCACATCGCGCAGGGCCTGCGCATTGCGGCTGCGCGACGCGGTTGCGGGGTCGCCCGGACGCAGGCAATAACAGTGATCGAAACCGCCGGCGATGGCGAGCTGATCATCGGGCCACGCCAGGCGCGCGCCGATCGGCGCCGGCTGGCGGAAATCGAAAGCGCTGCCGGCCACGTCCGCGGCCTTGTTGGGGATCAGCGCGCGGTCGACTTGCAAGTAACGGTCTGCATCGATGGACAAGATGTGATCGCCGATGTCGGCGGCGCCGCCGTTGAGGTTGAAGTAGCCGTGCGATGTCAGGTTGAGCGGCGTCGGCGCATCGCTGGTGGCCGTGTAATCGATGCTCAGCCGGCCCTCGTCGTCGAGCCGGTACAGCACCGACGCCAGCACGTTGCCGGGGAAGCCGGCGGCGCCGTGCGGCGACGCCAGCGTCAGGCGCAACCCCTCTGGGTCGGCCTGCACCTGCCACGGCAACAGGTGAAATCCCCCCGCGCCGCCGTGCAGATGATTCCTGCCTTCGTTGCGGTCGACCTGGTAGTCGACGCCGTCGAGGGAAAAACGTCCGGCGGCGATGCGATTGCCCCAGCGTCCGATGACGCCGCCGAAGTACGGCGTGTTGGCAAGATAGTCCTGCTGGTCTGGATAGCCGAGCAGGATGTCGGCTTCGCGGCCATAGCGGTCGGGCGCCCACCAGGAAATCAGCGTGGCACCGCGATTGCTGATGACGACGCGCATGTCGTGCGCATTGCGCAGGGTGTACAAGGTAACGCCGTGGCCGGCGGAAGTGCTGGAGAGGGTGAAATGTGTCATGTCGTCGGAATGCGGCGGCGAATCAATCGCCTTGGATGGGTTCCTGCAATGAAGGAAGTGAAGACGGCGCGTTTTCCGCGGCGCCCTGCAACAGCTGCTCCTGGTATTCCCGCGGCGTGCAGCCGAGCTCGCGCTTGAACACCGCGTGCATGTATTGCACCGAGGTGAAGCCGCAACTGACGGCGATCTCGGCGACGTTGCCGTGCGCCTGCTGCAGCATGCGCCGGGCGGCGTCGAGCTTGAAGCGCAGGATTTCGTCATGCACGCTGCGGCCGAGCTCGCGCCGGAAGTACCAATCCAGCGACGAGCGCGACACGCCGACGTAATCGGCGACCTGTTCGGTCTTGATGCCCTGGCAGGCGTACTGGCGGATGAAGTGCATCGCCTGCATGACGTGCGGATGATTGCGCGCTTCGTGCCGGCTCGACGCCAGCACATTGATGCCGGCCGGCGGCACCAGGATGCGCTTGTCGGCAAACTGGGCGCCGTGGCCATGCAGCATCTGGTGCAGCAGGTGCGCCGCCGTACGGCCCATTTCCAGTGTGCCCTGGATGACCGAGCTGAGCGGCACGCGCGTCAGGATGCGCGCCAGCGGGTCGTTGTCGATGCCGATCAGCGCGACCTGCTCCGGCACCGCGATGCCGGCGAACAGGCAGGCTTGCAGCAATTGGCGTGCACGGGCGTCGGTGACGGCGATGATGCCGATCGGCTTGGGCAGGCTGCGGACCCAGGCGATCTGCTGTTCCACGGCGGTGTCCCAGGACTGCGCGCTGGTGCCGACGCCGCGATAGATGTGGCCTTGGATGCCGTCGCGCTGCGTCAGCGATTCGAAAGCCTTTTCGCGCTCCTGCGCCCAGCGGTTGACATCGGCCTGCGGCAGGCTGAAGCAGGCGAAATTCTGCAATCCGGCTTCGATCAGATGGTCGTAGGCCAGCTTGACCAGCTTGAAGTTGTCGGTCGCGACATAGGGCAAATCCTTGGGATAGTCGGCCTCGTCGGCGTAAGAGCCGCCGACGGCGACCACCGGCAACTGCACGCGCGACAGGGCTTCCTGCATGGTCGGGTCATCGAAGTCGGCGATGATGCCGTGGCCCTGCCAGCGCTCGATGCCTTGCGGCCGGCAGCGGAAGTCCTCCTCCAGATACAAGTCCCACGACGCCCGCGTGCTGGTCAGGTATTCGCCGATGCCGGCGATGATGTCGCGGTCGAATATCTTGTTGCCATTGAACAGCAGCGCAATGCGATGCACGGTCGGTACTTTTGTCACGCTGAACTCTCCGATGCCCGGGCGGCGGCAGCTATCGCTGCGCCGGCGGGCGGTCTCCTGAAGCGCCGGAGTATCTTCTGACGATGTCGAAACACCATCATTCCGATTCCGGTCTTCCTGTTTTTTATCCTGTTTCGATTGTACCGAGGGTGCGTTCCCACGTCAGTCCAAATAGCCGTTTGTGCAAGTGCAATAGAAAGAATCGCACTCCCGGTTGGCGGATTTCGTAATTGTGGTGGCCGGTATGCGGTTGCTAGTATGGCCGCACATCAAGCCTCGGCGAGGCAGAGATGGGCAGGAGCGGACCGGTGTCCTTATATGAATGTCCGCCGAAGCAGGAGCAGACCCCCTTAAAAATCATAATGAACAATCTGGAGACAAGGCAATGAACGCAATCCTGAAAAAGAGTGTATTGGCCCTGATGGCGGCGACCACGATGTCGCTGGTCGCAGGCGGCGCGATGGCCGACGCCAAGAATCCGAAGATCGGATTTTCCATCGACGACCTGCGCGTCGAACGCTGGGCGCGCGACCGCGACTTCTTCACCGCTGCAGCGGAAAAACTCGGCGCCAAGGTATTCGTGCAGTCCGCCGACGCCAGCGAAGCGCGCCAGATCTCGCAAATCGAGAACCTCATTTCGCGCGGCGTCGACGTGATCGTGATCGTGCCGTTCAACGCAACGGTGCTGACCAACACCATCAAGGAAGCCAAGAAGGCCGGCATCAAGGTGCTGTCCTATGACCGCCTGATCCTGAACGCGGACGTCGACGCCTACATCTCGTTCGACAATGAAAAAGTCGGTGAAATGCAGGCCGAAGGAGTGATCAAGGCGCAATCGAAAGGCAATTTCTACCTGCTCGGCGGCTCGCCTACCGACAATAACGCCAAGATGCTGCGCGAAGGCCAGATGAAGGTGCTCAAGCCGCTGATCGACAAGGGCGACATCAAGATCGTCGGCCAGCAATGGGTCAAGGACTGGAGCCCGACCGAAGCCTTGTCCATTGTTGAAAACGCCCTGACCGCCAACAACAACAAGATCGACGCCATCGTCGCCTCCAACGACGGCACCGCCGGCGGCGCCATCCAGGCGCTGGCGGCACAGAAGCTGGCGGGCAAGGTGCCGGTATCGGGCCAGGACGCCGACCTCGCCGCGATCAAACGCGTCGTTGCAGGCACCCAGACCATGACGGTCTACAAGCCGCTCAAGCTGATCGCCACCGAAGCCGCCAACCTGTCGGTGCACCTGGCGCGCAATGAGAAGCCGAGCTACAACTCGCAGTACGACAACGGCTTCAAGAAGGTCGACACGGTGCTGCTCAAGCCGATTCCGCTGACCAAGGCCAACGTCAATATCCTGGTTGACGACGGCTTCTATACGCAGGCGCAGATCGGCGCCAAGTAAGTCCCTCTTCGCATCTCCGCGAAAAACAAGCACGCAAGTACGGCGCCCGGCGGGCGTCGTACCCGCTTCTTCCCATCCCATTCCGCGAGCGCAGCATGTCAGAGTATTTATTGGAAATGAAGGGCATCGTCAAACAGTTTGACGGTGTCCGCGCCCTCGACGGCATCGACCTGAAAATCAAGGCCGGCGAATGCGTCGGCCTGTGCGGCGAAAACGGCGCCGGCAAATCCACGCTGATGAAGATCCTCTCCGGCGTCTATCCGCACGGCACCTGGGACGGTGAAATCCTGTGGGACGGCAAGCCGCTGGTCGCCCATTCCGTGCGCGACACCGAAGCGGCCGGCATCGTCATCATCCATCAGGAGCTGATGCTGGTGCCCGAGCTGTCGGTGGCGGAAAACATCTTCATGGGCCACGAACTGACCCTGCCCGGTGGCCGCATGAACTATCCCGCCATGTACCGTCGCGCCGAAGAACTCATGCGCGAACTGAACATGCCCGACATCAACGTCGCCCTGCCCGTGATGCAATACGGCGGCGGCCACCAGCAACTGGTGGAGATCGCCAAGGCGCTTAACAAGAAGGCGCGCCTGCTGATCCTCGACGAGCCGTCGTCGTCGCTGACCGCCTCCGAAATCGCGGTGCTGCTCAAGATCATCATGGACCTCAAGGCCAAGGGCGTGGCCTGCGTCTACATCTCGCACAAGCTCGATGAAGTGGCCGCCGTGTGCGACACCATTTCTGTCATCCGCGACGGCAAACACATCGCCACCACGCCGATGGGAGAACTCGACGTCGACCGCATCATCACGCAGATGGTCGGACGCGAAATCACCGCGATGTATCCGAGCCGCGACCATCAGGTCGGCGAGATCGTGTTCGAGGCCCGTCACATGACCTGCTTCGACGTCGACAACCCAAAACGCAAGCGCGTCGACGACGTCTCGTTCTCGGTGCGGCGCGGCGAAATCCTCGGCATCGCCGGCCTGGTCGGCGCCGGCCGCACCGAGCTGGTGTCGGCGATCTTCGGCGCCTATCCAGGGCGCTGCGAAGGCGAAGTCTGGATGGCCGGCGCGCGCGTCGACACCGGCACGCCGCTCAAATCGATCCGGCTAGGCCTGTGCATGGTGCCGGAGGACCGCAAACAGCACGGCATCGTACCCGACCTCAGCGTCGGCCAGAACATCACGCTGACGGTGTTGGAGAACTTTTCGCGCGGCACCCGCATCGACGGCGAGGCGGAGCTGAAAACCGTTCAGGAAGAGATCGCGCGCATGCGACTCAAGACCGCGAGCCCGTTCCTGCCCATCACCGGCCTGTCCGGTGGTAATCAGCAAAAGGCCGTGCTGGCCAAGATGCTGCTGGCAAAGCCCAGGGTATTGATCCTCGACGAACCCACGCGCGGCGTCGACGTCGGCGCCAAGGCGGAAATCTACCGCCTGATCGCCGAACTGGCGAAGCAAGGCGTGGCCGTGATCATGGTGTCGTCCGAACTGGCGGAAGTGCTGGGCGTATCCGACCGCGTACTGGTCATCGGCGAAGGCAAGCTGCGCGGCAATTTCGTCAATCAGGACCTCACGCAGGAAACGGTGCTGGCGGCGGCCATCAACCAATCGCCGCAACAGCGCATGCACGTCGCGACGCCTTCCGCCGCATAAACACAACACTCTGGAATCAAGCATGACCTCAACCATCAGCACGCGCAACGGCGCGGCCAACACCACGGCCAACATCAAACAGCTCTTCAGCCGCTACAAGATCATGGCGCTGCTCATCGCCATCGCCATCATCTGGGCCTTCTTCAGCTGGAAGACCGAAGGCGGCTTCGTCACGCCGCGCAACCTGTCCAATCTGCTGCGCCAGATGTCAGTCACCGGCATCCTGGCCTGCGGCATGGTGCTGGTCATCATCGCCGGGGAAATCGACCTGTCGGTCGGCTCCCTGCTCGGTCTGCTGGGCGGCGTCGCCGCCATCCTGAACGTCACGCACAACCTGCCGCTGCCGCTCAATCTCTTCCTCGTGCTGGCGCTTGGCTTGTTGCTCGGGCTGTTCAACGGCTACCTGACGGCGTACATGCGCATCCCCTCCTTCATCGTCGGGCTGGGCGGTATGCTGGCGTTTCGCGGCGTGCTGCTGGGCATCACCGGCGGCCTCACGATTGCACCGGTATCGAGCGACCTGGTGTACCTGGGCCAGGGCTACCTGCCCGCCAGCTTCGGCGTCGCCCTCGTCGTCGTGCTGTTCGTGCTGGCGCTGGCATTGACCTGGCGCCAACGCGTCAATCGCCAACGGCATGCATTGCCGGTGGCGCCGCTGTGGCGCGATGCGATCAAGGTGGCCCTGATCGGCGCGGTGCTGCTGGCGTTCGTGCGCACGCTCAACAGCTACGACGGCATCCCGGTGCCGGTGCTGCTGTTGCTGGCGCTGCTGGGCCTGTTCAGCTATGTCACCAAGCAAACCGTATTCGGTCGCCGCATCTACTCGGTCGGCAGCAACATGGAAGCCACGCGCCTGTCCGGCGTGAACGTGCAGTCGGTCAAGCTGTGGGTGTTCGGCATCATGGGCGTGATGTGCGCGCTGGCCGGACTGGTCAACACCGCGCGCCTGGCGGCGGGGTCGCCCTCGTCGGGCAGCATGGGCGAACTCGACGCCATCGCCGCCTGCTTCATCGGCGGCACTTCGATGCGCGGCGGCTCGGGCACCATCTACGGCGCGCTGATCGGCGCACTGGTAATGGCCAGCCTGGACAACGGCATGTCGATGCTCGACGTCGGCACCTACTGGCAGATGATCGTCAAGGGCAGCATCCTGATGCTGGCCGTGTGGGTCGACGTCAGTACACGCTCGGGCCGCTGAGCGGCCTGCCTTGATCACATTTCTGAAAAGAGGAACGCCATGCAAGCGACTATGCAAGCAATACCGGCCCACGCCACCTTACCTGCCGATCTTGACGACGCGCTGCTGATCGGCCGCGTCTGGAGGAACAGCAAGATCAACGGCCCCTGCGTCGTCGTCGTGCGTCACGGCCAGGTCTTCGACATCACCGCTGCGGCGCCGACGGTGGCAGACCTGCTCGACGCCGAAGACCTGCTGCACGTCGCCCGCCACGCTCCCGGCGAAGCGCTGGGCAGTGCGCTCGACCTGGTTCACCATGCACTACACACACAAGACGACACCAGCCTGCCGCTGTTGCTGGCGCCTTGCGACATCCAGCCGATCAAGGCCTGCGGCGTGACGTTCGCGGTCAGCATGCTGGAACGCGTGATCGAAGAGAAGGCCGCCGGCGACGCTGGTCGTGCAGAGGCCCTGCGCAAGGAATTGCAGGCCAGCATCGGCGCCGACTTGTCCACTATCCGACCCGGTTCGGAAGCGGCCATCAAGCTGAAGCAGGAACTCGTCAAGCGCGACGCCTGGTCGCAGTACATGGAAGTCGGCATCGGTCCCGATGCGGAAGTGTTCTCGAAAGCACAGGCGATGTCGGCGCTGGGACTGGGTGCCGACGTCGGCCTGCACCCCGCCTCGCAATGGAACAATCCCGAGCCGGAAATCGTGCTGGCCGTCAACAGCGCCGGCGAAGCCGTCGGCGCAACGCTGGGCAACGACGTCAACCTGCGCGACATTGAAGGCCGCAGCGCATTGTTGCTTGGCAAGGCCAAGGACAACAACGGCTCGTGCGCCATCGGCCCCTTCATCCGCCTGTTCGACGAGCGCTTCACGATCGACACGGTGCGCCAGGCCGAAGTCTCGCTGCTCATCGAAGGCGATGACGGCTTCCGTCTCGACGGCGTCAGCTTCATGCGTGAGATCAGCCGCGATCCGCTTGACCTGGTGCAGCAAACCTGCGGTGCGCATCACCAGTATCCGGACGGCTTCATGCTGTTCCTCGGCACCATGTTTTCGCCGATCAAGGACCGTGGCGCAGCCGGCGCCGGCTTTACCCATCATCTGGGCGACCGCGTCACCATCGCCAGCCCATCGCTGGGCGCGCTCGTCAATCGCGTGCAACGCAGCGACGCCATCGCCCCCTGGACCTTCGGCATCCGCTCGCTCTATCGCTATCTGGCCGGGCGCGGCCTGACCGATTCAGTGCCCACTTCAGTATCATCTTCCAGGAGAACAGCAGCATGACAGCATCACCATCGGCTTCCCTCGCGACCGCGCCGAGACCCTTCGAGCACGCTGTCTACCGCAGCCTCGCCGGCAAACGCGTGGTCATCACCGGCGGCGGCACCGGCATCGGCGCCGCGCTGGTGGAAGCCTTCGCCAGACAAGGTGCGCAGGTATTTTTCCTCGACATCGCCGAGCGCGAGTCGCGCGAACTGGAAGCCGCGCTGCGCGACGCGCCGTTGCCGCCGACCTTCCTGCACTGCGACCTGCTCGACCTCGACGCGCTGGCCGCAAGCTTCGTCGTCATTGAAAAAATCGCCGGCGCCGTCGACATCCTCATCAACAACGCCGCCAACGACGACCGCCATAAAGTCGCCGACGTCACGCCGGCTTATTGGGATGAGCGCATGGCGGTCAACCTGCGCCATCAGTTCTTTTGCGCCCAGGCGGTCACGCCCGGCATGCGCGAGAGGGGGCGCGGTGTGATCCTGAATTTCGGGTCGATCTCGTGGCACCTGGCGTTGCCCGGCCTGGCGCTGTACATGACCGCCAAGGCCGCCATCGAAGGCCTGACGCGCGGCCTGGCGCGCGACCTCGGCGTGCACGGCATCCGCGTCAACTGCATCATCCCCGGCGCGGTGCGCACGCCGCGCCAGATGCGCCTGTGGCACAGCCCGGAAGAAGAAGCCAAGATCCTTGCCTCGCAATGCCTGTACGAGCGCGTCGAGCCGCATGACGTGGCGGCGCTGGCGCTGTTCCTGGCGTCCGACAGCGCCTCCAAATGTTCCGGTCGCGACTACTTCGTCGACGCCGGCTGGTACGGCGCATGAACGCGCCCGCTCCGACCTGCGTGTGGCCGGTCGGCGCCGAGCTTGGCGAAGGTCCGGTCTGGCATGCGGCGGAACAGGCGTTCTACTTCGTCGACATCAAGGGCCGTGCAATCCATCGCTGCGATGCCGGCGGCAACCACCGGCGCAGCTGGGCTACGCCGCGGCCGCCGGGCTTCGTGCTGCCCCGTGACGGCGGCGGCCTGCTATGCGGCATGCAAGGCGGCCTTTATCAGTTCACTCCGGACACCGGAGTTTTCATGTTGCTGCAGCCGGTGGAGCAAGACCTGCCGGGCAATCGGATCAATGACGGTTTCGCCGATCATCGCGGCCACCTGTGGTTCGGCACCATGGACGACTGCGAGGAAAATCCGAGCGGCGCGCTGTACCGCCGGGACCGCGGAATCCTGCGCCAACAGGACAGCAACTACATCATCACCAACGGCCCGGCGATGAGCCCGGACGGCAAAACGCTCTATCACACGGACACATTGCTGCGAACGGTATATGCTTTCGATGTCGACGCGGCGGGAAACTTGTCCGGCAAGCGCCCCTTCATCGTCATTGACGGCTCCGGTTATCCGGACGGCATGGCGGTAGATGCGGAAGGTTGCCTGTGGATCGCCCTGTTCGGCGGGTGGCGCATCGAGCGCTTCCTGCCGTCCGGTGAACTGGCCGGCGTGCTTCCCTTCCCGTGCGCCAACATCACCAAGCTGGCCTTTGGCGGCGCTGACCTGCAGACCGTGCAGGTCACCACGGCATGGAAAGGCCTGTCGCCCGCCGAACGGTTGCAGCAGCCGCTCGCGGGAGGCTTGTTTTCGTTCCGCGCCGACACGCCTGGCTTGGCTCAACATTACATATCGACAGAGGTACAGAAGTGACAAAACCACAGCAGACACCGCGCCGTTTCCGTTCCCAGGACTGGTTCGACAATCCGGACCACATCGACATGACGGCGTTGTATCTGGAACGCTTCATGAACTACGGCATCACCGCCGAGGAACTGCGCTCCGGCCGCCCCATCATCGGCATCGCCCAGAGCGGCAGCGACATCAGCCCGTGTAACCGCATCCACCTTGAACTGGCGCGCCGCGTACGCGACGGCATCCGCGACGCCGGCGGCATTCCGATGGAATTCCCGCTGCATCCGATTTTCGAGAACTGCCGCCGCCCGACCGCGGCGATCGACCGCAACCTGTCCTACCTCGGCCTGGTGGAAATCCTGCACGGCTATCCGATCGACGCCGTGGTGCTGACCACCGGCTGCGACAAGACCACGCCGGCGCAAATCATGGCCGCCTCCACCGTCGACATCCCTGCCATCGTGCTGTCGGGCGGTCCGATGCTCGACGGCTGGATGGACGGTGAACTGGTCGGCTCGGGCGCCGCCATCTGGAAAGGCCGCCGCCAATTGTCCGCCGGCCAGATCGACAATGAAAAATTCCTCGAGATCGCTGCCGCCTCGGCACCTTCGTCGGGCCACTGCAACACCATGGGCACCGCTTCGACCATGAATGCCATGGCCGAAGCGCTCGGCATGTCGCTGACCGGCTGTTCCGCGATTCCCGCGCCGTATCGCGAACGCGGACAAATGGCTTACGAAACCGGCCGCCGTATCGTCGGCATGGCGTATGAAGACCTGCGTCCTTCCAAGGTACTGACACGCGACGCCTTCCTCGATGCCATCGTGGTCAACGCCGCCATTGGCGGCTCCACCAACGCCCAGCCGCACATCATGGCAATGGCGCGCCACGCCGGCGTCGAGCTGGATTCCGATGACTGGATGAAATACGGCTACGACGTGCCGCTGCTGCTCAACATGCAACCGGCCGGAAAATACCTCGGAGAGCGCTTCCATCGCGCCGGTGGCGTGCCGGCCATCATGTGGGAACTGCAACAGGCCGGCAAGCTGCGCGCCGACCGCCTCACCGTCGGCGGCAAGACCATGGCGCAGAACCTCGAAGGCCGCGAGAGCCATGACCGCGAAGTGGTGTTCCCTTTTGCAGCACCGATGCGCGAACGCGCCGGCTTCCTGGTCCTCAAGGGCAATCTGTTCGACTTCGCCATCATGAAGACCAGCGTCATCTCGGACACCTTCCGCGAACGCTATCTGAATACACCGGGCAGCGAAGGTATCTTCGAATGCAATGCAGCGGTATTCGACGGCTCCGACGACTACCACGCGCGCATCAACGATCCGGCGCTCGGCATTGACGAAAACACCATCCTGGTGATCCGCGGCGCCGGCCCGGTCGGCTGGCCCGGCTCGGCCGAGGTGGTCAACATGCAACCGCCTGACGCGCTGCTGCGCCGGGGCATCACGACCCTGCCGACGCTTGGAGACGGTCGCCAGTCGGGCACCTCGGACAGCCCGTCGATCCTGAACGCCTCGCCCGAAAGCGCGGTGGGCGGCGGTCTCGCTTACCTGCACACCGGCGACAAGATCCGCATCGACCTCAACACCGGCCGCTGTGACATGCTGATCAGCGATGAGGAACTGGCCAGGCGCAAAGCCGAGGGCATCCCGGCGGTGCCGGCCAGCCAGACGCCGTGGCAGGAGATTTATCGCGACACCGTCGGCCAGCTCGAGACCGGCGCCGTCATGGAACTGGCGGTCAAGTATCAGGGCATTGCCAAGGTTCTGCCGCGTCACAACCATTGACGCGCAGTGCGCGGCGACGGGCCGGCCCTGCTCGCAGGCCTGTGCGTCGCCGGATTCTGCAGCCAGTCCTGCTTCCATTACAAGCGCCCTTCGGGGCGCTTTTTTATTGTCGATTTCCTCGTCAACACGGCAAATCGAGCGCCTTTAGACGACTGGTCTAATTTTAGGCTATGATGAACCGTCGGCTTTATTTCGGCTGTTGCATTTGTCGTATGCATCAGGCTGCAAAGCTTCAAAGACAGTGATCTCACTGTCTTTTTTATTCCGCTTTCATTTTTATTGAAGGATATTCATGACTTCCTTATTCGATCCCCTCAAAGTCGGCGACATCTCGCTCGCCAATCGTTTTGTCATGGCCCCGCTGACCCGCAGCCGCGCCGTGGAAGGCTTCAAACCCGGGCCGCTCACGGTGGAGTATTACCGCCAGCGCGCCACAGCCGGCCTGATCATTGCCGAAGCCACCCAGATCACCCAGATGGGCCAGGGTTACCTCGATACACCCGGCATCTATTCTCCTGAACAAGTAGCGGCATGGCGCGAAGTCACCAACGCCGTGCACGCGGCCGGCGGCAAGATCGTGCTGCAGCTGTGGCACGTCGGCCGCATCTCGCACACTTCGTTCCTGCCGGGCGGTGTCGCGCCGGTGTCGTCAACCAACCGTGCCGCCAACGCCAAAACCTTCACCACCGAGGGATACCACGACGTGTCGACGCCGCGCGCCTTGCGCGACGACGAGTTGCCGGCGCTGGTCGAGGACTACCGCAAGGCGGCGCGCAACGCCATCGACGCCGGTTTCGACGGCGTTGAAGTGCATGCCGCCAATACGTACCTGCTGGAACAGTTCCTGCGCGACAGCGTCAACGATCGCAGCGGTCCTTACGGCGGCAGTATCGAGAACCGCGCGCGCCTGTTGCTCGAAGTCGTGCAAGCCGTGGCCAAGGAAGTTGGCGCCGGCCGCACCGGCATTCGCCTGAGCCCGATGACGACCTTCAATGACACCCCCGTCGACAGCGATCCGCAAGCGCTGTACAACTATGTGGTGGAACAGATCGCGCCGCTGGGCCTGGCCTATCTGCACGTGATCGAAGGCGAAACCGGCGGCGCCCGCGTGCCGGAAGGCGCGCCGGTGAAGTTCGATTACGCCGCGCTGCGCACCCGCTTCCCCGGCACCTTCATTGTCAACAACGGCTTTGACGGCGCCGAAGGACAAGCCATCGTCGCGGCCGGCAAAGCCGATGCGGTCGCCTTCGGCCGGCCATTCATCGCCAATCCGGATCTGGTGCGCCGCGTGCGCGAAGCCAAACCGCTCAATCCGCTGAACCCGGACACCTTGTACGGCGGCGGCGCTGAAGGCTACACCGACTATCCGGCGCTGACGGCGTAGTCACCGGTCGTTAATCATTGCAATGCCGGGGTCTTCGACGATGTCGCAGGCCTCGGCATTGTCGTATCTGCAACACCTCTTTTCCCTCCCGCATTCTTCCCGTCGATTCCATCCGCGACGGAACTAGTAGCACCTCATCCTGACCAAACAATTGATCCGCACTTCTGCCCGCAGAAGTATTCAATCGCTTGAAAAGGAGACAGACATGCCCGAATTTTCCGACAAGGTGGCGCTGGTAACCGGTGCGGCCACCGGCATTGGCGAGGCCATTGCACGCAAGTTGTTTGACGAAGGCGCGACCGTCGTCGTCGCCGGACATGACAAGCAGGCGCTCGACGCCCTGCTCGCCGGACTAGATCCCGAAGGCGCACGCAGCCTCGCCGTCGAACTCGACGTGCGCGATCCCGATGCCATGCTGCGCGCGGTCGCGGCTGCAACCGATGCCTTCGGCGGCCTCGACCTGGCCGTCAACAATGCCGGCCTGACCGGGCCGCACGACACGCTGATAGAACATCTCTCGCTGGCGGACTGGAACACCGTCATCGGTACCGACCTCACCGGCATGTTCCTCAGCCTCAAGGCCGAGCTGCCCGCGCTGGTGCGACGCGGCGGCGGCGCCATCGTCAACTTGTCATCGGCCAACGGCGTGATCGGCGTCGCCGGCATTTCCGCCTATACCGCCGCCAAGCACGGCGTGATCGGCCTCACCAAGACCGCCGCGCTGGAATACGCCGGCACAGGCGTGCGCGTCAATTGCATCGGCCCCGGCTATGTCGCCACACCGCGCATGCAGCAAATGCCGCAGGAAGCGCTCGACGCCATGGCGCAATCGCATCCGCTGCAACGCCTGGCGACGCGCGAGGAGGTGGCGGAGATGGCGGCCTTCCTGTTGTCGGAGCGAGCGTCGTTCTGCACCGGCGCGTTTTATCCGGTGGATGGCGGTTACACGGCGCGATAGAGGAGAAACGGCGGGGGAAACGTCGAGTGTGCAGTCCATGCAAAAAAATCCCCAGCCGCCAAAAATCTGACGCTTCACTGACAAAAATGCGAATGAATTTTCAAGTAGCGACAGCAGGCCTTGCAATATCAGGATTTTCTCGCAAACTGAACGCAAGCAGCATTTTCTGGAATCTCGCAAACCCAGCGCCATAGCGCCTTTTCGTCCGTAGTAACAGCGCTACGAAATGCCGCACTGCAAACAGAAATTATCGATCCTCACTATAATTGCGCTGCATTTTTTACAATAATCCTTCCACCAAAAGTATGAGGAGATTTTCTATGCGGCTCTTACTCCTGTTGCCGTTCATTGGTCTATTGTGGGTCCCGTTTTACAACGACGAACTGCCCACGCTGCTTGGCTTCCCGTTTTTCTACTGGTATCAGTTCGCGTGGGTGCCGCTCACTGCGCTGATCATCTGGATCGTCTATAAAGACGGTCTCAAAAAGGGAGTCGAATAATGAATTCTTCTTCCATCAACTGGACGGCGCTCGGCGTCTTCATCTTCTTCTTCGCATTGGTCACCGTGATGGGCTTCTGGGCCTCGCGCTGGCAAAGCGGCGGTTCCGCCAACAAGGGCGCGCACCTCGACGAATGGGGTCTGGGCGGCCGTAACTTCGGCACCTGGATTACCTGGTTCCTGGTCGGCGGCGACTTCTACACCGCCTATACCGTCATCGCGGTGCCGGCGCTGGTGTATGCGGTCGGCGCTTATGGTTTCTTCGCGCTGCCGTACACGATCCTGGTCTATCCTATCGTGTTCCTGATCATGCCGAAGCTGTGGCACGCCGCACACAAAGCCGGTCACGTCACCGCTGCCGACGTCGTCTTCGGCCGCTACAAGTCGCGCAAGCTGGAACTGGCCATCGCCCTGACCGGCGTCGTCGCCACCATGCCGTACATCGCACTGCAACTGATCGGCATGGAAGTCGTCATCAAGGCGCTCGGCGTTACCGGCGAGCTGCCATTGCTTGCCGCCTTCGTTATCCTGGCGCTGTACACCTACTCGGCCGGCCTGCGCGCACCTGCGCTGATCGCCTTCGTCAAGGACCTGATGATCTACATCGTGGTGCTGGTGGCGGTGGTGCTGGTACCGATGAAACTGGGCGGCTACGGCATCGTGTTCAACTCGGCGCGCGAGGCGTTTGCCGCCAAGGGCGGCGCCACCGGCCTGACGCTGAAACCGGCGCAGTTCCTGCCGTTTGCTTCGCTGGCGCTGGGTTCGGCCATGGCTGCCTTCATGTATCCGCATACACTGACCGGCATCTTCGCGGCCAAGAGTGCCGACACGATCCGCAAGAACGCCGTGTTCCTGCCTGCGTACACCGTGCTGCTCGGCCTGATCGCACTGCTGGGCTACATGGCCTACGCGGCTGGCGTCAAGGTTGAAGCCAACAATGATGTCGTGCCAGCCCTGTTCAACGCCATGTTCCCGAGCTGGTTCAGCGGCTTTGCGTTTGCGGCGATCGCCATCGGTGCGCTGGTGCCGGCGGCAGTGATGTCGATCGGTGCGGCCAACCTCTTCACGCGCAACTTCTGGAAGCCGTACGTGAATCCTGGCGTGTCGGCCGAAGGCGAAGCCAAGGTCGCCAAAATCGTCTCGCTGGTGGTCAAGTTCGGCGCGCTGGTGTTCATCCTGTTCCTGCCGACCAAGTTCGCACTTGACCTGCAGTTGCTGGGCGGCGTGTGGATTCTGCAAACCTTCCCGGCGCTGGTGTTCGGCCTGTTCATCGGCTGGTTCGGCGCCAACGCGCTGCTGACCGGCTGGGCAGTCGGCATCGTCGGCGGCAGCTGGCTGGCGTATGCGGACGGCATCAAGCCGGTGCATACCTTCCACATCGGCGCCGATGCGTACACGCTCTACACCGGTCTGATCGCTCTGGCGCTCAACATCGTTGTGGCTGTCGTGGTGCAGTTGGTGTTCGGCAAGGGCGGTGCGAAAGCGCCGGCATTGAAGCACTGATGCAGTAGTCTTACCCGCAACAAGAAAAAGCCACGTTCCTGCGAACGTGGCTTTTTTATTTGCAGTACCTGCCGGCTCAGCGATTGACAACCTTTGCCGGAATGAAGCTCAGCACCAGTACCGCCGATAACGCCAGCATCGCCGCCACGAAAAACAGCCCTGACGAGACCGAATGGGTCTGCGTTTTGAGCCAGCCGATTACCGATGGGCTGACAAAACCCGCCAGGTTGCCGGTGCAGTTGATCAGTGCAATCCCGGCTGCTGCACCGGCGCCGCCGAGAAAGGCGGTCGGCAATGCCCAGAACATCGCCACCGCGGTCACCACGCCCATGGCGCCCAGGCTCAGGCCGAAGATCGCCGGCGCGATCTGGTTCTCGCTCATGGCGCAGATGCAGAAGCCGATCGCCGCGACCAGCACCGGCACGATGACGTGCCAGCGGCGCTCGCGGAAGTGGTCGGCGCTGCGGCTGGCCAGCAGCATCGAAATCAGCGCAGCGGTGTAAGGGATCATCGCCAGCAGGCCGATGTGGAAAGGATCGGCGATGCCGGCGCTGCGAATGATGCTCGGCAGCCAGAAGCCGATCGCATACGACCCCATGATCACGCCGAACAGGATCAGGCACAGCAGCCACACGCGCGGCGACAGCATGACGCTCCTGATCGAGCTATGCGTGCGCACCTGGGCGTCCTGATCGATTTCGTTCTTGATCAGATTCTTTTCTTCCGCATTGAGCCAGGTGACGTCGGCCACGCGGTCGTCGAGATAGCAATAGATCACCACGCTCAGGATCACCGCCGGAATCGCTTCGAGGATGAACAGCCACTGCCAGCCCGACATGCCCATGGTGCCGGCGAAGGCGTACATGATGTAGCCCGACAGCGGCGCGCCGACGATGCCCGAGACCGGATTGCCGGCCATGAACATGGCCGTCATGCGGCCGCGCCGGTGCGAGGGAAACCAGTAGGTCAGATAAAGGATTACGCCGGGGAAGAAGCCCGCCTCCGCCACGCCGAGCAGGAAGCGGATCACGTAGAACATCATTGGCGAATCGACCCATGCGGTGGCCGCCGACAGTACGCCCCAGGTGATCATGATGCGGGCGATCCAGCGCCGCGCGCCGAGCTTGTGCAGCAGCAGATTGCTCGGCACTTCGAACAGGAAATAGCCGAGGAAGAATAATCCTGCACCGAGGCCATACACGGCATCGCTGAATTGCAGATCGTTGAGCATCTGCAGCTTGGCGAAACCGATGTTGACGCGGTCGAGATAAGCCACGACGTAGCTCACGAACAGCAGCGGGATGAAGCGCCAGGCGGCGCGCTTGAAAACAGCGTTGGCCGCGTCCTGCGATGTCGCGGATAAAGTGTGCGCGGCCGAAGCCAGCGTGGTGTTGGGTTGCATGGTGTCTCCTGTTGTCTTGTCGGCGATGGCGGCATGCTCTTTGCAGTCGCGCCGTCGCTCTTTTTATGTCGTATGAATATTGTCGGAATATTGTTGGGATATCCTCGTGTGATGCTTTGATTCAATGCGCTGCCGCTTCCTCCACCTGACCGCGATAGAGCTGGAAGCCGAGCGCGTCGAGTTGCCGCAGCAAGCTCTCGCGCTGGATCCGGTCCAGCTCCACAAGCGGTGCGCGCAACTTGTCCCACGCCGGATCATGGAGACCCGAGGCCATCGCCGCCTTCATCGCGGCGATCATCGGGAACTGGCCGAAGACCGCGCGCACCTGATTCAAGGCTGCCTGCCTTGCAGCCGCGTGGTCCTGTCGCCAGTCACGCAGCAGACCGGCGATACCGCCGGGATTGACGTTGGCCGTGGCTGAAATCACGCCTGCGCCGCCGTGGCGCATGGTGTCGACCAAGGCGATTTCGCTGCCGGCAAACACGTCAAAGCCATCCTTGCCGAACTCCTTCAGCATGGCCGCCGTGTTGTCCCAATCGCCTGAACTGTCCTTGACGCCGGCGATGACACCCGGGAAGGCTTTCAGCAAGCGCTCGATCAGCGCCAGGCTGATGCCGACCTGCGTCACCGCCGGGATGTGGTACAGGTAGACGCGCAAGCTGGCATCGCCGACGGCATCAATCATGCCGGCGAAGGAGCGGAACAAACCCTCTTCGCTCACGCCCTTGTAGAAGAACGGCGGCAACACCAGCACGCCGCCGCAACCGGCAGTGACGGCATGACGCGCCAGCTCGGCGGTGTCCTCCAGATTGCAGGCGCCGACGCCGGGCATCATGCGTGCGGCCGGCATGCCGGCGGCGAGGACGGCGTCGAGCAAGGCGCGCTTTTCTTTCACGCTCATCGAGGTCGCCTCGGAATTGGTGCCGAAGATCGCGAGGCCGACGTCGTGGTTGAGCAAGGTGCGGCAATGTTCGATGAAGCGCGGCACCGACGGCGAACCGTCCGCCTCGAATGGCGTGAGCACCGGCGACAGTACGCCGCGCAGTTTGGGAATAAGTGAAACGGACATGAGCTTGGTCTCCTTGGGTATTGCTGTGGACGCCAGTATTGCGCGATCAGCTCAGGAGAATAGTTATGCTCTTGTTACGTCAATCAATAGAATTTTTATCTTCCTGACGGGAAAGATAGAACCTCTTATTTGTCCTCTTTCCACTTCTTGACCAGCTCCAGGAATGAGCTCACCAGCCGCGTGCGCGCCGAGGTGCGCGTCCAGATCATGCCGACCACTCTCCTGGATGAGCGATGCGGCAGCGGCCAGCGTTTCAGTTCGAGATTGTTGCCGCGCGCCGCCAGCCAGGCCGGCACCAGGGACACGCCGATCCCTTTATCGACCAGCGCCGCGATCGAATCAAGGCCGTCGAGCTCGCAGCGCTGACGCGTGCGGATGCCGTACTGCCGCAGATAGGCGTCGGCGAACTGGCCGCCGACGGTGCCGCGGTCATAGCGCAGGAAGGGTTCGCTCTCCAGCGTCGCGTGTACATCAGTAACTTTCATCGATGCGGGCGTCAGCAAGACCAGCGGCTCTTCGCGCATGGTGTGCCAGCCGCAACTCTTGGGCAATTCGAATAACGGCTGGATCAGCAATGCTGCGTCGAGGTCGCCATCCACCACTTTGCGAAACAGCGTGGCGGAGGTGCCCGGCTCCAGGTAAGTATCAACTTGCGGATGCCGGCTCAGGAACTGTGACACCAGATCCGGCAACACCGCCAGCATCATGGTCGGTGCAGCGCCGAGGCGCAGTTGCCCGGACAAGTCCGAACTGTCGTTGAGGTCGTCGCGCAGATCGCGGATGTCGCGCAAGACCTTGCGGCCGCGCTCGAGGATGCGCGCGCCTGCCTCGGTCGGCGCCACCGTGCGGCCGGAGCGGCGAATCAGGCTCATGCCCATTTCCTCTTCCAGCATCTTGACGCGCTGCGCCACGGCGGCGGGCGTGAGGTCGAGCCGGCGCGCGGCTTCGGCGATGGAGCCGAGTTCGGCCACGTGAATGAAGCTCTGCAGAAAACGTGAATCCATGTGTCCCTCCCTGTGGGCAAGCTAAGCGAGCATCGGATCTCCGCCCGATCAATAGAATAATTATCTTTTCAAGATATCGGAACGTACTGTTTTCATCGATTCACGTCAATCAGAATGTGCCGGACGCTGCAGCAACTCATGTATGCAGCGCGCCCATTTACTCATGAATCAGGAGGACACAAAACATGCCCATCATCCAATCCATCTCGGTCTGCTTCGCCGAAGTGCCGCTCGACCGTGTCACGTCCTTCGCCACGCGCACCGTCTCGTCGCGTCACTACGGCCTGGTCAAGGTGCGCTCGACTGACGGCGTCGAAGGCATCGGCTTTTGCTACGTCGGCAGCACCGGCGGCGCGATCCTGACTGCGGCAGTCGAACAATTACTGGCGCCGGTGCTGATCGGCAAGGATTCCTATGCCGTCGAGGGCCTGTGGCAGGCGATGTACCAGGAAGCGCTGTTGCAAGGCCGCGCCGGCACCGTCATGCGCGCGCTGAGCATTCTCGACACGGCGATCTGGGATCTCAATGCGCGCACCCACCAACTGCCGCTGCACAAATACCTCGGCGCGGTGCATCTCGATGAAGTGCCGGCCTACGCCAGCGGCGGCTACTATCTCGACGGCAAGACGCCGCAAATGCTCGGCGATGAAATGGCCAGCTATGTCGACAAGGGTTTCAAGGCGGTGAAGATGAAGTCAGGACGTCTCTCGCCCAAGGAAGAAGAAGCGCGCGTGCGCGCCGCACGCGAAGCCATCGGCCCGGACATCGAACTGATGCTGGACATCAACAACGGCTGGACCGACGTCACCCAGGCCTTGCAACACGTGAACCGGATCGAGCAATACGATCCCTACTTCATCGAAGAACCGTTTTCACCGGACGACATCGACAGCCACGCCAAACTTGCGAAACTCACGCGCGTGCCGATCGCCACCGGCGAAATCGGTTACGGCCGCTGGTATCACAAGGAGTTGCTGGACAAGGACGCCGCCGCGATTCTGCAGACCGATGCCGTGGTCTGCGGCGGCATCACCGAATGGCGGCGCATTGCGGCGACGGCGGCGAGCTACGGCAAGATCATGTGCCCGCACTGGTTCCATGACGTGCATGCACCGCTGGTGGCGGCGACGCCGAATGCACGTTACGTGGAGTTCTTCTGGGACGACCAGGTGCTGAACTTCCGCCGCCTGATCGATCGCCAGCTGGAACATCGCAACGGCAACGTGATCCTGCATCAGACGCCAGGGCTGGGATTCAACTTCGACGAGACGCAGGTGGCGAAGTACGGCAAATGGACTACCGTAGGCAAATAAGCATGTAAAAAATGGCAGGAACCGGATCGCCGGCGCCTGCCATTTTCCATTATTGCTGATTACTTTTTATATCCTCAAGACTTCATGCCATCAGAACCGGTGGCGCAGACCCAGGCGCACCACATTCTGCGAGCTGTCGTCGGCAGGCGACGACGAGTATGCCGCGTTGACGACGCCCGGATTGATGACATCCTTGGCGCGCTGGTTGGTGTACAGCGCATAGACGTCGGTGCGCTTGGACAGGTAGTAATCCACGCCGACGTTAAGCTGTGTCGATGAAACCTTGGTGGCGCCCGTCGTCACACGATTGATGTTGGCGCGGTCATAGATCACGCTGCCCAGCAAGTGCAGGTTGCCGGTGAGCGCATAGTCGACGCCGACGTCGAAGATGTTGGCCTTGGTTGCGGTAACGATCTGCACCAGGCCCGTCGCCGCGACGGCAGCAGCAGCGGGTTGCTTCGACTGCGACCACGCCGCGTACAGCTTGGCCGGGCCGGCCTGGTAGCTGGTGCCGATGGTGAAGGTCTTCAGGTTGGTGTCGCCTGCACGGGCCGGCAAGGCATCTGCCGCCAGTTTGCTCTGGTAGTAACCGGCGCCGATGCCGAACGGACCGTTGCTGTAGTTGCCTGCCAAGCCGAAGGACTGGCCTGCGGACGTCTTGCCCGCCACTTCCCCGAAGCCGTAGAACAGACTGCCGGTAAAGCCGCCCATGTTGACCGTGTCATAGCGCACCGAGTTGTCGGTACGCGCGCCGCCGGCAACGCGGTCCAGGTTGTTGAAGTGGCCGCCCTTGACGCCATTGGCGCCGAAGGTCTGCACCGAGGTGTATTTGGAGCCGATGTCTTCCAGATAGTCAGTCTGGCGACCGATGGTGACGGTACCGAAGCCGCCACTCAGGCCGACTACGGATTTGCGATCGAACAACGTGTTGGCAGTGCCCATGGCGCCGGTGTCGTTATTGAAGCCGTTTTCCAGATTGAAAATTGCCGTCAGGCCGCCACCCAGGTCTTCCACGCCTTTGAAGCCGATGCGCGAGGTTGCCATGTCGCCCGAATCAAGGCTGAAGCGGCTGCCGTTGGTGGCGCCGACTTTGCTGGTGTAGGTCAGGCCGGTGTCGATGATGCCGTAGACGGTGATGCTGCTTTGGGCCTGCGCGGTGAGTGTGACGGTCGTGCCGGCCACGGCGGACAGAGCCGCCAGGGCGAATACGCTTTTCTTCATGAAAATCCCTGAGTCAGATGGTGGAATAGATAGGTGTATGTTCGATTTTTTTATTGTCGTTCGCAGGAACGCCTCCGGTATCGTGTGGTGACGATCCGTGTATGGAAGGTGCTGCAGCGGATGGTGGGTGTGCAGCCCTGTATCGAACATGGCGGATTATATTTACGTGCTATCCAGCGGTGTATAGCGGAAAACCCGTAGATGTGCGATTACAACAAGCTAGTGGGTATGTTTCATCTTTGCTGCTTAAAAAAGGACGTAAAAAAGACATAAAAAAAGCCGCTCATGAAAGCGGCTTCTAAAAGTACTTCTAACGGGAAGAAATTAATCGAAGCTCAGTTGCACCTTCATCATCTTCGACCGATCGCCCGCAATCTCGAAAGCCTCGACCGACTTCTCGAACGGATACGTCGCCGAAATCAAGGGCTTCACGTCGACCAGTTTCTGGTTCATCAATTCCACAGCCAGTGCGAACTCTTCGTGGAAGCGGAAGGCGCCGCGCCATTCCAGTTCTTTGCCGACCAGCAGGTTGGCCGGGAAGTTGATATCGCCGCCCAAGCCGACCTGCACGATCACCGCACCGGGACGCAGCGTGTCGAGCGCGCCGCGCAGCGCCTGCTCGTTGCCGCTGGCTTCGAACAGCACGTCGAAGGTGCCTTTGTCCTGCGTAAAGGCCTTGAGCGCTTCGGCGTCCTGCGCGACGTTGATGGCCTGATCGGCGCCGACTTTCAAGGCGCTCTCCAACGGCATCTTGGCGACGTCGGTGACGACGATCTGCAAGGCGCCGGCACGGCGCGCAGCGATCACGGTCAACGCGCCGATCGGGCCGCAGCCGGTGACCAGCACGCGCTTTCCGAACAGCGGGCCGGCGCGGCGCACGGCATGCAAGGCTACCGACAAGGGCTCGGCCATCGCCGCTTCGCCGTCGCTGACGTGATCGGCGACCACGTGCGCCTGAGCACGCTCAATGATGATCTCCTGGCGGAAGGCGCCCTGCACGTGCGGCATGCGCATCGCGCTGCCATAGAAGCGCATGTCGAGGCAGTGATTCTGCTTGCCTTCCTGGCAGTACTTGCACAGGCCGCAGGGATTGCTCGGGCTGATGGAAATGCGGGTACCGGCCTTGATGTCGCCGATGGCTGAACCGGTTTCAGCGATCACGCCGGAGACTTCATGGCCGAGCACCATCGGCTCCTTGATGCGCACGGTGCCGAAGCCGCCGTTGTGGTAGTAGTGCAGGTCGGAGCCGCAGATGCCGCCGGCCTTGACCTTCACCTTGAGCTGATGCGGCTGCAGTTCTGCGGTCTGCAATTCC
The DNA here is from genome assembly GCF_044767325.1 of Herbaspirillum sp. NPDC101397. Classification (NCBI taxonomy): domain Bacteria; kingdom Pseudomonadati; phylum Pseudomonadota; class Betaproteobacteria; order Burkholderiales; family Oxalobacteraceae; genus Herbaspirillum; species Herbaspirillum sp. NPDC101397. Next base: position 129,241 of record NZ_JBIWNS010000008.1, read on the forward strand.
TGGACGCGCAGGTCGTGCGGTGCGTGGATGACGATGCCTTGTTGCATGATGTGTTCTCCGCTGTCTTGTTATTTATAAGGTTGCCGTGACGCCGCCGTCGACGTACAGGATGTGGCCGTTGACGAATTTCGAGGCATCGCTGGACAGGAACACGGCCGCGCCGACCAGGTCCTCGACGTCGCCCCAGCGACGCGAAGGCGTACGGCCGATCAGCCACTCGGAGAATTTTTCATCGGCGACCAGCGCCATGTTCATCTCGGTCTTGAAGTAGCCCGGCCCGAGGCCGTTGACTTGCAGGCCGTACTTGCCCCAGTCGATCGCCATGCCTTTGGTGAACATCTTCACTGCGCCCTTGGTCGCCGTGTACGGCGCGATGTTGGGACGACCGAGTTCGCTCTGCACTGAACAGACGTTGATGATCTTGCCGCGGCCGCGTTTGATCATGCCTTGCGCGACGGCCTTGGCCGTGAAGAACACGCTGTTGAGATTGGTGCTGATCAGGTCGTTCCAGTCCGACTCCTTGAAGTCTTCCAGCGGCGCGCGGCGCTGGATACCGGCGTTGTTGAACAGGATCTCGATCGGGCCGATGTCGGCTTCGATCTTCGCCACGGCGGCTTCCACCGAGGCCGACGACGTCGCGTCGAAGGACGACTCGTGAATCGTGTAGCCCTCTTCGCGCAGCGTTGCCGCCACCGCGGCAAGCTTGGCCGCGTCACGGCCGTTGAGCACGATGGACGCGCCGGCAGCAGCCAGGCCGCGCGCCAGCGCCAGGCCGATGCCGCCGCTGGAACCGGTGATCAGCGCGAGCCGGCCGCTCAGCGAAAAACTCTGCAGGCCAGCGGGTAGTGTTGCGGTCATTCTGTCTCCTTGCTTGTTATGGTTGAATCCGGTCGGAATTATTTGATGTCGAGCCGTTGGAACGCCGACAACGCGCGGTATTCGTCGGCCAGCTTGTGTGGAATCGCCATGAAGATCGGCCGCAGGCGATCATAGATGGCGACGTTTTCCGGAATCGGCAAATGACGGTTGGTCGAGCCGACCATGTCGGAAATGACGTCGAGCGATTTGATCTTGCCGAGCGCCAGCAAGCCGAGTACGGCGGCGCCGAGGCAGGATGACTCCACGCTTTGCGGCACCACCACTTCGCGGTTGAAGATGTCGGCCATCATTTGCCGCCACAAGGCCGAGCGTGCAAAGCCGCCGGTGGCCATCATGCGCTTGGTCGGGCCGATCAGGTCTTCGACCGCCGGCAGGATGGAATAGAGATTGAAGATCACGCCTTCGAGCGCGGCGCGGATCATGTGTTCCTTGCGATGATGCAGCGCCAGGCCGAAGAAGGAGCCGCGCAGGTCGGCGTTCCACAGCGGCGCCCGCTCTCCCGACAGATACGGATGGAACAGCAGCCCTTCCGCGCCCGGCGCGATGTGTTCGGCGATGCGGGTCAGCGCGTCGTAGGGATCGACGCCGTCCTTGCGCGCCTGCTCCGCTTCGGCGGTGGCGAGTTCATCGCGCACCCAGCGGAAGATGTTGCCGCCGTTGTTGACCGGCCCGCCGACCACCCAATGCTGCTCCGTCAGCGCATAGCAGAAAGTGCGTCCGGAGGCATCCGTCACCGGCCGTTCGACCACCGTGCGCATGGCGCCGGAAGTGCCGATGGTGACCGCCACCTGGCCCGGATGGATGGCGTTGACGCCGAGATTCGACAGCACGCCGTCGTTGGCGCCGATGACGAAAGGCGTATCGGTGCGCAAGCCGAGCTGTTCGGCGATTGCGTTGTCGAGCCCCTGCAATTGATGCGTGGTCGGCACCGGCTTGGGCAGCTGGCGCGCATCGACTTGCAGCAATGCCAGTGCGCCTTCGTCCCAGTCCAGTTGTTCGAGGTTGAACATGCCGGTGGCGGAGGCGATCGAATAATCCACCAGCCATTCGCCGAACAACCGGAACAAGACATATTCCTTGATGCCGACGAAGCGTGCGGCCTGCTTGAATACTTCGGCTCTTTCGTGACGCATCCACATCAGCTTGCACAGCGGCGACATCGGATGGATGGGCGTGCCGGTGCGGCTATAGATGGCCTGGCCGTCGAACTCGTTCTTGATGCGTTCGGCCCAGACGCTGGCGCGGATGTCGCCCCAGGTAATGCTGTTGCTGAGCAGGTTGTTGTGAACATCGAGCGCGATCAGGCTGTGCATGGCGGCGCTGAAGGAGACCAGTTCGATGTCGCCGGGCGCAGCCTTGGCGGCCGCGACGGCGCCGGCGATCGAGCCCAGCACGGCGTCGAACATCTGCAACGGATCCTGCTCGGACATGCCCGGCTCGGTGCACAGTACCGGATATTCGACGGCGTGCTGGGCCACCACCTGGCCGTCCAGCGTGAACACCACGGTCTTGGTGCTGGTGGTGCCGATATCGACGCCGAGCATGAAGTGCGACATGAGTATTTCCTTTACTGCTGCCGTGTAAAACGCTGTTGCGTTTAGACGACCAGGTTAAGCAACATGATGAAGATCAGCGCTACCACCGAGATGATGGTTTCCATCGCTGTCCAGGTCTTGAATGTTTCGCCGACGCTCATGTTGAAGTATTCCTTGACCAGCCAGAAGCCGGCGTCATTGACGTGCGACAGGATCAGCGATCCGGCGCCGGTCGCCAGCACCAGCAGCTCTCGGTTGGTGCCGGGGATCAGCGTCACCAGCGGCGCCACGATGCCGGCGCCGGTGATGGTCGCTACCGTCGCCGAACCGGTCGCCACGCGGATCACGCCTGCCACGAACCAGGCCAGCAGCAACGGCGAAATCTGGGCATGCACGGCCAACTGGCCGATCGCGGTGCCGACGCCGCTGTTGACCAGCATCTGCTTGAAGCCGCCGCCGGCGCCGATGATCAGCACGATGGCCGCAGTCGGCGCCAGGCTTTGATCAACGAACTTCAACACTTGCTGGCGCGTGAAACCGCGCGCCACGCCAAAAGTGTACAGCGACAGCAGCAGCGCCGCCAGCAAGGCCACGATCGGGTTGCCGATGAAGTCCATCAGGTCGCGCATGGCGTTGCCTTCCGGCAGGGTCACGTCGACGAAGGTTTTCAGCAACATCAGGAACACTGGCGACAGCACTGTCACCAGCGTGATCGCAAAGCCCGGCAGATCCTTGGTTTGCGGTTCGCGCGCCAGTTGCTCCATCAGCTCGTCGGACGGCTTGATGTCGACATACTTGGCGATGAAGGCGCCGAACATCGGGCCGGCGATGATCACCGTCGGCAGGCCGACTACGAGGCCGTAGAAAATGGTCTTGCCGATATCGGCGCCGAAGATGCCGATCGCCAGCAACGGACCCGGATGCGGCGGCACCAGACCGTGCATGACGGACAGGCTGGCCAGCATCGGCATGCCGATCTTGAACAGCGGCACGCCCGAGCGGCGCGAGACGATGAACACCAGCGGGATCAGCAGCACGAAGCCGATTTCAAAGAACAGCGGGATGCCGACCAGGAACGCGCCGATCATCATGGCCCAGTGCACGCGCTGCTTGCCGAAGGCGCGCACCAGCGTCTGCGCGATCTGGTCGGCGCCACCTGATTCGGCCATCATCTTGCCGAGCATGGTGCCCAGGCCCAGCACGATGCCGACGAAACCGAGCACGCCGCCGAAACCGTCCTGGAACGATTTGACGATCTTGGCCAGCGGCATGCCGGAAATCAGGCCGAGGAAACCGGAGGTGATGATCAGTGCGATGAAGGGGTGGATGCGCAGGCGCGTGATCATGACGATCAGCACCACAATCGCCAGGAAGGCGTTCAACAACAGGCTTGCTTCGTTACTCAATCCGAACATGTGGATGTCTCCAGGGGCGATAGTGCACACGGCCGCTACACGCGCACATGCGGAGAACCGCATTGCCGCGCCGTCAACACCATGCCTGCCATCCGTTGCGGAGTCTTTACATTGTCTCGACGAGGCGTCCCGGGTGCATGCATTGCAAACAACATCGGGACTGCCGTGCCCACTATCTGCGTAGTGTTTATGAAAGGGAATTTTTGTTTTACGCCGAAATGTTAGCGTTAACATCGGCAGCGATGATAACGCTACCAAAATTTATGTGTCAAATCATTTGTATGAATATCTGGAGGGAGGAAACGTCCCGAAAAGGCCGATGCGGCGGCGCAGCATGGTTTTGAATGGGTGATTGTCCGGACGCTGAGGGTATGATGTCGGCAATTGAAATTTCCGTCCCGCCATGAGCAAAACCACCGCTGCCGAAAAAACCGCCAAGCCAACCAGAGCCGTCAAGGGAAGCCGCGCCACCGGCCGCGTCACCATCGTCGACGTGGCCGCCGAAGCGCGCGTCAGCCCGATGACCGTGTCGCGCGCATTGAAGTCGCCGGAGCTGGTGCAGCAAGAGGCGCGCGACCGCATCGCGACGGCCATCCGCAAGCTCGGCTACGTGCCCAACCAGGCCGCCAGCACCCTGGCGTCGGCCCGCTCGCAGGTGATCGGCGTGCTGGTGCCGTCGCTGACCAATGCGGTGTTCATCGAAACCCTGAGCGGCATCCGCGACTACCTGTCGCAGGCCGGCTATCAGTTCCTGATCGGTGAAACCGGTTATTCGAAGGAGAAGGAAAGCCGGCTGATTTCGACTTACCTCGCGCATGCGCCTGACGGCTTCCTGCTGTCCAGCTCGGACCAGCACGACATCCTGCGGCGGCAACTGGCGGCGTCGAACATCCCGGCCGTGCGCATGTTCGATCTTGGCAAGAGCAACAGTGACATGTCGGTCGGCTTCTCGCAGACCAAGGCCGGCTATGCAGCGGCACGGCATCTGATCGAACGCGGCTACCGCCGCCCCGCCTTCCTGGCGGCGCAGCTCGATCCGCGCATGATGAAGCGGCGCGAAGGCTTCCGCAAGGGACTCAGCGAAGCCGGCCTCGATCCGGATGTCGAAGTGCTGCTGCCGGCGCCGACTACCGTCGACATGGGCGCGCAACTGCTGGCGCGCGTGCTGGAGATCGCGCCGGACTGCGACGCCGTATTTTGCTGCAACGACGACCTCGCGCTGGGCGCCCTGTTCGAATGCCAGCGACGCGGCATCAAGGTGCCGCAGCAGATGGCGATCGCCGGCTTCAACGACCTGTCGTGGGCCGCCTGCGCCACACCGTCCATCACCACCATCATCACACCGCGCTACGACATCGGCTACAAGGCGGCGGAGATGTTGATTCGTCAACTCAAGGGCGAGCCGGTGGAGAAGGCAAGGCTCGATCTGGGCTTCGAACTCGCAGTGCGCGAGAGCACCTGAATCCCCGGCGGTACAGCGCATTTCACCAATACGCTGCGCTGCAAGGCGATTGATGAAGTGACCTCGACGCCTCGCGTACAGGCTGGAAATCAGAGCGCAGATTTCTTGATTTTTCTATGGACATCGAACTTCCAGAGGCTACAATCGTCTGATGCGAAAGCATGCGTTTCACCATAATTACAGACAACCTCAGGAGAATCCCCATGCGGAAAATCAACGGCTTGCTCAAGCCGGCTTCCATGGCATTGCTGCCGCTCTGCACTTCCCTCGCTTTCCTGCCTGCCCACGCACAAACTGCCGCACCTGCAGCTACACCCGCAGCTGCGCCGGTAGTCAAATACGACCTGACCTACGACATCATCAGCCCGGTGCAAGCCAAGAACGGCATGGTCGCGTCCGAGCAGGAACTGGCGACGCAAGTCGGCCTCGATATCCTGAAACGCGGCGGCAATGCGGTTGACGCCGGCGTCGCAGTCGGCTTCGCACTGGCGGTAGTGCTGCCGAATGCAGGCAACATCGGCGGCGGCGGCTTCATGATGATCCACGATGCCAAGACCGGCAAGAACGTGGCGCTGGATTTCCGTGAAATGGCGCCGGCCAAGGCTACCCGTGACATGTACCTGGACGAAAAGGGCAATGTCGCTCCGGGTCGCTCGCTGTATACCCACCTGGCCATCGGCGTGCCGGGCACCGTCGCGGGCCTGACGCACGCGCTGCAAAAATACGGCACGATGAAGCTGTCCGACGTCATTGCGCCCGCCGTCAAGCTGGCGGAAAAAGGCTATGAAGTCAGCCCCAGCCTGGCGCTGATCCTGGCTGCGGAACGCGACCATCTGGGCCAGTGGGATTCAAGCAAGGCGATCTTCTTCAAGGATGGCCGCCCGCTCCAGGCCGGCGAAAAGCTGGTGCAGAAAGACCTCGCCAAATCGCTCAAGCTGATCGGCAAGAAAGGCCCTTCGGTATTTTATGAAGGCGAGATCGGCAAGAAGATCGTCGCCGAAATGGACAAGCACAATGGCCTGATCACCGCCGCCGACCTGAAGAACTACAAGGTCGTCGAACGTGAACCGGTGGTCGGCAATTATCACGGCTATCAGGTCATGTCGATGCCGCCGCCAAGCTCTGGCGGCATCCACATCATCCAGATGATGAACATCCTGGAACGCTATCCGCTGAAGCAATACGGCGCCGACAGCGCACAGACGATTCATCTGATGGCTGAAGCGATGAAGCTGGCGTATGCCGATCGCGCCGAATATCTGGGCGATCCGGATTTCAACAAGGTGCCGGTCAAGGGCCTGACCTCGCGCGCCTATGCCGACGAACTGGCCAAGAAGATCAATCCTGATCGCGCCACGCCGTCCGCTGAAATCAAGCCTGGCAAACCGCAGCCTTACGAAAGCGACCAGACCACGCACTTCTCGGTCGCCGACAACAAGGGCAACCTGATCGCCACGACCTACACGCTGAACCTGAACTTCGGCAGCGGTATCGTCGCCACCGGCACCGGTATCACGCTCAACAACGAGATGGACGATTTCTCGGCCAAGCCGGGCGTGCCGAACGCCTTCGGCCTGGTGGGCGGCGAAGCCAATGCGGTCGGTCCGGCCAAGCGTCCGTTGAGCTCGATGTCGCCGACCTTCGTGCTGAAGGACGGCAAGCCGTTCCTGGTGACCGGCAGCCCGGGCGGCAGCCGCATCATCACGACCACGCTGCAGACCATCCTGAACGTGATCGAGCATGACATGAACGTCGCCGAAGCAACCGTCACACCGCGCATCCATCATCAATGGGCGCCGGACCAGTTGCGCATCGAAAAGGGTATCAGCGCCGATACCATCAAGATCCTGCAGGACAAGGGCCAGAAGATCAGCGTGCAGCCATCGATGGGACGCACACAAACTATCCAGATCAAGGATGGGATGTTCTACGGGTATTCGGATCCGCGCAATCCGGATGGACGTACGCTGGGGTTCTGATGCGCGTCTAGCAGCACTGCATCACGCAAGATGAAAGAAAAGGCCAATGCAAATGCATTGGCCTTTTTCATTGCTGGATCCGGAACGGTGGAATGGCTATCTATACGTGCGATGTCAGCCGAGACGCCGCATCTTGTCTCGCGCGCCATTGACATGCGCCACCAATGCGTCGATGCAAGCGAGAAAATCATTGGAGAATCTTGGTTCGTGCCGAATGCGATCAAGAAAATCGTCGGCGAGTTCCAGCGCGCGAACCCAGGTATCGGCATCCACGCAAGCGCGCAAATTGGCCGGCGCCAGCGTATCCGGCAAACCGCCCCCGGAACGCGGTGCAAAACCCATCGGCAACATGTCGTAAGCCGGCGCCAGGCCGTAAGGACGGCCATGCTCACTGGTAAAGGACAGATTGCCGTTATGCATGTCGGTGTTACCGATCAGCGTTCCAAATGCATACAGCAGCGCGGCGCCCTGGGCAGCCTCGGGTGCGATATGTCCGTCGGCTGCCAGTCGCGTGGCGATCACCGGCCATGGCGAGGCTGCGTCGCCGACGAACTCGGCCTCGACTGCCGTTAGAGAAAATATGCCGCGTCGACCCAGTGCACCAACGCGATCGAACCTTTCGACTTCAAGGAAACGCTGCCCTCCATGGTCGATGACGGACGAGCCCGCGGCATCGACTCCCGCTGCCGCAAGTGTATTGAGGGCGTGATGCTCGGCCAGCAACAAATCGCGCCAACGGGCGGTCACGGGATTGATGTCCGGCAGCGAGAACTTGACCAGAACATGGCGAGGGCCGTCCGGTGTTTCAGCGAACGTGAGGAATTTTGGCTGTTCGCCGCCGGCGGAGGAGCCGGGGATATCTCCTCTGGCGGCGTCTTGCGCCAGCCCGGCATAGGCAGTGCTTTTGGCGTTCATCGCAACCGGCTCCGCCGGGGACATGTCGATGAACCGGTCACGTGCGACATCGCCCAACAACAAATTGCCCACGGCGTCGTGGCCATGCGCCATCAGCGCCCGCAATATGTCTGCGTCGCTCCACTCTGCAAGTTGAACAGGCAGCCCCAACGCGGCGGCATACCTGGCGGCATAAGCACGTCCGATAAATCCCTGCGGGCGCATATCCAGCAACCACCAGGGAAGGCTATCGCTGTGCAGCATGACACCATCCGCCTGGCGCATCACGAATCCGTCCGGGCAAACCGGCACCAGCATTCCCAAGTCTCTTATTTTTCCGTCGGCTCCGACGCGATATACGGGAACACTAGCCAACCCGCGTCGGCCGTCTCGCAATGCATATTGAATAGATCGTGCGGCGCCAAGTCGAACAATCTCGTCACCCATTCCAGATATGGCGCGCGACAGAGTAGGCTGGCTAATCCCTATATTTTCAACGAGTTGTCGAGCATTCTTGATGCCCTGAACCAGCTGAAGCCGGATTTGATCGGTATGATCCGCCATGAAAATGAATAGATAATCGAATAGATATATGAATAATTAAATGTAGCACAAAATTATCCATATGCAAGGTCGTTATCTATTCAAGCCGCCGTCCCTCGACAGGCGTCATTCCATCCGATTTGCCGCCTTGCTTATTGCGTGCCGGCCTCAGGCCGCTCCATGATTTTCCTCAACACAAACCCCGCCGCCACCAACCCAAACGAAGCCGTCACCACCATCGCCGACCCAAACCCCGCGCAATTGAGCCCGGTCACGCCGGCATCCTGCTTGCGGCCATCAGCATCAACGGTATCCAGGCCATCCGCAGCATCGTCCGTATCGACCTCGCACACTTCCCCCTCGGGAAAGCGCAAGGGCTCGGTAGAAAATACCGCATCAATCCCGAACTTGTTCTTGGTCCCGCGCGGAAACTTGTGCCAGGCGCGCAGGCGCTTGCGCACCTTGGCCAGCAAGGGCTCTTGCTCGGTGCGGCACAAATCGCGGATCTCGATTTTGGTCGGGTCGATCTGGCCGCCGGCGCCGCCGCTGGTCAGCAAGGGCACCTTGTGCTCGCGGCAATAGGCGATCAACGCCACCTTGGCGCGTACGTTGTCAATGGCGTCGACGACATAGTCGAAACGGCCCTCGCCTATCGTCTCGCCGACGTTGTCGGGCGTGAGGAAGTCCTCGATCTCGGTGACCTGGCAATACGGATTGATCTGCATGATGCGCTCGTGCAGCGCGGTGACCTTGGCCTTGCCGAGCGTGTCGGTCAGCGCGTGGATCTGGCGATTGACGTTGGACTCGGCCAGGTTGTCGAGGTCAATCATGGTGATCTTGCCGATGGCGCTGCGCGCCAGCGCTTCGACGATCCAGGAGCCGACGCCGCCGACACCGACCACGCAGACATGCGCCGCGCGAAAACGCGCCAGGCCTTGTGCGCCGTACAGGCGGGCAATACCGCCGAAGCGGCGATCGAAATCGATATCGGCGTCGCTGGAGGCAACGACAGGTTCTACATTGGACATGATGGTTCCGGATAACAAAGCAAAACAGGCTGTTTCCTGAGAAACAGCCTGTAAAGGTAACGATTCTACCGACTTAGAACCGACTCTGGTTCTTACACAACTGCGCCGTCGGTTTCATCCTTCGGCTTGGCCGGCTTGATCAGGTCTTCGCGCTTGACGCCCAGCCACATGGCGATGGCGGCGGCGACGAACACCGACGAATAGATACCGAACAAGATGCCGATGGTCAGCGCGACAGCGAAGTAATGCAGGGTCGGGCCGCCGAAGATCAGCATCGACAAGACCATCATTTCAGTGCTGCCATGGGTGATGATGGTGCGCGAAATGGTGCTGGTGATCGCATGGTTCAAGACTTCCGGCGCGCTCAGCTTGCCGTAGCGGCGGTCGCGGAATGCTTCGCGCACCCGGTCGAACACCACCACCGATTCATTGACCGAATATCCCAGCACCGCCAGCACCGCCGCCAGCACCGTGAGGGAGAACTCCCACTGGAAGAAGGCGAAGAAGCCGAGGATGATCACCACGTCATGCAAGTTGGCGATGACGGCGGCGACTGCAAACTTCCATTCGAAGCGGAAGGCCAGGTAGATCACGATACCGATCACCACCATGCCCAGCGCCATCAAGCCGTCATGCGCGAGTTCGTCGCCGACCTGCGGGCCGACGAATTCAACACGCTGCAGCTGGACGTCGGGGTCCTGCGCCTTGAGCGCGGAGATCACCTTTTCGCTTTGCTGGGCCGAGTTGACGCCGTGTTGCGCCGGCAGACGGATCATCACGTCCTGCGCGGTGCCGAAGCTCTGCACCTGCGTGTCGGTGAAGCCGAGGCCTTCAACCGACTTGCGGATGTTTTCGATGTTGGCGGCCTTCGGATAGGCGACTTCCATCACCGTGCCGCCGGTGAATTCAATCGAGAAATGCAGCCCGCGCGACAGCAGGAAGAACACCGCCAGCACGAATGTCAGCGCCGAGATGACGTTGAATATCAGCGCATGGCGCATGAAGGGGATATCTTTTTTGATGCGGAAAAATTCCATCACATACCTTTCTGTTCTGCGCCTTGCCCGGTCATCCGGTCAGGGCGCATTGGATCATGTCGATCGCTCTGTTGGTTCTGCTGCGCTTATTTGGCGTCGACCGCTTTGCTGTCGGTCTTGCCGGCATTGCCTTGCGGCTTCCAGATCTGGCCGATGGCCAGGCTGGTCAGCTTCTTCTTGCGGCCGTACCACAGGTTGGCCAGGCCGCGCGAGAAGAACACGGCCGAGAACATCGACGTCAGGATGCCCAGGCAGTGGACCACCGCGAAACCGCGGATCGCGCCGGAACCGAAAATCAGCAGCGCCAGGCCGGCAATCAGCGTCGTCACGTTGGAGTCGAGGATGGTCGCCCATGCGCGGTCGAAACCGATCGAAATCGCCGCCTGCGGCGAATTGCCGTTACGCAGCTCTTCACGGATACGCTCGTTGATCAGCACGTTGGAGTCGATCGCCATACCCAGCGCCAGCGCAATCGCGGCGATACCGGGCAAGGTCAGCGTGGCCTGCAGCGTCGACAACACCGCGACCAGCAGCAGCACGTTGACCGACAGCGCCAATGCGCTGAACAGACCGAACAGCTGGTAGTACACGATCATGAAGATGGCCATCGCGGCGAAACCGTACAGCGTCGCGTCGAAGCCCTTGCGGATGTTCTCGGCGCCGAGTTGCGGGCCGATGGTGCGTTCTTCGATGATGTCCATCGGCGCGGCCAGCGAACCTGCGCGCAGCAACAACGCCAGGTCGCTCGACGATTCAGCCGAGCCCATGCCGGTGATCTGGAAGCGCGAGCCAAGTTCGGAGCGGATGGTCGCTACCGTCAGGACTTCGCCCTTGCCTTTTTCGAACAGCACGATGGCCATGGCCTTGCCGACTTTTTCACGAGTGGCGTCGCGCATCTTGCGGCCGCCGTCGCCGTTCAGGTCGATGCTGACCGAAGGCTGGTGGTTTTCGTCGAAGCTGGCGGACGCGTTGGAGATGTAGTCGCCGGTCAGGACCGGTTCCTTGTACAGCACCACGGGTGCGCCCTTGCCGATCTTGAACAGCTCGGAGCCGAACGGCACGGCGGCGGTTTCTTCGGTGCCGCGGGCAACCGAGTCGTCGACCATGCGCACTTCCAGCGTGGCGGTGCGGCCGATGATGTCCTTGGCGCGCGAAACATCCTGCACGCCCGGCAGCTGGACCACGATGCGGTCGGCGCCCTGGCGCTGGATGATCGGCTCGGCCACGCCGAGTTCATTGACGCGCTTGGACAAGGTCGAGATGTTTTGCTTGACGCCGTCTTCCTGGGTCTGCTTGAGGGCTTCCGGACGCAGGGTGGCGGTCACCTTGAGGTCGTCGCCGCTGCCGCTGTCTGCCAGCGCCAGTTCGGACACATCAGCAGCCAGCGCGCTCTTGGCCTTGTCGCGGGTGTCGGCATCGCGGAACAGGATTTCGATGCGGTCGCCGTTGCGGTTGATGCCGTTATGGCGGATGTTCTTGTCGCGCAGCACGCTGCGCACGCTCGATTGCAGGCCTTGCAGGCGCTTGTTCAGCACCGCCTTGACGTCAACCTGCATCAGGAAGTGGACGCCGCCGCGCAAGTCCAGGCCCAGGTACATCGGGAAGGCGTGCAGGCTTTGCAACCACTGCGGCGTGTTCGGCAGCAGGTTGAAGGCGACGATGTAGGTCGGATCGGCGGGATCGGTGTTCAGGCCTTTTTCCAGCAGGGCCTTGGCCTTGAACTGGGTGTCGGTATTGGCGAACCGGGCGCGCACGGAAGGCGCGCTGCTGTTGTCGAATGCGACGCTCTCTGGCGCAAGGCTGCCCTGTTGCAGGATCTGTTGCACACGCTCGGCGACGGCGCTGTCGACCTTGATGGTGGACTTGGCGCTGCTGATCTGCACGGCAGGCGATTCACCGAAAAAGTTGGGCAGCGTATAGAGCGTGCCGAACAGCAGGGCGATGACGATTAAGGCGTACTTCCAGAGAGGATAACGATTCATAGTGATTCAGCGTTGATGATGAACGTCCGGATGGACAGGTTCAAAACAAGGGCGCATCCGCTCGCAACAAAATGCGACGGAATGCGCCCTGTCAGCCGTAGGGCCGTATTACCGGCTTACAGACCCTTGAGGGTGCCCTTCGGCAGCAGCGTAGTGATCGCGGCTTTCTGCACGACGATTTCATTGCCTTCGGAAACTTCAACAGTGATGTAGGCATCGCTGACCTTGACGATCTTGCCCAGCAGGCCGCCGGAGGTCACGACTTCATCGCCCTTGGCGAGTGCTTCCATCATGGCCTTTTGTTCTTTTTGACGCTTCATCTGAGGACGGATCATCAGGAAGTACAGCACCACGAACATCAGGATGATAGGCAGGAAGCTGGTCAGATTGCCCATCAGGCCGCCTGGGCCTGCAGCAGTAGTTTGTGCAATTGCATCGGTAATAAACACGTGGCGCTCCAAATGGTTGTTTAAAAAATAGCCCCGCATTTTAGCATTGCGCCGGGCGCATACCCCATTCCGCAGCGGCCGAAACAGGTGAAAGCGCCTTTAACAAGGAAAAATAGGCTTGCTGCAAGGAAAAATTGCCAGAACAGCATCGCCAACATGGGGGCGCAGGGGTACATTAACAAGCAAATACAGAACAGACTTACAAAATTCAGGAGACCGCCTCACCATGCTGCCCATTGCCGCCCAGCCCTATCAGGACATCTGCAACGCCTTCCGCTGGGACATTCCCGAGCACTACAACATCGGCATCGACGTCTGCGACAAATGGGCACTGCGCGAACCCGGCAAGCTTGCCTTGATCCACGTCGGCGCCGACGGCGCCAGCCGCAACTACAGCTTCGGCGAAATCAAGGAAAGCTCTGACCGCCTTGCCAACCTGCTGCTCTCGGCCGGCGCGACCATCGGCGACCGCATCGGCATCCTGCTGCCGCAAGCCCCCGAAACAGCCATGGCGCACGTGGCCGCCTACAAGATCGGCGCGATTGCGATTCCGCTGTTTGCCCTGTTCGGCGCGGAAGCGCTCGAATATCGGTTGCACAACAGCGGCGCGCGCGTGGTGGTGACCAACGCGATCGGCGCCGCCAAGCTGGCCGGCATCCGCGACCGCTTGCCGGCGCTGAAAACCATCTTCACGATTGATGGCACCTTCGACGGCACGGTCGACCTGCACCAGGCGCTGAAACACGCCAGCAGCGACCTGACGCCGGTGCTGACCAAAGCCGACGATCCGGCCGTCATCATCTACACCTCCGGCACCACCGGCCAGCCCAAGGGCGCTCTGCATGCGCACCGGGTGCTGCTGGGTCACTTGCCGGGCGTGGAGATGTCGCACAATTTGTTCCCGCTGGAAGGCGACCGCATCTGGACGCCGGCCGACTGGGCCTGGATCGGCGGCCTGCTCGACGTGCTGCTGCCGGCCTGGCATCACGGCGTCGCGGTGGTGGCGCATCGCTTTGAAAAATTCACCGGCGAGGCGGCGTTCCAGTTGCTGCAGGATCAGGGTGTGCGCAATACCTTCCTGCCGCCGACCGCGCTGAAGATGATGCGCACCGTCGCCGAACCGGAAAAACGCTGGCGCTTCCAGCTGCGCTCGGTCGCCAGCGGCGGCGAATCGCTCGGCGCCGAGTTGCTCGACTGGGGCCGCAAGACCTTCGGCCTCACCATCAACGAGTTTTACGGCCAGACCGAATGCAACATGACGATCTCGTCCAACGCCGCCGTCATGGCCTGCCGGCCCGGCGCCATCGGCCGTGCCGCGCCCGGTCATACGCTGGCCATCGTCGACGCCGACGGCCGGGTGCTGCCGGCCGGCAGCGATGGCAACATCGCGGTGCAGCGGCCCGACCCGGTGATGTTCCTGCAGTACTGGAACAACCTGCAAGCCACCGCCGACAAGTTCGTGGGCGACTGGCTCCTGACCGGCGACACCGGCTGCATGGACGACGAGGGTTATATCCGGTTTGTCGGCCGCGACGACGACGTCATCACTTCGGCCGGCTACCGCATCGGCCCCGGCGAAATCGAGGACAACATCCTGCAGCATCCCGCCGTCAAGATGGTCGCCGTGATCGGCTCGCCCGATCCGCAACGCACTGAAATCGTGGTGGCCGTGATCGTGCTCAACGATGGCTTCACAGGCGACGACCGGCTCAAGCGCGAGATCCAGGATCACGTCAAGGTGAAGCTGGCCGCACACGAATATCCGCGCGAGATTTTCTTTGTGGATGAGTTGCCGATGACGACCACCGGCAAGGTGATCCGGCGCGAGCTGCGTGCGCAGGTCGGGGAATGGCGCAAGCTGGGTGATGCCGCATAAAAAAACATCCGGCGGGCAGGGCCCGACCGGATGTTAACCTCAAGCTTCAGGGGATGTTGACTTACAAAAATCTACTGCAGATTCAGCTTCAAATCCAATTTAGAACAGATGACGGAAACCGACCATCAGCACGCTCTGGTTGCGTCCAGACGACGGCGAACCGTTTTGCGAATCGCCGACCACGGCCACGGCATCGACGATGCTGCCTGCGGTTTTACCCAGGGTCTTGCCGCGCGCCAGCTGATACGCTTCCAGGAAATAGATCGCCGAGCGCTTGGAGAACGAATAGGTCTGCTCCAACGCGATCTGGTGGTATTTCGCCGGATCGTTGACGCCGTTGGCGGACTTCTCGAAGGTATAGCTATAACCGCCGGCCAACGCCACTTGCGGCGTCAGCTGGTAGGTCGTGATCAGGCCCAGCGTCTGGAAAGTCGCCTTCTGCGTAAACAGCGATCCGTTGCCCGGCTTGTACTGTGCGTTGGCGTAGTTGGCGCCGACCATCCATTTGTCGATGGTGTAGCGCAGTGCGCCGGCGAGCATCTGCACGTTGTCCGAAGACACATAGCCATTGTTGATCGCGGAGGTCGAGAAGCTGCCGGACGCCGTGGAGTTCCATGCATTGGCAGGACCCGAACCATTCTTCAGGCGTTGATAGCCCAAGGCGAAGTTCCAGGCGCCGATATCGTATTTGGCTGCAAGGCTGTATGTATTGCCGGTCGATGTGCTGCCCGCGGTTTCGCCAAAACCATACAACGCGCTGACTTGCGCGCCGCCGAATACCGGCGTCGAGTAGGTCACCGAATTGCTGATGCGCACGGTGGTGTCGAGACCGTCGACGTCGCCCGGGTGGGCGCCGGTGGCGCCGGTCAGCACGCTGGTCGGGCCGATGGCGCCGACGTACAGGAAGTAAGGCGTGTACTGGCGGCCGGTGGTGACGGTGCCGTAGCTATTGTTGGTCAGGCCGACGAAGGACTGGCGATTGAACAGGGTGTTGGCTGAACTCATGGCGCCGGTATTGATGTCAAAACCGTTTTCCAGCGTGAAGATCGCCTGCGATCCGCCGCCGAGGTCTTCAGCGCCCTTGAAGCCGATCTTGCTGGCGGCCAGGTTGCCGGTGCGCAGGTACAGATTGTGCAGACCGCCCTGATTGTTGGTGTAGACCAGCGCGTTGTCGAGCGCGCCGTAGATCGTCACGCTGCTCTGCGCGGATGCCTGCACCGATGCGCCTGCGGCGGCGATGGCCAGTCCTCCCATTACCCAACTGCGTCGTAATTTCATTTCCTCTCCTCTTCTTGGATGATTGCGGTATTGCTCCGCCCTAAATTGATTCCGGCCTGCGGGGCGAGACCGGATTCAAAACTGTTGCCGGACCTGGCTTGCGGGCCCCAGACGTCGATCGCAGACGCAAAAACTCCCCCTTGCGGCAGGACGAGCCTGCTGCAATGCTTGCGTAGTCAAAGGGGAACGCCGCTGGCGCGGCGCTGATCAGTTCAGGCCGCGTCCTATGTGAAGGGCGGGAATGCGCACAAGGATGTGCAGTTGCTGATTGTTTTCATCGCTGTCTCCGTCATGTGTGACGTCCTCTGCGGGACGCTGCGTCAACATGGCGGAGAAACAGGTTCTACCGCCATGCTTTCTTGAATTCGTTCATCACCCGCTCCAGGTGCTCGCGCATTGCGTCGCGCGCCGCCACCGGATCACGCGCCACCAGCGCGTCGAACACCTTCTGGTGCTCTTCGAGCGAAGCTTCGCGCAATTGCGGCGTGTGAAAATGTTCTTCCAGCTTCTTCCACAACACGCCGCGCAACTGATCCCACAATGCCGTGACGACTTGCGCCATCACGCTGTTGCCGCTGGCTTCGGCGATGCGGATGTGGAACAACCGGTCATCCGCTTCGTTGGCCAGCTTGTCGTTGAAGTTGCGCCCCATCGCCGCCAGCTGCGCATAAATCTTGTCGATGTCGGCGTCGGTGCGGTTCTGCGCCGCCAATGCCGCCACTTCCGATTCGATCACCCAGCGCGCGCGCAACAATTCGAACGGGCCGGCGCCGCCGTCGGGGATGAAGCCGACCGGTTTGGTCGCCGCGTCGCAGACATAGATCCCCGAACCACCGCGCACTTCCACCAGTCCCTGCACTTCCAGCGCGATGATCGCTTCGCGCACCGAGGTGCGGCTGATTTCAAACCGTTCCGCCAGGCTGCGCTCGGAAGGCAGGCGTTCGCCGACCTTGAACTCGCCCTGCAGGATCAGATCTGCAATCTGCTCCGCCAGCCGCTGATACGAGCGCTCCGGCGCTGAAACTGGTTCCAACAATTCTGAACGCGCTGCTTTTTTAATTGCTTTAGTTGCTGCCTGATCCACATTTGCGGCTGATGATCGACTCTGACGATCTGCCATAAACACCCTCTTTTTTACTTTAAATTGGTCTATCCACTGTATAGAAAAGCAGCGTTCAAAGCAAACAGTGGCTTACCAATTTCAGCGATACTCTCATTTTGGTCTAACCATGTCAACGGTTATGCAGACCAATCTGTGGCTTAAAAACAAACGCCGGCGGGCGTTGGCGCTGATACCGGAGTTGCAACAAGCAAATTGGAATGCCATAATCGATATTGGTTAGACCAAATTTATTTTTCACCCAGAACAGCGGGACGCCCGGCAACGCAATCCGGACCGTCCGGCACCGAGACAAGGAAATCGCATCCATGAAGATCCTCAGCGCCAAGGTCATCGTGACCTGCCCGGGCCGCAACTTCGTCACACTCAAGATAGAAACCGACCAGGGCATTTACGGTATTGGCGACGCCACCCTCAATGGACGCGAACTCGCGGTCAAATCCTATCTTGAAGACCACATCATTCCCTGCCTGATCGGCCGCGACGCCTCGCGCATCGAAGACACCTGGCAATACCTGTATCGCGGCGGCTACTGGCGCCGCGGCCCGGTCACCATGACCGCCATCGCCGCCGTCGACATGGCGCTGTGGGACATCAAGGGCAAGGCCGCCAACCTGCCGGTCTATCAACTGCTGGGCGGCAAGAGCCGCGACGCCGTGATGGTCTACGGCCACGCCAACGGCCGCGACCACGCCGAGGCGCTGGACGCCGTCGGCCACTACATCGACATGGGTTACAAGGCAATCCGCGTGCAATCGGGCGTACCTGGGCTGGACAAGGCCTACGGCGTCGGCAAGGGCAACATGTACTACGAACCGGCCGACAAGGGCCTGCCCGACGAAGAAATCTGGGACACGCCGCTGTACCTGCGCCACACACCCGACCTGTTTGAAAAGGTGCGCGTCAAATACGGCAGCGATCATCATCTGCTGCACGATTGCCATCACCGCCTGAAACCGATTGAAGCGGCGCAGTTGGGCAAATCGCTGGAGCAGTTCAAGCTGTTCTGGATGGAAGACGCCACTCCGGCAGAGAACCAGGAAGCCTTCAAGCTGATTCGCCAGCACACCACCACACCGCTGGCCGTGGGCGAGATCATGAGCTCGATCTGGGACTGCAAGGACCTGATCCAGAACCAGTTGATCGACTACATCCGCACCACCGTGGTCCACGCCGGCGGCATTACGCACCTGCGCCGCATCGCCGATCTCGCCTCGCTGTACCAGGTGCATACCGGCTGCCACGGCGCCACCGACCTGTCGCCGGTGAGCATGGCGGCAGCGCTCAACTTCAATATGTGGGTGCCGAATTTCGGCATCCAGGAATACATGCGCCACACGCCGGAAACCGACGCCGTGTTCCCGCACGGCTACTACTTCGACAAGGGTTACCTGGTGCTGCCGGATGCGCCGGGACTGGGCGTGGACATCGACGAATCGGCTGCGCTCAAATTCCCGTATGAGCGCGCCTATCTGCCGACCTGCCGCCTGCGCGACGGCACCGTCTGGAACTGGTAGGCACAGTTCGCTCCCTGCAATGCCGCACATCGTGCGGCATTTTTATTGCCCCGATAGACACACAGGATAAACATGACAACACCGCAAGCCTGGTTCATCGGCGAATGCATGATCGAACTGCGCCCTACGCAGCCGTTGCATGACGCCCAACACATGCCGCGCGCCATGGCGCAGTCATTTTCCGGCGACGTCTACAACACCGCCGTGTACTTTCGCCGTCGCAGCACGCAAGTCGAGAGTCAATTCGTTTCAGCGACGGGCAACGACAGCATCAGTGCATCGCTGCGCGACGAGGTAGTCCGACAAGGCATCGGCACCGGTCTGATGGCCGTCCATCCCGACGCCCTGCCCGGCCTGTACTGGATCGAAACCAACGCCGCCGGAGAACGCTCCTTCCTGTATTGGCGCCAGCAATCGGCGGCGCGCCACATGCTCGACGACGCGCACGCCGAAGTGCTGATGCAGCAGTCCGCACAATGCAGCTTGCTGTACTTCTCCGGCATCACGCTGGCCATCCTCGATCATGCGCGCCGTCGTCGCCTGCTCGATCTGGCACAGGCGGTGCGGGCTCACGGCGGCTGGGTGGCCTTCGACAGCAATTACCGTCCACGCCTGTGGGAGTCCCGCGAGGAGGCGTTGCGCTGGACGCGGCTGGCGCTGGCGCAGGCCAGCCATGCGCTGGTCACGCTCGACGACGAAAGCGCCCTGCATGGCGACGTCGACGCGCAAGCCTGCCTGCAGCGTACGCGCGCCGCGGGCGTCGGTGAAGTGGTGGTGAAACTGGGGGAACAAGGTTGCCTGGTGCAGGCCGCGGGCATGGATGCGGCGCAAGGGGTGGCCACGCAAAAAGTGGCGGCGATCGATACGACCGCTGCCGGGGATTCCTTCAACGCCGCCTATCTGGCGGCACGCCGGCAAGGCGCTTCCGCCATCGCAGCAGCCGAAGCCGGCTGCGCGCTGGCGGCCAGCGTGGTGATGCATCCCGGCGCGATCATGTCGCCGGAAGCAATGCCGCCGGTCTGATCAGGCGCCGCGCGCGCGGTCTTCCTTGAACTTGGCGACGAACTGCTGGAACTGCCCGTCGTCGATGGCGGCACGGATTTCCTTCATGATCTGCAGGTAGTAATGCAGGTTGTGAATCGTGTTCAGGCGTGCGCCGAGGATTTCGCCGGTGCGGTGCAGGTGATGCAGGTAGGCCCGCGAGAAGTTCTTGCAGGCATAGCAATCGCAGGTTTCATCGAGCGGCTTGGTGTCTTCCTTGTAGCGCGCATTCTTGATCTTGATGTCGCCGAAACGCGTGAACAGCCAGCCGTTGCGCGCATTGCGCGTCGGCATCACGCAGTCGAACATGTCGACGCCGCTAGCCACACCGGCGACCAGATCTTCCGGCGTACCGACGCCCATCAGGTAATGCGGCTTGTCGGCCGGCAGGCGCGGGCCGATGTGTTCCAGCACGCGCATCATGTCTTCTTTCGGCTCGCCGACCGACAGGCCGCCGATGGCGATGCCGTCGAAATTGAGCTCATTGAGTCCGGCCAATGATTCGTCGCGCAGGGTTTCGAACATGCCGCCCTGGACGATGCCGAACAGTGCGTTGGGATTCTCGCCCTTCTGGAATTCATCGCGCGAGCGCTTGGCCCAGCGCAGCGACATGCGCATCGATTGCGCCGCTTCCACTTGCGTGGCGGGACGACCGTCGATTTCATACGGCGTGCATTCGTCGAACTGCATGACGATGTCGGAGTTCAGCACGCGCTGGATCTGCATCGACACTTCCGGCGACAGGAACAGCTTGTCGCCGTTGATCGGCGAGGCGAAGTGCACGCCTTCTTCCGTGATCTTGCGCATGTCGCCCAGCGAGAACACCTGGAAGCCGCCGGAGTCGGTCAGGATCGGCTTGTCCCAGCCCATGAAACCGTGCAGGCCGCCGAACTTGGCCATTACCTCCAGGCCCGGGCGCAGCCACAGGTGGAAGGTATTGCCGAGGATGATGTGGGCGTCGATCTCTTTCAGCTCCAGCGGCGACATCGCCTTGACGGAACCGTAGGTGCCAACCGGCATGAAGATCGGCGTCTCAACCACGCCGTGGTTCAGTTTGACGCGGCCGCGACGGGCGTTGCCGTCGGTTTTGAGCAGGGTAAATTCAAGCATAGTTAGGCGTTAAAAGCGTCACAAGTTAAAAGCATGGCGTCGCCATAGCTGAAGAAACGATATTGCTGTGCGATGGCGTGCGCGTACGCCGCACGGATATTGTCGTAGCCGGCGAAGGCCGAGACCAGCATCAGCAGCGTCGACTTGGGCAGGTGGAAATTGGTGACCAGGCGATCCACCGTTTTGAAGGTATAGCCCGGCGTGATGAACAACTTCGTATCTGCGCTGCCGGCTTCCAGCGTGCCCGACTGCGAAGCCGACTCCAGCGCGCGCATGCTGGTGGTGCCGACGGCAACGATCTTGCCGCCCGCCGCCTTCACCGCGCGCACCTTGTCCACCGTCTCTTGCGCGATGGTGTACCACTCGCTGTGCATCTTGTGTTCGGACAAATCTTCCACGCGCACCGGCTGGAAGGTGCCGGCGCCGACGTGCAGCGTGACGAAGGCGGCGTCGACGCCTTTCGCCTTCAACTGCGCCAGCAAGGCTTCATCGAAATGCAGACCCGCGGTCGGCGCGGCGACCGCACCCGGTTCTTTCGCGTACACGGTCTGGTAACGCGTCTCGTCGAACTCGTCTGCTGCATGCTCGATGTAAGGCGGCAACGGCAGGCTGCCGTACTGCTCCAGCAACTCGAACACATCGGACGGAAATTGCAGCGTATAGAACTCGCCGTAACGCTCGCCGACGATCACGTCGAAGGCATCGGCCAGGCGGATGCTGGTGCCCGGCGGCGGCGACTTGGAGGCGCGCACCTGCGCATGCACGCTGCGGTTGTCGAGCACGCGCTCGACCAGCACCTCGACCTTGCCGCCGGTTTCCTTGACGCCGAAGAAGCGCGCCTTGAGTACGCGGGTATTGTTGAATACGAGCAAATCGCCCGGCGACAGCAAGTCGACCACATCGGCGAAGCGGCGGTCGGTCAAGGTAGCGCCGTCAACCTGCAGCAGGCGTGAAGCACTGCGCTCAGCCAGCGGCAGCTGCGCGATCAACCCGGGTGGCAAGTCGAAATCGAAATCGGAAAGTGAATACATGAAAATAGACAATGAAAGCGGCAACGCATCGAATACTGCAGTAAATACTGTAAATAATCACAGTAAAAGCGCAGTAAAATAGCGCCGAACCCTCTATTTTACGCTTTCTCGACATAGAAACCCCTCTGCATGCCAGCACCGAAGAAGAAAGCTTCTGCCGACAGCGCCAAAAAGGATAAGGCCGCCAAGAGCGCCGCGCCGTTGAGCAACGCCCAGAAAGCCCTGAACAAGCTGGCCAAACTGGGCCTGCGTTCGGACATGGACTTGGCGCTGCACCTGCCGCTGCGCTACGAGGATGAAACCCAGGTCATGAGCATCCACGAAGCCAGCCTGCGCGGCACGCAAGTGGTGCAGGTCGAAGGCGTGGTCAGCAAGAGCGACGTCCAGTTCCGTCCGCGCCGCCAGCTGGTCGTGACGATCGCCGACGACAGCGGCCCGCTGGTGATGCGCTTCCTCAACTTCTATGGCAGCCAGGCCACACAACTCGCCGAGGGCGTGCGGGTACGCGTGCGCGGCGAATTGCGGCACGGTTTCTTCGGCGCCGAGATGGTCCATCCCACCTATAAAGTCGTGCTGGAAGGCGCGCCGCTGCCGACTGCGCTGACCCCCGTCTATCCGGCCGGCGAAGGACTGTCGCAAGCCTACCTGCGCAAGGCCATCGCCGGCGCGCTGTCGCGCCTCGACTGGCGCGACACGCTGCCGCCGGCGCTGCTGGCAGAACTCAAGCTGGACGGCTTCGAAGCCTCGGTGCGCCAGTTGCACAATCCGCCTACCGACGTCGACGAATACGCACTCGAAGAGCGTTCCCATCCGGCCTGGATCCGCATGAAGTTCGACGAACTGCTGGCGCAGCAGCTCTCGCTCAAACGCGCCCAGGCCGCGCGCCGCGCCCGCAACGCCAGCGCGCTGCCGACCATCGGCAAGATTTCCAAGGCCTTCATCAAGCAGCTGCCGTTCAAGCTGACCGGCGCCCAGCAACGCGTGCTGGAAGAAATCCGCCACGACCTGCAGGAATCCTTCCCGATGCAGCGGCTGCTGCAAGGCGACGTCGGCAGCGGCAAGACCGTGGTCGCCGCCGTTGCGGCCGCACAGGCCATCGACAGTGGCTTCCAGGCGGTGCTGATGGCGCCGACCGAAATCCTGGCCGACCAGCATTTCCGCAAGATCGCCGCCTGGATGGAGCCGCTCGGCGTCAAGGTGGCCTGGCTCACCGGCAGCCTCAAGAAGAAAGAGAAGGCAGCCGCCAACGCCCTCATCGAATCCGGCGAAGCGCGCCTGGTCATCGGCACGCATGCGCTGATTCAGGACAACGTGCAATTCCAGAAACTCGGCCTGGTGATCGTCGACGAACAGCATCGCTTCGGCGTCGGCCAGCGGCTGGCGTTGCGCAACAAGGCGCGCGACGGCGATGCTGACATCACTGCCCCGCTGCAAACCGTGCCGCATCAATTGATGATGTCGGCCACGCCGATCCCGCGCACGCTGGCGATGACCTACTACGCCGACCTTGAAGTCTCGGTCATCGACGAATTGCCGCCCGGCCGCACGCCGATCGTCACGCGCACCATCGACCAGAACCGCCGCGAAGAAGTGATCGCGCGCGTGCACGCCAACGCCCTGGAAGGCCGCCAGGTGTACTGGGTCTGTCCGCTGATCGAAGAGTCCGAAGCGCTGCAACTGCAGACCGCGACCGACACCTATTCCATGCTGGCCGAGGCCTTGCCCGACCTGCGCATCGGCCTGGTCCACGGCCGCCTCAAGCAAGCCGAAAAGCAGGACGTGATGGACGCCTTCAGCCGCGGCGAAATCCACGTGCTGGTCGCCACCACCGTCATCGAAGTCGGCGTCGACGTGCCCAACGCCTCGCTGATGGTGATCGAACACGCCGAACGCTTCGGCCTGTCGCAGCTGCACCAATTGCGCGGCCGCGTCGGTCGCGGCGCCGCCGCCAGCGCCTGTATCCTGCTCTACCAGAGCCCGCTCGGCGGCACCGCCAAGCAGCGCCTGATGACCATGCGCGAAACCGCCGACGGTTTTGAAATCGCCCGCCGCGACCTCGAAATCCGCGGCCCCGGCGAATTCCTCGGCGCGCGCCAGTCGGGCGAAGCCTTGCTGCGGTTCGCCGATCTTGCGACCGATCAGTGGCTGGTGGAAAAGGCGCGCAACCTGGCGCAGACGCTGCTGCAAAATGACGACGCCATTGTCGATGCGCATTTGCAGCGCTGGCTGGGCGGCAAGGAAGATTTTCTCAAAGTCTGACGATACCGGGCGTGTTTCCATCGCGTATGCCGCCGACGCATTTACAACCCGGCTGACTTCAACGACATTAGCGTTTTCAAACGGAGACTTCATGTCCAATGCCCTGCCCGACAATGCATCACAGGATGACAACGACGCCCTGCATTCGCCGGTCAGCATCCTGTCCGGCCGCCTGCGCATTGCGCTGGGCGTGCTGCAAGGCGTGCTGCTGTATGCACTGTATTCAAGCTGGAACGCCAAGAGCGGCCTGGCGATGCAACCGCTGCTGTTCGTTCCGGCGCTGATGCTGGCGGCGTTCCTGCCGATCGTGGCGGTGTCTGCGATCGGTCATCTGTCGCGCCGCAATCTGCTGATCTGGCTGGCTGCGCTTGCCGTCATCCTGTGCGGACTGGGCGTCTACGACGCCTGGCGCGCTGACCTGTCGTCGCTGCTGCCATCAGCCGCCGGCAAGGCTTGCTGCGATGCCGACATGAACGGACAACCGTCGGTGCTGCCTTCGGCCACGCTGTTCCTGCTCGCCGTGGCCGGACTGTTCATCGCGCAAGCCATGATGCTGGCCGGCGACGCCGACGGCAGGCGCATCGCGAGCTATCGCAGCTATTTTGAAATGGCGTGGAAGCTGCTGGTGCAGCTGCTGTTCGCCACGCTCTTCACCGGCCTGTTCTGGCTGGTGCTGGAAACCGGCAATGCGCTGTTTTCGCTGATCAAGCTCGATTTCCTCGGCAAACTGCTGGAAAAAAGCTGGTTCCACATCCCCGTCACCACGCTGGCTTTCTCGTCGGCGCTGCACCTGAGCGATGTGCGGCCGCAGATCGTCGCCGGCATCCGCAAGTTGCTGCTGACCCTGCTGTCGTGGCTGCTGCCGATGGCAACCATCGTGATCGGCGCGTTTTTGCTGAGCATTCTTGCCACCGGCCTGGAGCCGTTGTGGCAGACGCGGCGCGCCACGCACGTGCTGCTCGGCGCCACCGCGCTGCTGGTGGTGCTGATCAATACGGTCTACCAGAACGGGAACCACCTGACCTCGGGCTCGCATCGCTTCTTCACGGCATGTTTGCGCGTCGCCTGCCTGCTACCGGCGCCGCTGGTCTTGCTGGCGGTGTATTCGCTGGGACTGCGCGTGGCCGAATACGGCTGGACCGTCAGCCGCGTGGCGGCGGCAACGTGCGCGCTGGTGGCCGCCATGTATGCGGCCGGCTATGCACTTGCGGCCCTGAGCAGGCGCGACAAGCTGCAGCGCATCGCGTCGACCAATGTACTGGTGAGTTTCGCCATCCTGATTGTGTTTCTGGCGCTGCTGTCGCCGCTGGCCGATCCGGCGCGCATCGCCGTGGCCGACCAGCTGCATCGCCTGGCCGCTGGTAAAACTGTGCCGGAGCGTTTCGATTTCCACTTTCTGCGTTTCGATGGCGCCCGTTTCGGCGTGCAGGAACTGAAGCGCCTGAGCGAACAGAAAAACGGTCCCTATCCCGCTGCGGTGGAGCAGAAGGCCCGCCAGGCGCTGGCCAGCAACAACCGCTGGAACAGGGAGGAACTCGACGAGATCGCGCCCGACGCGGCGACGAACATTCGCGTGCACCCTGCGGGCAGGCAATTGCCGAAGGAATTCGTCGCACAGGACTGGCGCAACGACAAGCAACGATGGAGCCTGCCGTCCTGCATGACGCGCGGCGACCGCCAGTGCGACGCTTACCTCGTCAAGCCGGATCCGGCCGGCGCGGAACAGGTGCTGGTGTTCGACGGCAACAGCATGCCGGCCCTGTTCGCCTCGTCCGATGCCGGCGGCATCCCTTGGCAACTGGCAGGCAAACTGATGGTGACGCCTTCCTGCATGGAGGAACTGAAGAAAACAGCAGAGCGCGGTGCATTGAACTGGCAGCTGCCGCTGCAGCGCGACATCGACATCAACGGCGTGCACCTGCGCATGCAGGTCGAGCAGACGGTGACGAAATGTGCGCCTGACGAACTCAAGAAATAGGCGTCAGGGGAAGGTCTTCATGTACGCCAGCAGGTTGTCCAGGTCCTGCGCGTTGCTGATGCCCCAGAAACGCATTTTGGTGCCCGGAACGACGTCCCCGGGCGACTTCATGAAGGCGCGCAGTTTGTCTTCAGTCCAGACGATGCGCGAATTCTGCATCGCCGCCGAGTAGCGATAGTCCTTGGTCGCCGCTGCCGGGCGGCCGACGATGCCGTTGAGTTGCGGTCCGAAGCCGGCGCGCGCCGCCGGTCCGATCTGATGGCAGCTGGCGCATTTGGCGAAGGCCGCCTTGCCGGCGGCGACATCGCCGGCGGCATGAGCCGCTCCTGACATGTCCATCCAGACACCTGCCGCCAGCAGCGCCAGCAGGGCTGCTTTTCCTGTTTGATTACCCGATTTCATCGCTGCAAATCCCGTGATTGCCCTGTCATTGGCGGCAACTTTAGCACGCGGCGTCGGCCCTGCATGCGGCCCGCAAATGAGCTATAGTCTGCGGATACCAGCTCGCAGAAATCGTATGACACTCACCGAACTCAAATACATCGTCGCCGTCGCCCGGCAAAAGCATTTTGGCCATGCCGCCGAAGCCTGTTTCGTGGCGCAGCCGACCTTGTCGGTCGCCATCAAGAAACTGGAAGATGAGCTCGGCGTGGTCATCTTCGAACGCGGCGGCACCGAGGTTTCCGTCACGCCGCTGGGCGCGCAGATCGTCGCCCAGGCCGAACGCGTGCTGGAACAGACCGCCGCCATCAAGGAAATCGCCAGCCAGAACAAGGACCCGCTGTCCGGCCCGCTGCGCCTGGGCATCATTTACACCATCGGCCCCTATCTGCTGCCGTCGCTGGTCAAGACCATGATCGAGACCGTGCCGCAGATGCCGCTGATCCTGCAAGAGAATTTCACCACGCGCCTGATCGAGCTGCTGCGCCAGGGCGAACTGGACGCCGCCATCATGGCGCTGCCCTTCCCCGAGCACGGCCTGATCGTGCAGCCGCTGTACGACGAAGAATTCGTCATCGCGCTGCCCAGGAACCACAAATGGGCCGAACGCAAGGAAATCACCGCCCAGGATCTCAAGACTGAAACCATGCTGCTGCTCGGCAACGGCCATTGCTTCCGCGACCAGGTGTTGGAAGTCTGTCCCGAAATGTCGCGCTTCTCGACCGCCGGCGACGGCATCGCGCGCACCTTCGAAGGCTCCTCGCTGGAAACCATCCGCCACATGGTCGCCTCCGGCATCGGCATTACCGTGCTGCCGCGCGCCTCGGTGACCGACATGCATACCAAGGACGGCACGGTGCGCTATGTGCCGTTCACGAAGCCGGCGCCATCGCGCCGCGTGGTGATCGCCTGGCGCAAGAGCTTCACACGCCACACCGCCATCGATGCCGTGCGCAAGGCAGTGATGTCGTGCGACCTGCCGGGCGTCGACATGCTGCATGAGGCCGAATTGACCGAAGGCTGACGTGTACGTCGTCGTCAAAGTCCGCGAATGCAGGCAAGACTGATCGACAGGAATTACCCCGGCGCCCATCCGGGCGTCGACCGGTTCAGCAACGGCTGCGCTTTGGCCAGCACATGCATACGTAGTAAATCATCGCAGGAGAATCCATTTGAGCCAGTCGCCCTTCGCGCTGTACGTTGACGCGCAATTCATCAGTCCCTACGCCATGTCAGCCTTCGTTGCGCTGACCGAGAAGCAACTTCCCTTCACGCTGCACACCGTCGACCTGACCCTGCAGCACAATCATCTGCCGCAATATGCGCAGTGTTCGCAGACGCGCCGCGTACCGACACTGGGTGACGGCGATTTCCATTTGTCGGAGTCGTCGGCGATTGCCGAGTATCTGGAAGAACGCTTCCCGGCTCCCGGCTACACCGCGCTGTATCCAGCCGTGCTGCAACACAAGGCCAAGGCGCGTGAAATTCAGGCGTGGCTGCGCAGCGACCTGATGCCAATTCGCCAAGAGCGCCCGACCGAAGTCGTATTTTTCGGTGAAAAGCGCGCACCGCTGTCATCGGCCGGCCAGTTCGCCGCCAACAAGCTGATCGCCGCCGCCGACATTTGGCTCAGTGAAGGCGCGGAATACCTGTTCGGCACCTGGAGCATCGCCGACCTCGACCTTGCCGTCATGCTCAACCGCCTCGCGCTGCATGGCGACGCCTTGCCGTCCAAACTGTCGGACTACGCCGCGCGTCAATGGCAACGGCCGTCGACACAGCAATGGCTGGCCTTGCAGCAAGCGGCCGCAGGCTGAGCCGGCATCGACTTGCGTCAACAACATAACAACATCATAGGGAACCCCATGACCATCGCAGGATTTTTCACCCGCCGCCGTGCCGTAGTCACCGCCATCGCAGCGACGCTGCTGGTCGCTGCGCCGGCCTTCGCGCAAACCGCCTCGCTGCGTCTGATCAATGAATACCCGGCGACCTCGATCACCGCCAGCGCCGACCTGCAATTCGCCACCGCCGTAAATAAGCTGTCGGGTGGCATCGTCGCCGTGGCAACCCTCCAGGAAGCCGCCAATCCCTACAAGGGCAAGGACCAGGTCAGCGCCGTACGCGACGGCAAGGCCGAGATCGGCACGCTGTTCGCCGGCATCCTGGGCGGCGCCGATTCATTCTTCCTGCTATCGTCGCTGCCGTTCGTGGTCGACGATTTCGACCAGGCGCAGAACCTGTTCACCTGCACCCGTCCCGAGCTGGAACGCCACCTGGCGGCTCTCAACATGCGCCTGCTGTACGCCACGCCGTGGCCGCCGTCCGGCATCTGGTCGGCCAAACCGGTGACCGACGTCGCCGACGTCAAGGCGCTCAGCATCCGCACCTATGACGACAACAGCCGCGGCGTCTTCCAGCGCGTCGGCGCGCAGAGCGTCAACCTGCCGTTCTCGGCAGTCGGCGCCAAGCTGACTTCCGGCGAACTCAACGCCGTGCTGTCGTCGGGTGATGGCGGCGCGGGCAACCGCCTGTGGGATTACCTACCCAATTTCACCGCAATCAGCTACGCCATTCCGCTGAGCTACACGGTCATCAACAACGACGCCTGGAACAAGCTGACGCCGGCGCAGCAAAGCACGCTGACGCAAGCCGCAAAGCAGACCAACGACGCCAGCTGGGCCACCGTCAAGAGTCGCATTCAGGACAACTACACCCGCATGAGCGAGCACGGCATGCGCCTGAACCTGCAACCGGCTGCACCGATCCGCGTGGCGCTGCGCCAGGCCGGCCAGGAACAAGCCGACAGTTGGTGGCAACAAGATAAAAATAACGAGATCCGCGCGCGCTGCGTGCCGCCAGTGCAGGCAAAATAGGCGTCAGGCAAATCAGCTCTTAAACACCGAATACATTGAGGAGACATCCATGCCCACCAAGGAAACCCTGGAAAAATTCATCGCCCGCGTCGAAGCCAACGCGCACATCGAGGCCGTGGAAGAGTTTTATACCGAAGATTCGACCATGCAGGAAAACACCGAGCCGCCGCGCTTCGGACGTGACGCCCATGTCGCCAACGAACGCAAGGTCATGGCGCGCGTGAAGTCGCTGAAATCGAAATGCGTGCGCCCGGTATTCGTCGAGGGCGACAAGGTGGTGGTGCGCTGGATTTTCCGCTTCGAATGGCTGGACGGCACCGTCACGAACATGGAAGAACTGGCCTACCAGCGCTGGGAAGGCGAACGCATCGCCGAAGAGACTTTCTTCTACGACCCGGCGCAACGCTTGCCGCGCGTAGAAGAAAAATATTGAGATTCAGTCAAATCAAAATAAGTCGATTTCGCCGCCGACTGGCTTTTTAGCCAGCTTGCCGGCGTAATCGCGTTCCTTCATTTCCGTCGCCGCGTCAGTCGACTTCAGCTTCTTGACCAGCACCTTGCCGGAGCGCGGGAAGTAATGCACCTTGCGCGGCCAGATGTCGTTGAGGTCTTCGGCCACCACGCGGATGCCTTCGGTGCGCAGGTAAGTGCGGACGAAGGCTGCGTTGCGCTCACCCACGTTGATGGCGTTGAAACCGCGCAGCACGGCGCCGCCGCCGAACACTTTCGACTCCAGATTCTCGCGCTTGGCGCCGGACTTCAAAATCTCATTGATCAGGATTTCCATGGCGTAGGTGCCGTAGCGCGCCGACGAAGAAACAGGGCTGTCGTCGCCGCCGCCATCGGGCAGCATGAAATGGTTCATCCCGCCGATGCCGCTGACACGGTCGCGGATGCAGGCGGATACACACGATCCCAGTACCGTGACGATCATCATGTCGTGATGCGTGTGGTAATACTCGCCGGGAAGAATTTTTGCTGTATCGCAATTGAAGTTGCGGTCGTGATACACGTGGGATGCAAACTGTTCGATATTCTGGCTCATCTTTTTTTCCGTTTCTGGCGTGGGGGCGGTCTTGCCGACCGCGATCTCATGATCACATCTTCTCGGGTATGTTGAAACGATTTTAGAGAAGCCGGACGGTCCGCGATATAAGGGAATCCCCTACGGACACGCAGAAACGATGCGTCTCGCTATGGCGCCGCACCATGCCCCGCAAGGCTTTGCGACGGGCACCAAAACAAGGCTTGCCGGTGTGCAAGACGATGGTGAAAATATGCTGTGTTGATGAAACAACAAATCAGCGCGCAAGTCCCGCCGATTCCTTTCAGGAGACAGACATGACGATGACTGACGACAACTTTCCCGCCGACCGCGAATTGATCTTGACGCGCCTGATCGACGCCCCGCGCGCCAACGTCTATCGTGCGTGGACCGAGCCCGACCTGCTCAAGCTATGGTTTACGCCGGCGCCCTGGACCACGCCAACCGTGGAAACCGATGTGCGCCCCGGTGGAGCCACACTGATCGTGATGCGCGGTCCCGATGGCAATGAGTTTCCGAATCGTGGCGTCTACCTTGAGGTAGTAGAGAACGAACGACTGGTATTTACCGACGCCTACACCAGCGCCTGGGAGCCGTCCGAAAAACCGTTCATTACGGTGATCCTGAGCTTTGCCGACGAAGCCGGGAAAACGCGCTACACCGCACAGGTGCGTCACTGGTCCAGCGCCGACCGCGAGGCGCACGAAAAGATGGGATTCCACGAAGGCTGGGGCCTGTGCACGACGCAGCTGGAAGCGTTGGCGCGCTCGCTCTGACTCCGATCGGGCGACGCCGGACGCCGTCGCCGGCTCAGCCGATCATGCCGCTCCAGAACTGCCGGTCCGCTTCGCTTTCCTGCAACAGCCAGTTGGAGAAGGCGGCGATCTTGCCGTCGTTTTCTCCCTCCTGCGGATACACCAGCCAGTAGGCCTGCGTGAGCGGCAGACCCAGCGTCACGGGCGCCACCAGGCGCCCCTGCTGCAACTCGCGCACCACCAGCGACGAACGCGCCAGCGCCACGCCTTGTCCGGCCAGCGCGGCATCGACGGCCGCGCTTTCCTGATTGAAGACGATGCCGGGACGGTCGTCCGGCGACAGTCCGTGCGCGCCAAACCAGTCGCGCCAGGATTGCCGGTCATGACTATGCAGCAGCGGCGCGGTGCTCAGCGCCACGATGCTGTCCACATCCAGCGCCGGCGCGCAAACCGGCAACAGGAACTCGTCGCCCAGCCGCGTGCAGGACAAACCCGGCCAGGGACCGTCGCCGTAGCGGATCGCCAGGTCGATGTTCTCGCGCAGGAAATTGACCTGGCGCTCGTTTTGTTCGACGTGCAGATCGAGGTCCGCATGGCGCGCGGAGAATCCGCCCAGGCGCGGCGCCAGCCATTTGGCGTTGAAGTTGGGCGAGGTGGAAATCGTCAGCCGTGCGCGCTGCGGCCGCTCCAGCAATTGACGGGTGCCGTTTTCGATGCGGTCAAAAGCATCGCCGACGACGACCAGGTAGCGCTGTCCCGCCGCCGTCAGCCGCAGCTGATTGGACTGTCTTTCGAACAGCGCAGCGCCAAGTTCTTCCTCCAACGCCTTGACCTGATGGCTGACGGCGCCTTGGGTGACGTGCAATTCCTGCGCGGCCAGAGTAAAACTCTGGTGCCGCGCGGCCGCCTCGAAGGCGCGCAGGGCGTTGAGCGACGGGAGTATGCGAGCGGTCATGGCGGGTTTAGAAACGAGTTGAAAAACGGGGTGAGAAATACTCGGGCTGCCCTGAGAAAAGATGCTTTGCCGCACAGGCGGACGGGAATTTATTATAGACCCCATCCCCGGCAACTTCGCCCAACTACGACAAGGAAGCTTCATGAATCTCGAACAACGCTTGACCGAATTGTCCATCGTCCTGCCCGCCTCGGCCGCACCCGGCGCGCAATACGCAACCGGCGTCGTGCATCAGGGCTTGGCCTGGATCGCCGGCCAGTTGCCGCGCGACGGCGACCGCGTTCTGGTGTCCGGCAAGCTGGGCCGCGAAGTCTCGATCGACGACGCCAAAATGGGGGCGCGTGCGGCCCTGA
This sequence comes from Herbaspirillum sp. NPDC101397, assembly GCF_044767325.1. Taxonomy (NCBI): domain Bacteria; kingdom Pseudomonadati; phylum Pseudomonadota; class Betaproteobacteria; order Burkholderiales; family Oxalobacteraceae; genus Herbaspirillum; species Herbaspirillum sp. NPDC101397. Next base: position 162,079 of record NZ_JBIWNS010000008.1, read on the forward strand.
TTCGCGCGCTGGCGGCGCTGCGTGACACCGTGGGCGACCTGCAGCGCATCGACAAGATCCTGCGCCTGAATGTCTACGTCAACAGCACCGAAGACTTCAGCCAGCAGAGCGCGGTGGCCGACGGCGCATCGTCCCTGATCTATGAGTTGTTCGGCCCTGAACTTGGCCGCCACGCGCGCACCAGCGTCGGCGTCGCGCAATTGCCGCGCAATGCGGCGGTCGAACTGGATATCGTGGTCGCGCTGGAAAGCTGACATTCGCTGGACAAAAAAACAGCCGGCAAATGAGTGCCGGCTGTTTTTGTTTGCGACGTAGCGACCGATATCAATCGAGATCAGTCGATGCGGTGTGTCGTCTGCGGATCGAACCAGTGCAGCAGGTTCGCATCGACACCGGCCGTGACCTGTTGGCCCATCGCCACTTCAGTGCCGGCGGCGCAGCGGATCACCATGGACTGGCCGCCGCAACGCGTATGCACCAGCAGTTCGGCGCCCAGCGCTTCCACCAGTTCGACTTCCATGTTCAGGCCGGGACGTCCCAGGTGCAGATGTTCCGGACGGATGCCGAGGATGCGCGCGCCGCCGCCGATTTTCGCCGGCGTCGACAGATCGAACACTGAACCGTCGTCAAAAGTGAAACGTGCGCCGTCGTCGCTGAGCTTGCCGTTGAGCAGGTTCATCGGCGGCGAGCCGATGAAGCTGGCGACGAAGGTGGTGGCCGGCTTGCCGTAGACTTCCGCGGGTGTACCGATCTGTTCGGCGCGGCCTTTGTTCATCACGATCATGCGCTGGCCCAGCGTCATCGCTTCGACCTGATCGTGCGTCACGTACAGGCTGGTGGTGCGCAGCGAGGCGTGCAGCTTCTGGATTTCCAAACGCATCTGCACGCGCAGCTTGGCGTCGAGGTTCGACAGCGGTTCATCGAACAGGAATACCGCCGGCTTGCGCACGATCGCGCGGCCCATCGCCACACGCTGGCGCTGGCCGCCGGACAATTGACGCGGGGTACGGTCCAGCAACGCGCCCAGTTCCAGGATCTCGGCCGCGCGCTGCACGCGGGTGTCGATCTCGGCTTTCGGCAAACCCTGGATCTTGAGGCCGTAGGCCATGTTTTCGTACACGCTCATGTGCGGATACAGCGCGTAGTTCTGGAACACCATCGCGATGTCACGCTCTTTCGGCTCCAGGTTGTTGACCACGCGGTCGCCGATCATGATGTCACCGGAACTGATTTCTTCCAGCCCCGCCACCATGCGCAGCAATGTCGACTTGCCGCAGCCGGACGGACCGACCATGACGATGAACTCGCCGTCGGCGATGTCGATGTCGATGCCGTGGATGACGTCGACTGCTTTCGGCGCTTTGCCGTAGGTCTTCTTGACTTGCTTGAGATGAATTTTTGCCATGTTATTTCTCGGAATCGACCAGACCTTTAACAAACCATTTTTGCATGACCACGACGACCAGCCCCGGCGGCAACATTGCCAGGATCATCGTTGCCATCACCATATTCCATTCCACCGCCGAGTCACCGCCCGAAATCAGCGTCTTGATGCCGATGCCGATCGGGTACATGGTTTGCTCGGTGGCGATCATCAGCGGCCACAGGTACTGATTCCAACCGTAGATGAACATGATCACGAACAGCGCAATCACGTTGGTGCGCGACAGCGGCCACAGCACGTCCTTGAGGAAGCGCAGCGGCCCGGCGCCGTCGATGCGCGCCGCTTCAGCGAGCTCGTCGGGCACCGTCAGGAAGAATTGCCGGAACAGGAACGTGGCCGTGGCCGACGCAATCAGCGGCACCGTCAGGCCGGCATAGGTGTTGAGCATGCCGAAGTCGGACACCACCTGATAGGTCGGCGTGATGCGCACCTCCACCGGCAGCATCAGCGTGACGAAGATCATCCAGAAGAACAGGTTGCGTCCGCGGAACCGGAAGTACACCATCGCGAAGGCCGACAGCATGGAGATCGAGATCTTGCCGATCGCGATCACCAGCGCCGTCACCAGGCTGATCCACAGCATGCGCGACACCGGCGGCGATGAGACATTGCCGGAAGCGCCCTGGGTCAGGACGGTCTTGTAGTTGGTGACCAGCTCCGTGCCGGGCAGCAGCGACAGCGGCGACATGGCCGATTGCTCGGCGGTCTGGGTGCTGGCGATGAAGGCGACGTACAACGGAAAGATCACGATGAGCGCGCCGATAATCAGCACCAGATGGCTGACGGCGTCGAGAATGGGGCGTCGTTCAATCATGCCGGCGCTCCCTTCAACATCAATGCGGGTTGATTAAGCATATTGCACCTTCTTTTCCACATACTTGAACTGGATGACGGTCAGCAGGATCACGATCACCATCAGCACCACCGACTGCGCCGCGGCGCTGCCGAGATCGCCGCCCTTGAAGCCGTCGCTGAAGACCTTGTAGACCAGGATCTCGGTGTCCTTGCCGGGACCGCCGTGGGTGGTCGCTTCCACGATCGCAAACGTATCGAAGAACGCGTACACGATGTTGACCACCATCAGGAAGAACGTCGTCGGCGAGATCATCGGGAAGATGATCGTGAAGAAGCGCTTGACCGGACCGGCGCCGTCGATGGCGGCGGCTTCGATCAGCGATTTCGGGATCGACTGCAGGCCGGCCAGGAAGAACAGGAAGTTGTAGCTGATCTGTTTCCAGATCGCCGCAATGACGATCAGGGTCATGGCCTGGTTGCCGTTGACCATGTAGTTCCAGTTGATGCCGAGCCAGGCCAGCACGTGCGAGAGCAGGCCCAGCGAAGGACTCAGCAGGAACATCCACAGCACGCCGACCACCACCGGCGACACCGCGTACGGCCAGATCAGGAAGGTCTTGTAGATCGCCGCGCCCTTGACGACGCGATCGGCAAACACCGCCAGGATCAGCGACAGCACCATCCCGCCGACCGCGACCAGCACCGAGAAGATGGCCGTGGTGCCGAACGCCGCGAGATAACTCGGGTCGCCGAACAAGGCCGCGAAGTTGTCGAACCAGACGAATTCCGAATAGCCGCCGAAGGCGTCCTGCAGCAGCACCGATTGGTACAGGGCCTGCACTGCAGGCCAGAAGAAAAACAATATCGTGATCAGGATCTGCGGCGCGACCAGCGCATACGGCAGCCATGATGAAGTGAAGCGAGCGCGTTTTTCCACGATAGCTTATGTCCCTAAAAGCGGTGATTGAAGAGGATGTGTGATAACGATTACATCCCGCACCGGTAAGTTTTCCGAGCAGCTGAAAAATACATCGCCCCGGCGAACCGGGGCTGAGTGTCTTGCACAGGTCTTTCCTGAAGCGGCAGCGCGGCGAATCAACCTTGCCGCGCTGCGCTCAGCAGACTGTTTACTTGTTTGCTTTTTCGAAACGGGCCAACAGTTCGTCGCCACGTTTCACCGCGCTGTCGAGCGCTTCTTTCGGCGCCTTCTTGCCGGTCCAGACGTTTTCCAGTTCTTCGTCGATCACGGTGCGAATCTGTGCATAGTTGCCCAGACGGATGCCGCGCGACTTGTCAGTGGTCTTGACGATCATCTGTTTGACCGCGACGTCGGTGCCTGGATTGCGCTCATAGAAACCGGACTTCTGGGTGATTTCATACGCAGCCTTGGTCACCGGAAGATAGCCGGTTTCCTGGTGCCACTTGGCTTGCACTTCAGGCTTGGACAGGTAAGTGAAGAACTTCGCCACGCCCTTGTATTCGTCAGCCTTCTTGCCGCCCATGACCCACAGCGAAGCGCCGCCGATCACGGTGTTTTGCGGTGCACCCTGCACGTCGCTGTAGTAAGGCAACGGAGCTACGCCGAACTTGAACTTGGCGTTCTTGCGGATATCGGCATAGGCGGACGAGGAACCGGTGATGATGGCGCACTCGCCTGCATTGAACTTGGCGTTGGCTTCATCCTTGCGGCCGGCGTAGATGAAATAGCCTTGCTTGGCCCAGTTGGACATGTTTTCGATATGGCGCACTTGCAGCGGGCCATTGATCTTCAGGCGCGCATCGAGACCGCCGAAACCGTTGCTCTTGGATGCGGTCTCGGTATTGTGCCAGGCCGAGAACGATTCCAGGTGCACCCATGATTGCCAGGTGGTGGTGTAAGGACAGGTGATGCCGCTGGCCTTCATCTTGGCGGCCATACCAACGAAGTCCTGCCAGGTTGCCGGCGGCTTGTTCGGATCCAGGCCGGCCTTGGCGAACAGGTCCTTGTTATAGAACATGATCGTGGTCGAGCTGTTGAACGGGAAGGACATCATGCCCTTCGCAGTCGAGTAGTAACCGGAGACTGCCGGCACATAGGCGTTCTGGTCGAACTTCTCGCCGGCTTGCTGCATCACTTCGTAGACCGGCTTGATGGCGCCCTTGGAGTAAACCATGGTCGCTGTGCCGACTTCAAAAATCTGCAAAATGTTGGGTGCGTTGCCTGCGCGATAGGCGGCAATCGCAGCGGCCATCGATTCGTCGTAAGTGCCCTTGTAGACCGGCGTCACTTTGTAATCGGACTGGCTCTTGTTGAATTCGTCAGCCATGGTGTTGACGCGTTCGCCCAGGGCGCCGGTCATGGAATGCCACCAGGCGATGTCGGTAACCGCGAAGGCGGAAGTTGTCATTGTCGCCAGCAAAGCCGCAGCGGCAAAGGTTTTCACAGGGTATTTCATTAGGCAAATCCTCCCAAAAAGGTGACCGATGTTATCAAGTCATTGTGACTGTCTCGTTACACCGGTCGTACATTAGCGTCTAATGCCCGCCACGGCAAATAATTTCGCCTTTTTGAGCAAAAATTCACGAGCCATGTTACATCTGTTCACGGAGACCCCAATTACGTGAAAAAAATTTCCACGAAAAAGCCTCCGAATTTCGTCAAAAATCTCCCGTTTTTTACCCCTCGCCGACTTTTTTGAGCGCGCCTTTATAATGGCGCTTTCCTTTTTTGTCCACCTGACATGAATCGCCTGAACCTCTATTTCCGTCTTGTGCGCCTGCACAAACCGATCGGCATCCAGCTGTTGCTGTGGCCGACGCTGATGGCGCTGTGGTTTGCCGCCGACGGCCGGCCGGGTTGGCATATGGTGGCGATCTTCACGCTGGGTACGGTGCTGATGCGCTCGGCAGGTTGCGCGATCAACGATTACGCCGACCGCGATTTCGACAAGCACGTCAAACGCACCGTCGACCGTCCGCTCACGGCCGGCAAGATCCAGGGCTGGGAAGCGCTGATGGTGGCGGGAGTGCTGGCGCTGGCGTCATTCCTGCTGATCCTGCCACTCAATACGCTGACCAAGCAGATGTCGGTGCCGGCGCTGATCGTGGCGGCCAGCTATCCGTACTTCAAGCGCTTCTTCGCGATTCCGCAGGCCTATCTGGGCATCGCCTTCGGCTTCGGCATCCCCATGGGTTTCGCGGCGGTGCAAGGCCAGGTACCGATGGTGGCGTGGCTGATGCTGCTGGGGAATGTGTTCTGGTCGGTGGCCTACGACACCGCTTACGCGATGGTCGATCGCGACGATGACCTCAAGCTCGGCATGAAGACCTCGGCAATCACCTTCGGCCGCTTCGACGTGCTCGCGATCATGCTGTGCTACGTCGCGGCGCTGGGGATTTTCTGGGCGGTGGGCTGGCACTTCGGCCTGCGCACCTGGTTCTCGCTGGGCATGCTGGCCGCGGCCGGGTGCGCGGTATATCACTACACCCTGATCCGCACCCGCGACCGTGCCGGGTGCTTCAAGGCGTTCGTGCACAACAACTGGCTGGGCGCGCTGATGTTCGCAGGCGTCGCAGCGGATTACGCGCTGCGCTAGACTTTTAGCTGCGCGGCTTAGGCAGCAGCGGCACCGGGTTGAGCGCCTTGCCGTTGCTGCGGATTTCAAAATACAGCTTGACCATACGACTGTCGGTGTCGCCCATCTCGGCGATCTGCTGGCCGCGATTCACGGTCTGCCCTTCCTTGACCATGATCGACTTGTTGTGCGCATAGACCGACAGCAGCGTGCGGCTGTGCTTGACGATGATCATGTTGCCGTAGCCGCGGATGCCGCGCCCGGCGTACGTCACCTTGCCGGCTTCGGCCGCCCACACCGGCTGGCCCGGGGTGCCGGTGATGTCGATGCCCTTCAGGTTGCGGTCGGTGGTGGCGGTGAGCTTGCCCTGCGCCGGCCACATCCAGTCCAGGCGTTCGGCTTCGGCCGCAGACGGCGCCGCCGGCGCTGCGGATTCGGCTTCCTTCTTCGGTTCCGCCTTGCGTTCATGCGCCGCAGTTGTAGCTGCAGCCGGCTTTGCGCGCGAGACAGGCGCAGCCGCCACGGTCGCCGGTGGCTTCAACCGCAGCACATCTCCCGGATAGATTTCGTTCGCATCGGAAATCTTGTTCCACGCAGCGATGTCGTGATGATCCTTCCCGACGGTGCGAGAAATGCTCATCAGCGTGTCGCCCCGTTTCACCGTATACGAATCACCCTGATACGGCGCGCTGGCGCACGCAGTGAGCGCAGCGACAATCACGACACCAGCAACAACCGAAATATAACGAAGCACGTTCAAACTAATCCTTCCCAAACTCCTCCCCCAATTCTTTCCCTCTTGCGGCGGCGGCCTTGACCGCCGTCACGATATGTTCCGCCACGCCGGCACCTTGCATTGACGTCAATGCGGCATAAGTGGTTCCGCCCTTCGATGTCACGCGTTCACGCAACAGCGGCAGCGGTTCCGGCGAACGGATCGCCAATTCGACTGCGCCCGCGAAGGTTGCCTTGGCCAGCTCGACGCCTTGTTCGGGGCTCAGCCCCAGCTCGACGGCGGCCTTCTGCATGGCTTCCATGAAATAGAACACGTAGGCCGGGCCGCTGCCCGACACCGCTGTCACCGGATCGATCAGGTCTTCGCTGTCCAGCCACACCGTCGTGCCGACGGCGCGCAGGATGGCATCGGCGGCGGCGCGCTGCTCGGCGCTCACACCGTCCAACGCCACCATGCCGGAGATACCCTTGCCGATCAGCGCCGGCGTGTTCGGCATCGAGCGTACGATGGCCGGATGGTTGCCGAGCCAGCGCGACAGGTCGGCGCTGCGGATGCCGGCGGCGATCGACAACACCAGTTGCGTGCCGATGAACGGCTTGAGGCTGTCGGCCACCTGGCGCATCTGCTGCGGCTTGACCGCCAGCACGATGACGTCGACCTTGGCGAGCATGACGTCGACTTGCAGCGCGGTGGTGACGCCGAAACGCTGGTTCAGCTTTTCCAGCGACTCGGGGTTGAGGTCAACCACGTGGATGTTCTTGCCGTCGGTGAGCTTGCCTGCCAGACCGCCGATCAGTGCCGCAGCCATGTTGCCGCCGCCGATGAAACCTATCTTCAACATATGTTTTCTTCCTGTGGATGACTACGGATAGCTGCGAATAATTCTAGTGCGTCTGGCGTTGCCCGAAAATGGCCGTGCCGACGCGCACGATCGTGGCGCCTTCGGCGATGGCGGCGTCCATGTCGGCCGACATGCCCATCGACAAGGTGTCGCAAGCGATGCCGCTGTCGGTCAGCAACGCCGCCAATTCACGCAAGCGCCGGAACGCGGCGCGCTGTTCTGCCTCGACCTCGGTCGGCGCCGGAATCGCCATCAGTCCGCGCAGGCGCAGGCCGGGCATGGCGGCCACCGCGCGCGCCACCGGCAGCAATTCGTCGGGGGACAAACCGCTCTTGCTGTCTTCGGCGCTGATGTTGACTTGCAGGCAAATGTTCAGCGGCGGCAGCCCGGGCGGACGTTGTTCTGCCAGGCGGCGAGCGATCTTTTCGCGATCGACCGAATGCACCCAGTCGAAGTTTTCCGCAATCTGGCGCGTCTTGTTGCTCTGTATCGGTCCGATGAAATGCCAGGAGACCTGCGCTTCGGGCGCCGCCAGCTTGAGTGCGGCGATCTTGTCGAGCGCTTCCTGGACATAGTTTTCGCCGAAGGCGGCCTGCCCTGCGCGCACGGCTTCCAGTACGGACTCGACATCAAAGAACTTCGACACCGCGAGCAGCAGGATGTCTTGCGGATTGCGGCCGACGGCTTGCGCAGCGGCGGCAATGCGAGCGTTAACAACTTGCAACTGTTTTGCGATTGACGACATAATTCTTCGGTTCGGGGAGGGACAACGCTGTTTTTTCAGTCAGAGATTATAAATGGACATTCCCGACCTGCTCGCCTTTTCGGTCAAGAATCAGGCTTCCGACCTGCATCTTTCCACCGGTTTGCCGCCCATGCTGCGCCTGCGCGGCGATATGCGGCGCGTCAATTTGCCGGTATTGCTGGCGCAAGACGTCGACGACATGCTCGACGCAATCATGGATCCGGCCCAGGCCGAGAGCTATCGGCGCGACCTGGAGTGCGACTTCGCGGTCGACATCGCCGGCCTGGCGCGCTTTCGCGTCAACGCCTTCCATCAGGCGCGCGGTCCGGCGGCGGTCATCCGCACGATTCCGCACACGGTCCGCAGTCTGGCTGAACTTGATACACCGCCGGTGCTGGCCGAACTGGCGCTGCGCCGCCAAGGCCTGATCCTGGTCACCGGCCCCACCGGCTCGGGCAAGTCGACCACGCTGGCCGCCATGATCCGGCACATCAACGAACAGCGCCCGGCACACATCCTGACCATCGAAGACCCGATTGAATTCATCCACACGCCGGACAAGAGCCTGGTCAGCCAGCGCGCCGTCGGCGCCCATACGCACTCCTTTGCCAATGCATTGCGCTCGGCGCTGCGCGAAGATCCGGACGTGATCCTGATCGGCGAACTGCGCGACCTCGACACCATCCGCCTGGCGCTGACGGCGGCGGAAACCGGCCATCTGGTGCTGGCCACGCTGCACACCTCGTCGGCTGCAAAAAGCGTAGACCGCATTGTCGACGTGTTCCCCGGCGACGAGAAGGACATGGTGCGCAGCATGCTGTCGGAGTCGCTCAGCGCGGTGGTTTCGCAACTCCTGCTGAAGACCAAAGCCGGCGACGGCCGCATCGCCGCCCACGAAATCATGCTCGGCACGCCCGCCATCCGGAACCTGATCCGTGAAGGAAAAGTGGCGCAGATGGCTTCGATCATGCAGACCTCGGCCGGCGCCGGCATGCAGACACTGGACCATTGCCTGGGCGACTTGCTGCGCAGGGACCTGATCACGCCGGAGACTGCACGTGCGGCCTCCCGCACGCCCGGTCAGTTCGCCTGAAGCCGGTACACGGGCCATGGGCTATCATGGACAGCATTCCCATTCACTTCGACGAGGCCCCCATGCCCAGCATCTACGACTTCCATCCCGCCCTGCCCGACCAAACGCCGGCGGCGCTGGACCAATATCGCGGCAAGGTCGTCCTGATCGTCAACACCGCCAGCAAATGCGGTTTCACGCCGCAGTACCAGGGCCTGGAGAAGATTTATCGCGAGTTCAAGGACAAGGGTGTGGAAGTGCTCGGCTTCCCGTGCAACCAGTTCGGCGGCCAGGAGCCCGGCACGGCGGAAGAAATCGGCGCCTTCTGCGAAAAGAATTACGGCGTCAGCTTCCCGCTGTTCGCCAAGATCGACGTCAACGGCGACCAGGCCGATCCACTGTTTACCTACATCAAGGCGGAAGCCCCCGGCCTGCTCGGCAGCAAGGCGATCAAATGGAATTTCACCAAATTCCTGGTGCGCAAGAACGGCAGCGTGTTCAAGCGTTACGCGCCGGCCACCAAGCCGGAAGACATGGTGGCCGATATCGAAAAATTGCTGGCGGAGTAAGCTGGTTTAGTGCGCCTGGCAAATGCCGTCACCATACGGTGCGGCGGCAAACTCCGGCAACTTTTCGGCCGCTGCCGACAAGGCCGCCAACGCGGGATAGTGCTCCGCCGGCACCACATCGGCCACCAGTTGGCGGCTGAAGTACCAGGCCACGGCCGTAGTCAGCGTGGCCTGATCGATGGTGGCGCTGGTCACTGCGCGCGGCCGCTTGGTGAATTCCTCTTCCAGCGCCTTGTAAGCCTCCAACAATTGTCCTGATACACGCTCCAGCCAAGGTTCATGCAACTTCTCGGCAGGACGCAGCTTGTGCTCGTAGACGATCTGCACGCTCTTCTCACAGGCCGTCATCGCCAGCCCGATGATACGCAGCGCACGCTGCAACTCGCCCAAGTCGGTCGGCAGCAAACTGCGCTTCTTTTGTGGAAACGCTTCGGCGTATTGCGTGATCAGGATCGAATCCATCAGCACCGTACCGTCATCGCAGATCAATGACGGCGCCTTGACCAGCGGATTGATTTCGCGAAAACGGTCAAAGGTGCTGAACACCGAGATCGATTGATGTTCAAACGGCAGGCCGAGCAATTGCAGGGAAATGGCGGCGCGGCGGACGTAGGGTGAATCGAGCATGCCGATGAGTTGCACTTGGTTCTCCTTGAGGGGCGAAGTGGCTGGTGAGAAGTCTCGGGGCGTAAACATACCGCGAAATAAAAAAGGACGCCTTGGCGTCCTTTTTTCATCGAGAAAAAATCGATTAGTTCTTCGACTGGTCCACCAGTTTGTTGGCCTTGATCCAAGGCAGGCTGGACGGGGTTTCGCAAAGCAATGCTTTGCGCCGTCCTGCCCAGGGCACGCATGCTTGCGTGTCCTGAGATGATGCCCACGATCGCGGTCCGTGGTCGTGTTAGTTCTTCGACTGGTCCACCAGTTTGTTGGCCTTGATCCACGGCATCATCGCGCGCAGCTTCTCGCCGACGATTTCGATCTGATGTTCAGCATTGATACGACGACGCGACAGCAAGGTCGGTGCGCCGGCCTTGTTTTCCAGGATGAAGCTCTTGGCGTACTCGCCGGTCTGGATGTCGGTCAGCACTTGCTTCATGACCTTCTTGCTCTCTTCGTTGATGATGCGCGGGCCGGTGACGTATTCGCCGTATTCCGCATTGTTCGAGATCGAGTAGTTCATGTTGGCGATGCCGCCTTCATAGATCAGGTCGACGATCAGCTTCAGTTCGTGCAGGCATTCGAAGTACGCCATTTCAGGCGCGTAGCCGGCTTCCACCAGCGTTTCGAAACCGGCCTTGATCAGTTCGACGGTACCGCCGCACAGAACCGCTTGTTCGCCGAACAGGTCGGTCTCGGTTTCTTCGCGGAAGTTGGTTTCGATGATGCCGGCACGGCCGCCGCCGTTGGCGGTAGCGTACGACAACGCGACGTCACGGGCAGTGCCGGACTTGTCTTGATAGACCGCGATCAGATGCGGCACGCCGCCACCCTGGGTGTAGGTCGAACGCACGGTGTGGCCCGGGGCCTTCGGCGCGATCATGATGATGTCCAGATCGGCGCGCGGCACGACTTGACCGTAGTGGATGTTGAAGCCGTGCGCGAAGGCGACTGTCGCGCCTTGCTTGGCGTGCGGTGCTACGTTTTCTGCATAGACCTGGCCGATGTTTTCATCCGGCAGCAGGATCATGATGACGTCGGCGCCCTTGACCGCTTCGTTGACTTCGGCAACGTTCAGGCCGGCGTTCTTGGCCTTGTTCCACGATGCGCCATCCTTGCGCAGCGCAACGGTGACTTTGCAGCCGGAGTCATTCAGGTTTTGCGCGTGCGCGTGGCCTTGCGAACCGTAACCGATGATGGTCACGTTCTTGTTCTTGATCAGGGACAGGTCTGCGTCTTTGTCGTAAAAAACTTTCATGGTCTTCCTAACTTCCTCAAGGTGAGCGGAGCTCTTTTGTTTTGTCGTGTGGGCGCCGCCCGGAAGCGGCGCAATAAGTTTCGATCGATAGGTTTCGATCAGGCCGCGTACGACGCGAACTGCGTCGGCATGGCCTGGTCGCGCACGTGCGGAATATCCAGCTGGCGCAATTTGCGATACAGCGAGGCGCGGCACATTCCCAGTTGCCGCGAGGCGGCGGAAATGTTCCAGCGACTGCCGACCAGCGCATCGATAACGCGCGTGCGCTCGTCCCCGAGCGGGCCGCCTGATGGGCGCGGGAGGATATCGGCAGCACCGGCTTGTGGCAGGATGCTGCGGACGTTGGAGGCCGGAGAAATAGCCGGCCCCTCGTAGTGAATGGATAGCGAAGCGGATGGCGCGAACGTCTCCATCAGCTCTTCCGGCAGATCGCCGACCTCGATGCGGTCGCCGTTCATGACGGCGCAGCAGTAGCGGATCACGGCGTGCATCTGGCGCAGGTTACCGGGCCAGGCATAGGCCAGCATCTGCTGCAAGGCGGCCGGCGCGATGATGCCTTCATCAATGTCCGCACAGGACATTTCGTCGGAGATCATTTGCATGATCAAAGCGCGGCGGTCGGTGCGGCTGCGCAGCGACGGCAAACGCAGCACGCCGCCTGCAATGCGGTAATACAAATCCTCACGGAAGCGCCCTTGCGCCACCAGCGTTTTCAGATCCTGGTGCGTGGCGCAGATCAGGTGCACGTCGACCGGCACCGGATGCGCCGCGCCCAGCGGAATCACTTCGCGTTCGGACAGCACGCGCAACAGGCGCGTCTGCAAGGCGAACGGCATGTCGCCGATTTCGTCGAGGAACAGCGTGCCGCCGTCGGCCTGCTGCACCTTACCCTTCATGCCGCCCGGCAGCGCGCCGGAAAACGCGCCCTTGCAATAGCCGAACAGTTCGCTCTCGGCCAGGCTCTCGGGAATCGAAGCACAGTTGACCGCCACCCAGTTGGCGGCGCGTCGTTCGCTGTAGGCGTGCAGCGCGCGCGACAGGTATTCCTTGCCGGTGCCGGTTTCGCCGAGAATCAGAATCGGGATGTTGCGGTCGATCAGGCGCTTGCCGCGCGCGATCAGGTCTTGCATCTGCGGATCGCCGCCACAGAGTTCATCGAGTGAGCGATAGCGTGCGCTGCTGACATATCTGCGCGCCGTAGCGAGGTCTACCGTGGATGTCGGCATGATTTGTCTCCTGTCTATGAACTGCTTTTTCTTATGTGGCGGCGAGACCGGCTCGTGGCCGGATCACCTGGGAGTCAGTCGCAAGTAAGCTGACTCTGCGGCAAAGAATAGCCAGCTTGTTTAATAACTTCCAATACAATATAGGCACACAATTAATACCTTAAAGGTATCAAATGATCGAACTGCGCCACCTGACTTATTTCCGCACCGTAGCAGAAACCCTGCATTTCGGCCGCGCCGCCGAGCTGTTGCATATCTCGCAACCCCCGCTCACGCGCCAGATTGCGGCGCTGGAGAAGGAACTCGGCGTGCAGTTGTTCGACCGCAGCAAACGCAGCGTGCAGCTGACCGAAGCGGGCAAACATTTCTACCGGGACACTGCTGAAATTTTTCATGCACTGGAGCGCGCCCGCCGCAATGCCGTCAGCACCGGGGCCGGCAACAGCGGCGCGCTGCTGGTGGGGTTCATGATGTCGACCGCCTATAACATCCTGCCGTCGGTGACGCGCCACTATTCGGCAGCCTATCCCGAGGTCGACATGCGCCTGACCGAGCACGTGCCCAATCTGCTGGCGGTCGACATCAGGGAAGGCAAACGCGACGTCGGCATCATGTACCGGCCCGAGGATTGCAGCGGGCTGGACAGTCGCACGATCTTTTCCGAACCGCTGGTGGCGGTGCTGCCGAAAAACCACCGCCTGGCGACACGTGAAAAAATTTCAGCCAGGGATCTGGCCGACGATCCCTTCGTCAGCATCCCGCGCGCGATTGCGCCGGTGGTCTACGACCTGATCGTCAATTGCTGTGTGGCGGCGGGCTTTCGCCCGCGCATCAAGCTCGAAGCCAACCTGCAGCAGACCATCGTCAACCTGGTCGGCGAAGGCCTGGGCGTGGCGATGGTGCCGAACTCAATGCAGGCCATGCATCTGGAAACCACGGTTTTCAAGCCGCTGGTTGATGCGCCGGTGGTGGACGTCGCGGTGATCTGGAACAAGGACAACCGCAATCCCTGCATCCAGACCTTTGTGCAAACGGCGGAAGAAGTCTGGAGCGGGCTCAAGAATACCCAACCTACGCCGCCGCCTTCGCCGCCATCAGGCCGGACGCGACGACCTGCCCTCAGCCGTTTTTCAAAGAACTGAGCGCCAGCCGCAGACGCATGCTGCCGCCGCCGAGACTGCGCGCCAACTCCGCGCAGGCCGGATCGTAAGCCGCCGCGAGGTCCATGAGCGGCTGGGCGTTTTTGGGATCGTAGGGCGTGCCGATTTCATGGCCCTTCTCATGATTGTCCGAACGCGCCTTGTCGAACGGCACCCGGCTGCCGGCGAACTCGGCGTGGCTCTTCTCCCCACGCACATACGGCAACAACCATGTCACGCTGCGCGCCACCGACGCGCCATTCGGCGCCTGCCAGTGGTACAAGTCCTCGCCGTCTTCGGCAAACGCCAGCGCCAGCGTGACCAGCGGCCGCAAATCGTAGACGTGATACGACAAGGCATCGCGCTCGATGAAATCGATGCTCTCGCCATCAGGACGCAGGTTGTCGTTGATCTGGGTGCGGAAGCCATTCTTCGCATAGATGAGCAACTTGGCGTCGCCAATCGCGTAACCGATCAGGCCGACGATCTTCAGGCGATGGCTGTGCCAGTTGTTGGTGGCGGTCGGTCGCTTCAGCACACGCGAATCGATCTCGGCCTGTGCGATATTGCGCATCCACGTATCGATCCGGTCGCGCGCAGCGACCGGCAGATCGGCGCGCACAATACGGTAGCCGAAGATGCCCGGCTCCAGACCGGTTTCGTCGATGGGCTGGCCGGTGGGCTGGTTGCGTGCGGCCCAGGCATCGAGGAATTCACCCGCACGCGCCGCGTAGCGCGCGTCGCCCGTCACTTTGTAGGTCACGGCGAGCGCCTGGATCTTGTCCATGTCCTTGATGCTGGCGGCGGTCTTTCCCTTGATCGCGTCGCCCTGCAGGCGACCGCCGCTGGACAGTGTGGCAATCGGTTGCGGCGCGGCGGCGAGTGCTTCGTCGGCGATGCGGCGCTGGGCCGTCATTGCCTGTTTGAACGTCGGATCGCGACGCAACTGCTCCCACTGCTGCGACGACGGCCACAGGGATTGCGAGGAGGCGAACGGCGCTGCAATGAGCAGGCACAGCAGCGCGAGAAGATGGACAAAAGGACGACGAAAAACGTGCTGATCTGGCATGCAGTCACCGGGAAGGAAAAGGGATGAAAAACATTACACCCCATTCCTCCAACCGATGCCCTGCAATTTACCTTTCGTCACACCTATGCAGATGACGCCGACGTAACGAGTTTGCTACACACACTTGAGACTGAGGCCGCCGTCCACGATCAGGTCGACGCCCGTCACGTAACGCGCGGCATCCGACGCCAGGAACAAGGCCGCATGCGCCACATCCCAGGCGTCGCCCATATGGCCCATCGGACATTGTTCGTGACGTTTGCGGCGCATCTCTTCGATGTCGCCGCCATAGGAGGCCTTGAGCGGTTCGCGGATCATCGGCGTGTCCATCAACCCCGGCAACACGCAGTTGGCGCGGATGCCCAGCGGCGCGTATTGCATCGCGATGTTCTTGGTCAGCGCCAGCATCGCCGCCTTGGACGCCGAATAGGCGACATACGGAAAGCCCACCCAGCGGATCGCCGCCAGCGACGAGATGTTGACGATGGCGCCCTTCTTCTGTTTTTCCATCACCGGCAGGACATGCTTGCAGGTCATGAAGACGCTGGTCTGGTTGATCGCGATGACGCGGTTCCAGCTCTCTTCGCTGGCTTCGACCGGGCCGCCGGTTTCGGCGATGCCGACATTGTTGTGGAGGACGTCGATGCGGCCGAAATGATCGAGCGCGGCCTGCACCATGGCTTCGATGTCCGGCGTTTTCGACACGTCCGCGGCGACTACTTCACACGTCCCGCCTTCGCTGCGGATCAGGTCGCAGGTCTCTTGTGCGGCCTGCAGGTTGCGGTCGACCGCCAGCACGCGCGCACCTTCGCGCGCATACAGCACCGCCGCCGCCTTGCCGTTGCCCCAGCCCTCGCCGACCGAACCTGCGCCGCTGACGATGACGACCTTGTCTTCCATTGCGCGTGCCATGCTTATGCTCCGATCAAATGTCGAGAATGCCGGCGGCCACGAAGCCGCCATCCACCGGCACCACGTGGCCGGTAATGTAGGACGAATCGTCAGCCGCGAGGAAAGACACTGCCGCGGCGATTTCATCGGTGCTGCCGTAACGATGCATTGGCACGCCGGCGGTGAAGCTCTTGCGGGTTTCCGGCGAGTGCACGGCCTGCGTCAGCGGCGTATCGACCGGACCGGGTGCGACGCTGTTGACGGTGACGCCATGCTCGGCCAGCTCGATCGCCATCTGGCGCGTCAGGCCGATGACAGCAGCCTTGGATGTGCCGTAGGCGGTGCGGCCGGAACCGGCGCGTATGCCCGAAATGGACGAAATATTGACGATGCGGCCCCACTTCCTGCGCACCATCATGCGCGCCGCGTGCTGGCCGCACAGCATCACGCCGGTGACGTTGATGTTCATTGTCAGCAGCCAGTTGTCGAGCGGGTAATCGAGGAAGGGAAAGGTCTTGGCGACGCCTGCATTGTTGACCAGCACGTCGCAGCGGCCGTAGTCTTTTTCGACGTCGGCGAAGGCTTTTTCGATGGACTCGGGCTTGCTGACATCCATCGCCAGCGGCGCGGCCCTACCCCACCCCGTGCCGCCATCGGCGTTGATCTTGTCGGCGGTCGCCCTGGCTGCTTCCAGGTTGATGTCCGAGACCAGTACGGTATAACCGTCGCGCGCCAGACGCTGGGAAATTGCGGCGCCGATACCCATGGCTCCGCCCGTCACGAGCGCCACGCGGGCGCCGCTGTCATTGTGGTTCATGTTGTCTCCGTGAGGATGGCGGCTTGCGAAGGGAGAAGTGCAAGCCGCCGTTTTTAGATGTTATTAGTGTTCAAGAAAGCCGATCGAAATCCACGGCACCGCAGCCACCACCAGAAGTGCCACCACCAGTGCGGCCAGATAGCCCCACACACGATTGAAGACCTTGTCCGGCGACACCTTGCCGATCGCGCAGGCGGCATAGAAGCCAACGCCGAACGGTGGTGCAAAGAGACCAATGCCCATCGCCAGGATCACCACCATGGCGTAGTGCACGTCATGGATGCCCAGTGAGCGCGCCACCGGGAACAGCAGCGGTCCGAACAGCACGATCGCCGGGATGCCTTCCAGGATGCTGCCCAGCACGATGAAGATCACGATCGTGATCAGCAGGAAGCCGAAGCCACCGCCCGGCACGCCCTGCATCAGCGACACCAGCTTGGCCGAGAAGCCCGACTGCGTCAGCGCCCACGCCATCGAGGTGGCCATGCCGATGATCAAGAGGATCGCGCCCGACAGCGTCGCCGCTTCCACCAGCATCGGATAGATGCGCTTGAAATCGAGATGCTTCATGAAGGCATGCATGACCAGACCGACCACGATGGTGTAGGCGACACCGATGGTGGCCACTTCCGTTGCGGTGGCGACGCCTTCAATCACCGCCACGCGAATCAGCATCGGCAAGGCCAGCGCAGGGATCGCAGCGATCAGGGTCTTGCCGATCACGCCGATGGTGGCGCGCTTCACATCCGGCATCGGTTCACGACGGGCGCGGAACCAGCAGACAATGCCGATCGCAATCGTGGCGATCACCGCCGGCATCAGGCCGCCGATGAAGAGCGCCGTAATCGACACGCTGCACACGGCGCCGATGGTGATCAGCACCAGGCTCGGCGGAATCGTTTCGGTCATGGCGCCGGAAGACGACAGCAAGGCCACCAGTTCTTCCGGCTTGGAACCGCGCTTCTTCATTTCAGGGAACAGCGCCGGGGCAATCGCGGCCATGTCAGCCGCCTTGGAGCCGGAGATGCCGGAGACCAGGAACATCGCGCCCAGCAGCACGTATTGCAAACCACCCCGCACGTGGCCCAGCAAGGCCGCCATGAAGTCGATCAGCGTTCTGGCAAGACCGCTGATTTCCAGCAGCGAACCGAGCAAGACGAACAGCGGCACCGACAACAGGATCAGGCTGGACATGCCCTCGTCCATACGGCTGACCACGATCATCATCGGTGCGCCTGTAGCAATGGTCAGATAGGCCATCGTCGCCGTACCGAAGGCGAACGCAATCGGAATACCGCCTGCGACACACGCGCCGATCAGCACCACGAAGAACACGATCAGGTTGTAGTTGCCCATGGCCAGCAGGGCCGGCTTGCTGATCCACAGCACCGCGCCGATCACGGCGACAACGGCCACGGCAGACAACACCTGCCTGATGCTGGAGCGGCTCGCCATGCGGGCAATCGCCGCCAGGAACATCAGGATCGCGCCGACCGGCAGCGCTGCTGCACGCAGGCCGTCGGGGATCTCCAAGGCCGGCGTGGTGATCGCCATCTGCTCCGACGCGTGGTCGACCGCAGGATGGATGATCATCAATACAAAGATGCAGACGATCAATGCGGCGACTGTTTCCAGCCAGACGCGCCATTTGTCGGAGAGCTTGTTGACGATGGCCGTCAGGCGCATGTGCTCGCCCCGGTCCAGCGCCAGCACTGCGCCCAGCATCGACAGCCAGATGAACAGCGTCGAGGCCAGTTCATCGGACCAGATCAGCGGGTCGTGCAGCGCATAGCGGTAGATCACGCCGGCCAGCAGCACGCCGGTTTCCACCACCACCAGCGCCGCAGCAACCGCGGCGACAACGTGCATGACGCCGCGATTGACGCCCGCCAGCAGACGCGCCAGCGGGTTGGTCGGCAGCGGTGCAGAAGGCATTCTCACTTCGGTCATCGCCGCTTCCATTTACGCCAACTTCCCGGTGTATTTCTCCAACAGCGCCCAAGGTTCGTCACCGAACTTCTTGTGCCACTCGGCATAAAAACCTGCACTGCGCAGCTTGGCGCGGAAGGCTTCGTTGTCGGTGTCGTTGAAGGCCAGACCCTTGCCCTTCATTTCGGTCGCCAGGGAATCGTTCAGCGCCTTGACGTCGGCGCGTTGCTTGATGCCGGCTTCATTGACGTTGCGTGTGACGATTTCCTGCAGGTCCTTCGGCAGACGCTCGAACGATTTCTTGTTGGCCAGGAACCAGAAACCATCCCACATGTGGTTGGTCATGGAGCAGTACTTCTGCACTTCGTACAGCTTGGCGGTCGAGATGATCGCCATCGGGTTTTCCTGGCCTTCGACGATCTTGGTCTGCAGCGCGGAATACACTTCGGCGAAGTTGATGCTGGCCGGCGCCGCATCGAAGGCGCGGAACATCGATGTCCACAGCGGGCTCGGCGGCACGCGCAGCTTCATGCCCTTGAGGTCTTCCGGCTTGTTGATCGCGCGAGTGCTGTTGGTGATCTGGCGGTAGCCGTTGTCCCAGATCTTTTCAAATGCAAAGACGGTGGACTTGGCCTCGATCTGCTTGCGCACGTGCGCGCCCAACTCGCCGTCGAGTGCGGCCCACACCTGGTTGTAATCCTTGAAGGCAAAGCCGACGCCGCTGATCTGTGCAGCCGGCACCAGCGTGCCGAGAATCAGCGGGGACAGTGTAAAGAAGTCGACCGCGCCCGAGCGTACCTGGCCCAGCGTGTCGGTGTCATTGCCGAGCTGGTTGTTCGGATAGACCTGGAAGTCGATGCGGCCCTTGGACTCGGTCGCGATCTTGGCGGCCATTTCCTTGGCGCGCAGATTCATCGGATGCGTGGCCGGCAGGTTGTTGGCGTACTTCAGCGTGAATTCAGCGGCGGCAAATGCCTGGGTCGACATCATGCCGGTGGCGGCAGCGGCCGAAGCGACGGAAACAGTCTTCAAAAAACGACGGCGAGTGATGCTGGCAGTTGGGTTACCCATCTGTTTGTCTCCTGATTTTAGTTTTGGTTAATTTATGTTGCCGATACTAGTAACGACTAATTCAGCACTGCTTATGCGTTCTAGAGCAATTTGGATGCCAAGTCGCGAAAGTGTTTCCACGGACCTGGGCTTCCCTCCCTGAAGTCGGCATTGCAAGCACATTCTCTTCGATAAACGCCTGATTCGACAAGGGATGTGAGGGCCAATCAGGTGTTTATTTTGATGCGACACCTGTCGCATTGCCTGAACACCTGATTGACACCTGTATGCGGTTCCCATCCCGGTTTCATCCTGCAGTGCAGCAAATTCATCACTGCGCGCAACGTGCTATGTTTACCGCCATCACGGCCTGCCGACGCCGCCCGTACGGGCGCTGCCGCCATAACAACAAGCAACGCGGCAATGCTGCACCGGCCTGGAAAATTCGTGGCATCGTTTTTGCATATTGCTGTTCCAACACACTCTTTTCAGGAATCCACATGACTGCACCTTCCCCTTGCATCACCGGCTGGAATCACTCCCAATTCGGCAAGCTCGACGGCATCGATCCGGAAGCGCTGATCGGCCAGGTCGCCAAGGCGGCCATCGAACACGCCGGCCTGACGCCGGAAGACATCGGCTCGATCCACATCGGCACCTTCAACGGCGGCTTCCTGTATCAGGACTTCCCGTCCTCGCTGGTGTTCAATACCTTGCCCGCGCTGCGCTTCAAGCCTGCCGTGCGCGTTGAGAACGCCTGCGCCACCGGTTCGGCGGCGATCCACTCGGGCATGCAATCGATCCTGTCCGGCCAGGCCAAGCACGCGCTGGTGATCGGCTTTGAAAAAATGACCGAACTGGCCACGCCGCAAGTCGGCGAAGTGCTGCTCAAGTGCTGCTACGCCAAGGAAGAAGCCGGCATCCCGGGCGGCTTCGCCGGCGTGTTCGGCAAGATCGCGCAAGCCTACTTTGATCGCTACGGCGATCAGTCGGATGCGCTGGCCGCCATTGCCGCCAAGAATCACAAGAACGGCATGAGCAATCCCTACGCCCACATGCGCAAGGATTTCGGCTTCGACTTCTGCCGCAACGTCTCGGAAAAGAATCCCTTCGTCGCCGGCCCGTTGAAGCGCACAGATTGCTCGCTGATCTCCGACGGCGCCGCCGCGCTGGTGCTGAGCGCCGCCGACGTGGCCAAGACCATGCAGCGCGCCGTGACCTTCCGCGCCGCCGTGCACGTCAATGATTTCCTGCCGCTGTCGCGCCGCGACCCGACCCGTTTCGAAGCCGGCACGCTGGCATGGCAGCAGGCATTGAAACAAGCCGACCTCAAATTGCTCGACCTGTCGTTGGTGGAAACCCACGACTGCTTCACCATCGCCGAGTTGCTTGAGTATGAAGCCATGGGCCTGGCCGAGCCGGGCCAGGGCGCACGCGCCATCCTCGACGGCGTCACCGCCAAGAACGGCCGCCTGCCGATCAATCCTTCCGGCGGCCTGAAGTCCAAGGGCCATCCGGTCGGCGCCACCGGCGTGTCGATGCACGTGATGGCGGCGATGCAGGCCAGCCATGACGCCGGCGACATGCAGATCCCGAACGCGCGCTATGCCGGCGTGTTCAACATGGGCGGTGCTGCAGTGGCGAATTACGTGAGCATTCTGGAACGCGTGCATTGATAGTTTTTCCGTGGTCCCGGCATTGCCCGGGACCGCGGCAGCAGCAACTGAAGTAAAGACCCACATAAAAAATACACACGAGCGAGACGATGTTAACCAAAGTAATGAACCTGGGGCGCCTGCTATCCGACGTCGCCCGCCGCTTCCCCGACGAGCCCGGCCTGATCTTCGGCGACGGCACCGCGGACGGCAAAGGCGACAAGATCGCCACCTGGAAACAGATCAACGACCGCGTCGACACCCTCGCCCATGCGCTGCAAAAGCTGGGCGTGAGCAAGGGCGACAAAATGCTGGTCCACTCCCGCAACAACCTGCAGATTTTTGAAAGCGCCTGGGCGGCATTCAAGCTGGGCATGGTCTGGGTCCCGACCAACGTGCGCATCACGCCGCCGGAAGCTGCCTATCTCGGCCAGTCCAGCGGCGCCAGCGTCATGCTGTACGACCGCGGCTTCGCCAACTATGTCGACGCCGTCAAGGAAATCTCCCCCGCGCTGAAACACGTCATCGCGCTGCAAGACCCGCGCGCCGGCGAACTTGATTTCGAAACACTCGCCACTGCGGCCGGTGCGCATCAGCCTTTCGATGAAGTGGAAGTCGATTACGAAGATCCGCTGTGGTTCTTCTACACCTCCGGCACCACCGGCCACCCGAAAGCCGGCATGTTGTCGCACGGCCAGATGGCTTTCGTCGTGACCAACCACCTGGCCGACTTGCTGCCGGGCCTGACCCATCAGTCGCGCTCGCTGGTGGTGGCGCCGCTGTCGCACGGTGCCGGCATCCACGCAGTCGTCAACACGGCGCGCGGCGCCGCCAGCATCCTGCTGTCAACCGAGCGCCTGGTGCCGGAAGAAGCCTGGCAACTGGTGCAGCGCCACCGCGTCGACAACATGTTCACCGTGCCGACCATCGTCAAGATCCTGACCGAAGACGAATCGGTCGATCGCTACGACCATAGCTCGCTCAAGCACGTCATCTACGCCGGCGCACCGATGTACCGCGCCGACCAGGTGTACGCATTGAAGAAGCTCGGCAAGGTGCTGGTGCAGTACTACGGCCTCGGCGAAGTGACCGGCAACATCACCTTCCTGCCGCCGTACATGCACGAAGCGGACGACGCCCATCCGAAAGCGCGCGTCGGCTCCTGCGGCATGCCGCGCACCGGCATGGAAATCGCCATCCTCGACGACAGCTGCAAGAAACTGAAGTCGTTTGAAACCGGTGAGATCTGCGTGCGCGGCCCGGCCGTGTTCATGGGCTATCACAACAATCCGGACGCCAACGCCAAGGCCTTCAAGGGCGACTGGTTCCACACCGGCGACCTCGGCCACGTGGACGAAGACGGTTTCCTCTACATCACCGGCCGCTCGTCCGACATGTACATCTCGGGCGGCTCCAACGTCTATCCGCGCGAGATCGAAGAAGCGCTGCTGACGCATCCCTCGGTGTCCGAAGTCGCCGTGCTTGGCGTGCCGGATCCGAAATGGGGCGAAAGCGGCATCGCCGTCATCGTCGCCAAGTCCGGCCAGAAGGCCAACGGCGACGCGCTGTTGTCGCATCTGGAGAGTCGCATCGCCAAATACAAATGGCCGCGCCGCTTCGTGTTCTGGGAGACCATGCCGAAATCCGGTTATGGAAAGATCGTCAAGAAGCAGATCAAAAGTCTGCTCGAGGAGAAAGGTGACTATCGCTTATGAAAATTTCCAACAAGTCCGCCGAAGGCCATCCGGGATTTGTCGAGGTACGCAAGTTTCTTCACGCCGGCCAGCAGAGCTACCCGCGCACGCTGGACCTGGAAGCCAATCCGGCGGAAGAACTGCGCATCACGCTGCAGCCCGGCACCAAAGTCGGCGCCGCCTTGCGTGAGGTGCTGCAACGCTACGGCCAGCGCGGAGGCGTCGGCCGCATGTGCGGCGGCACCGCGCGCAAGCTGCACTACCACCGCATCGAAAACACGCGCGACGCCAACCGTCCATATGACTACGGCCCGCCGCATGTGCTGGAAGGCGTGATCACCTTCGTCACCGGCGCAATCACGGTTGGCCAGAACCAGGAAGGAAAAGTATTATTGCATTGCCACGCCGGCTTCCTTGACGGCGATGGTTCGATACACGGCGGGCATTTATTGCTCGACACGGTGGAAGTGGGCGACGATCCGCTCATCATCCGCCTGTGCTTGTTTTCCCAGGGCGCTTTCGTCGTCAACAGCGATGAAGAGACGCTATTCAGTCTATTGCATCCGACACCCATGGAATCATGATGACGACATCAACACTTATAAAAAACACAGAGACACACACCAACGACAACGACATTCAGGTAGAGGAAGGCACACTGGGAAAACTGGTGATGGCGCGCCTCAAACCGAACCAGGACCTCACTGAAAGCGTGGAAGCGCTGTGCCGCCAATACGGCATGCAGACCGCCATCGTGCGCGGCGCGATCGGCAGCCTGATCGATGCGCACCTGGAGTACGCGACGCCGACCGGTTCGCGGGAAATGGAGATCAACGGGCCTGGGGTTGAGATTCTCAATGTCTTTGGCGAGATCGGCTTCAACGGCGGCAAGCCGCATGTCCATCCTTTGCAGGGGGTGGTGGCGGATGTGGATGGGAAGATTTTTGCGGGGCGCTTTGTGCGGGGGGCGAATCTGTCGTTCATCACGATTGAGATTACCTTGCAGGAGTGGATTCCCAAGCAGGCGCAGCAGGTTTTGCACGCTTGATTTTTGGTTGCCGACTTGCGTTGGCATGATTGATGAAGGCGGCTCTCTTTTTGAGGCCGCTTTTTTGTTTTGTGCTTAGGTAAATTGAATTTTTCTTTCTTCGGACGACCTTGCCGGGGGTAGCCCGGCAGGGTTGATCGAAGAGAACACAGAATCAGCTGCCGACGAAGGAACGTCGGAACAGCTTACGCCCCCACCAAAGCCGCATCCAGCAACTCAATCCAATGCTTCACCGGCGTATCAGTCCCCGACTGCAAATGCGTCAGACACCCGATATTCCCGGAAACAATCATGTCCGGCTGAGTCGCCTGCAAATTATTCAGCTTGTTGTCCCGCAAACGATAAGACAGCTCCGGCTGCAACACCGAATACGTCCCCGCCGACCCGCAGCAAAGATGACTGTCCGCACACAGCTTGACGTCAACACCGGCACTGCCAAGAATCTGCTCCACCTTGCCGCGAATCTTCTGCCCGTGCTGCAAAGTGCACGGCGGATGATAGGCAACGCGCGCATTGAGCTTATCCTTGATTTTTCCCTTGAGCTTGCCCGCTAGTTCGGCTTCGAAGTCCGGCAGAATCTCGCTGATATCACGTGTGAGTTGCGCAATCCGATGCGCCTTGGCGGCATAGGCAGCGTCGTGCTGCAGCAGATGGCCATATTCCTTGACGGTGGCACCGCAGCCGGAAGCATTCATCACGATCGCCTCGACCGTGAAGCCGGCTGAGCCGTCCACATACGGCCACCACGCATCGATGTTGCGACGCATATCATTGAGCCCGCCATCCTGATCGTTCAGGTGATAACGAATCGCGCCACAGCAACCAGCCTTGGGCGGCACGATCAGCTCGACGCCCAGCGCATCCAGCACGCGTGCAGTCGAACTGTTGATGTTGGGCGACATGGCCGGCTGTACGCAACCGTCGAGCATCAACATCTTGCGCGCATGCGTGCGCGTCGGCCACTTGCCCGCGTCTTGTTTGACCGGCACCTTGTTCTGCAATTTTTGCGGCAACAGCGGACGGACCAGTTGGCCGGCCTTCATCGCCGGATTGAACAGCCACTTGTTCGGCAGCAGCGTCTTGAGCGTGGTGCGCACGATGCGCTGACCGAGCGGGCGCGGCACCTGGTCCTCGACCACCTTGCGGCCGATATCGACCAGACGGCCGTATTGCACGCCGGATGGGCAAGTCGATTCGCAGTTGCGGCAGGTCAGGCAACGATCCAGATGCGATTGCGTGGCAGCGGTGGCCTGCTTGCCTTCGAGCACCTGCTTGATCAGGTAGATGCGGCCGCGCGGACCGTCGAGCTCGTCGCCCAGCAATTGATAGGTGGGGCAGGTCGCCGTGCAGAATCCGCAATGCACGCAGGAGCGCAGGATGGCGTCGGCTTCCTTGCCTTCGGGAGTGTCGCGGATGAAATCGGCCAGGTTGGTTTGCATAGTTTAAAACTCGCTGTACATGCGACCGGGATTGAAGATGCCGGATGGGTCGAAGGAGGCTTTCAGGTTGCGATGGATCTTGGCGACCGCAGGCGCGAGCGGCTGGAACACGCCGACGCTCTTGTCGCCGCCGCGATACAGGCTGGCGTGGCCGCCGGCTGCGGTTGCGGCGGCACGGATGGCGGCGACACCGTCATCGCCGCGATACCAGCGCTGGGCGCCACCCCATTCGATCAGCTGCGCGCCATTGAGCGCCAGCGGCTGCGTCACCGACGGCAGGGAAATCCGCCACAACGGCGCATCCACGTCAGCGAAGAACACATGGTTCTGCTCGCGCAGGTCACGCCAGAAATCCTCGCCGTTGGTCAACTCAGACCCGCCGAGCTTCGTCTCTGCAGCAGAGACAGCGGCTTGTGCGCCCGACAAGCGAATCGTCAGCACGCCGTTGACCCAGGCGCTGGCCGACAGCGGCAGGGGCTGGCCGCCCCATTCGTTGAGCAGGCGGATGGCATTGGCCTGGTCGACTTCAAACACGCGCGTGCTGGTAGCGAAGGCCTGCGGCAATACCTTGATCGACGCCTGCAGGATCAACCCGAGCGTACCGAGCGAACCGGTCAGCAGGCGCGAGACGTCATAGCCGGCGACATTCTTCATGACCTGTCCGCCGAAATGCAGGACCTGCCCTTGCGCATCCATCAGATCGGCGCCGAGGATGAAGTCGCGCACCGATCCGCTCCATTGGCGGCCCGGTCCGGACAAACCCGCTGCGACCATGCCGCCGACGGTGGAGACGCCGCCGAAGCGCGGCGGCTCGAAAGCCAGCACCTGATTGTTGGCCGCCAATGCGGCATCGATCTCCGACAGCGGCGTGCCGCAACGTGCGGTAATCACCAGTTCAGTCGGCTCGTAGTCGATGATGCCGCTGTAAGGACGCGTGTCGAGCACCTCGCCGCGCGGTTCCTGGCCGTACCAGTCCTTGGTGCCGCCGCCGCGGATTTGCAGCGGCACGCCGCCGGACGTAGCCGCGACGATGCGCTCCTTGAATGCTTGCAGTGTCTGTTCCATGCGTTAAAACCTTGGCAAATCGGGAAATTTGATGGCGCCGCGCTGCACGTGCATCTTGCCGTACTCGGCGCAGCGATGCAGCGACGGAATGGCCTTGTCGGGGTTGAGCAGGAAGGCCGTGTCGAAGGCGCGCTTGACCTTGAAGAAGGCTTCGCGCTCTTCCGGCGAATACTGCACACACATGGAGTTGATCTTCTCGATGCCGACGCCGTGCTCGCCGGTGATGGTGCCGCCGACTTCGACGCACAACTCGAGGATCTCGGCGCCGAACAATTCGGCACGATGAAATTCGTCCGCCAGGTTGGCGTCGAACAGGATCAGCGGATGCAAATTGCCGTCGCCGGCATGGAACACGTTGGCGCAGCGCAGGCCGTACTTGCCTTCCATTTTGGCGATGCCGAGCAGGACTTCGGCCAGCCGTTTGCGCGGGATGGTGCCGTCCATGCAGTAATAATCGGGCGAGATGCGCCCGGCCGCCGGGAAAGCGTTCTTGCGGCCCGACCAGAAGCGCAGGCGTTCGGCTTCGGACTGCGATACGGCAATCGCGGTGGCGCCGCTGGCGTTGAGCACTTCGCTCATGCGGCCGATCTCTTCTTCCACTTCTTCGCTGGTGCCGTCGGATTCGCACAGCAGGATCGCTTCGGCGTCGACGTCGTAGCCGGCCTTGACGAAGGGCTCGACCATGCGCGAGCTGGTCTTGTCCATCATCTCCAGCCCGGCCGGGATGATGCCGGCGGCGATGACGTTGGCGACGGCGTTGCCGCCCTTCACCACGTCGTCGAACGAGGCCATGATCACGCGCGCCTGCTGCGGCTTGGGCACCAGCTTGACGGTGACTTCGGTGACGATGCCGAGCATGCCTTCGGAGCCGATGAACACCGCCAGCAAGTCGAGGCCGGGCGCATCGAGGCCGGCATTGCCGAGCTCGACGACGTCGCCTTCGATGGTGACCATGCGCACGCGCAGGACGTTGTGCACGGTCAGGCCGTATTTGAGGCAATGCACGCCGCCGGAGTTTTCGGCGACATTGCCGCCGATGGTGCAGGCGATCTGCGACGACGGATCAGGCGCGTAGTAGAGACCGTAAGGCGCGGCCGCTTCCGAGATCGCCAGGTTGCGCACGCCGGGCTGGACCACGGCGGTGCGCGAGTACTTGTCCATGCTGACGATCTTGTTGAACTTGGCGGTCGACACCACCACGCCGTCGGCGATCGGCATCGCGCCGCCCGACAAACCGGTGCCGGCGCCGCGCGGGACAATCTGGACTTTCAGGTCGTTGCAGGTCTTGAGGATGGCGACGACCTGCGCTTCGTTTTCGGGCAAGACCACGACCATCGGCAACTGGCGGTAAGCGGCCAGGCCGTCGCACTCGTACGGGCGGGTGTCTTCCTCGTCGAACAGCACGCAATGGGGCGGCACCACCGCTTTCAATGCGGCAACCACCTCGCGCTGGCGGGCGGGAGAAAATAAGGGGGCGACTGGGGCGTTCATGCGTGACCTCGTTTGGCTTTGGGCTGGGACGCGGCGATGACGATTGAATTGTTTTCCAGCTTATGGTGCCGGTTTTGAAGTACCTGTCTCGCTATTGTCTTCGCAATGCCTGAAGTGTAGCGAATTTCAGCCTGGGAAAGCGAAAAGCGTGGTCAGGGCGCACTGAAAAGAATTCACGTCGCGCTGTGAATAACTTTCAGGGACTCGAACCTGTTGAGGCGCGAAGCAGGCGCCTCAGATGTTTTTGAAAGCGTTCTGCAGCCAGTCGATGAAGGCATCGACCTCCGGCCGGTCGCGGATCTGCTTTTCGTAGACCACGTAGTAGGCGTGCGGCGGCGTGCGCAGGCGCACGTCGAAGAGTTCGACGATTTCGCCGCGTGCCAGCAGTTCTTCGGCGAAATGCTGGCGCGTGAGGCCGACGCCGTAGCCGTGGCGTACCGATTCCAGCAGCAGGCCGAGGTCATCGACGCGCAGGCCGGTCGACGGCTCCGGCCAGTCCTTGAGGCCGGCGGCTTCGAACCACGGTTGCCAGGGTTCCAGCGCCGAGCGCAGCAGGATCGCGTGCTGCAGATCCTGCGGTCCCTTCAGCGGTGGAATGGTTTTCAGGTAAGCCGGGCTGGCGACGGCAAAGGCCGGCTCTTCGAACAATTTTTCAGTGACGAAGTTGGGATAGTTGCCGGCGCCGAAACGGATTTCGACATCGCTCTCCGACAGGCTCAGGTCGTACAGCGGCACCGACAGGTACATCTCGACGGTGATGTCGGGATAACGCTGCGTGAACTCGGCGATGCGCGGAACCAGCAAATGACGCGCGAAGGTCGGCGGCAGCATGATCTTGACCTTGGGCTGCACCGTGGCGTTGCGATGCGGCATCGGAAAATCGGTCAGCGTGCGCAGCGCCGAGCGCACCACGTCGAGATAGCGGCGACCAAATTCGGACAGGCCGATCGAGCGACCATCGCGAAAGAACAGACGCTCGCCGACAAACTCTTCCAGCAAACGGATACGGTGCGACAGCGCCGACGGCGTGATGCAGAGTTCTTCCGCCGCCACGGCGAATGAATTGTGACGCGCCGCCGCTTCAAACGCGGACAGGGCATGGACGGGAGGAAGGCGTGTTGCCATGTCTTGTTCTACCTGCTGTTGTTGCGGGACGGCCGCCATGCGGCGCGTCCCGGGGTGCTGCCTGCTATTGGAGGTAATGCAACCGAATGACTGTCAAATGACTACCAGCGTACGATCTTGCCCGGATTCATGATGTTCTTCGGATCGAGCGCATGCTTGATCGCGCGCATCACGTCGATGGCGCCGGCGCCGTGTTCCTGCACCAGAAAATCCATCTTGTGCAAGCCGACACCGTGCTCGCCGGTGCAGGTGCCGTCCATCTTGATGGCGCGCGCGACCATGCGTTCGTTGACGCCTTCGGCACGGGCGATGTCGGCCGGATCATTGGGATCGACCATCATCTGCACGTGGAAATTGCCGTCGCCGACGTGGCCGATGATGGCGTGGATCAGGCCGTTGGCTTCGCAGTCGGCCTTGGTTTCCAGCACGCATTCGGCCAGGCGTGAAATCGGCACGCAGCAGTCGGTGGAAATCGCGCGTCCGCCAGGGCGCATCTGCAGCAGTGCGAAATAGGCGTTGTGACGTGCGGTCCACAACCGCGTGCGGTCTTCCGGACGCGTGGCCCATTCGAAGCCCAGCGCGTTGTTGTCGTTGGCCAGTTCCTGCACGACTTCTGCCTGTTCCTTGACGCCGTTTTCGCTGCCGTGGAATTCAAACAGCAGCAGGGGATTTTCGGGCAAGGTCATCTTGTCATGGGCGTTGATGGCCTTGACGCCGTTTTCGTCGAGCAACTCGACGCGCGCCAGCGGCACGCCGACCTGGATCGCCTGGATCACGGTGTTGACCGCATCGGCCACGCTCGGGAACGAACAGATCGCCGCCGATACTGCCTCAGGCTGAGGATACAGGCGCACGGTGACCTCGGTGATGATGCCCAGCGTGCCTTCACTGCCGACGTAGACGCGGGTCAGGTCGTAGCCGGCCGAGGACTTCTTGGCGCGCGTGCCGGTCTTGATGATGTTGCCGTCGGCGGTGACCACGGTCAGCGCCAGGGTGTTTTCGCGCATGGTGCCGTAACGCACGGCGTTGGTGCCGGAAGCGCGAGTCGAGGCCATGCCGCCGATGGAGGCGTCGGCGCCCGGATCGATCGGGAAGAACAGGCCGCTGTCCTTGATTTCCAGATTGAGCTGCTTGCGCGTGACGCCGGCCTGCACGGTGGCGGTCAGGTCTTCGCCGTTGACCGCCAGCACCTGGCTCATCTGCGACAAATCGATCGTGATGCCGCCTTGCAGCGCCAGCACGTGGCCTTCGAGGGAAGTGCCGGTGCCGTAGGGAATGACGGGAATACGATGTTCGCTGCAGGCCTTGATGATGGCGGCGACTTCTTCCGTGGTGTGGGCGAACGCCACGGCATCGGGCAGCATCGGATCGTAGGACGACTCATCGCGGCCGTGATGCTCGCGCATCGCCTGCGTGGTCGAAAAGCGATTGCCAAGGAGTGTCTGCAAGCTTGTGAGCAACGCTTCGGGAACGGGCTTGCGCAGTTTCTGCGCATCAACGATATGGTTCATTGTCTGTCTCTCTGTCTGTTGGAATAGTGACGCCAGGGAATATTCCTGCATGCCGGAAAAGCACTGAAACTGCCATGCAGCGGCCTGCCCTGTCGTCAAAACCTCTGTGGGATTTTACTCTCTTGCCGCAGACATATTTTATATTTGTCTGACAACTTGAGCTCTGAACGCTCATTTTTTAGCTATGCTTGGCTTTTGATTTGCAGTGCACAGAGAATAGAGAACAGGGAACAACATGGGCAATCGACTTTCCAAAATCGCAACGCGCACCGGCGACGACGGCAGCACCGGACTCGGCGACGGCAGCCGCATCGCCAAGGACGCGCCGCGCATCCATGCGCTGGGCGAGGTGGACGAACTCAATTCCCAGCTCGGTCTGCTGCTGTGCGAAGACCTGCCGGCCGGCGTGCGCGCGGAATTGCTGGCGATCCAGCACGACCTGTTCGACCTTGGCGGCGAGCTGTGCATTCCTGGTTACAGCGTGATCGCCGACGCCCAGGTGGCGCAGCTCGACGCGCTGCTGGAAAAGCACAACGCCGATTTGCCTCCGCTCAAGGAATTCATCCTGCCCGGCGGCTCGCGCGCGGCGGCGCAGATGCATGTCTGCCGCACCGTCTGCCGCCGTGCCGAACGCGCCGTGGTGACGCTGGCGCAATCGGAAGGCGCCGCGATCAATCCGCAGCCGCGCCAATACCTGAACCGGCTGTCGGACCTGTGCTTCGTGCTGGCGCGCGTGCTCAATCGCCATGCCGGCGGCGGCGATGTGCTATGGCACAAGGACAGGAATAAAAATTAGAACAAGGAAACCTGAAGACGTAAAAAAAGCGGCCTGAGCCGCTTTTTTATTGTCGCCGTCATTACATCACGTTCAGCCGTTGTTGACCACCAGGCGCGGCTGGTCCTTGCCGAAGCGTTGCACGATGGAGGCGGCAATGCCGTCGCTGTCGAGACCGCATTTGGCCAGCAATTGGCCGGCGTCGCCGTGGTCAATGAAACGGTCCGGCAAACCCAGGTGCAGGATAGGCTTGACGATGCCCGCTTCAGCCAGCGCTTCGGACACCGCAGCGCCGGCGCCACCCATGATGCAGCCTTCTTCGACGGTCACCAGCGCGTCATGGCTGGCCGCCAGTTGCTTCACCAGTTCAATGTCGAGCGGCTTGATGAAACGCATGTTGGCGACCGTGGCGTTGAGCTTGTCGCCCGCCGCCAGCGCCGGCGCCACCATGGTGCCGAACGCCAGGATGGCGATGCCCTTGCCTTCGCGGCGCACTTCGCCCTTGCCCAGCGGGATCGTGGTCAAGGTCTTTTCCACCGCCACGCCGCTGCCGGAACCGCGCGGATAACGTACCGAGGCCGGGCCTTTGTATTGGAAAGCAGTCGTCAGCATCTGGCGGCATTCGTTTTCATCCGAGGCGGCCATGACGACCATGTTCGGAATGCAGCGCAGGAAGGCCAGATCGTAATTGCCCGCATGCGTGGCGCCGTCGGCGCCAACCAGTCCGGCGCGATCGAGCGCGAACGTGACGTCGAGGTTTTGCAAGGCGACGTCGTGGATCAGTTGATCGTAGGCGCGTTGCAGGAAGGTCGAGTAAATCGCCACGACCGGCTTCAGTCCTTCGCAGGCCATGCCGGCGGCGAAGGTGACGGCGTGCTGCTCGGCGATGCCGACATCGTAGTAACGATCGGGGAATTTCTGTTCGAACTTGACCATGCCCGAGCCTTCGCGCATGGCGGGTGTGATGCCGACCAGGGTGTTGTCCTGCGTGGCCATGTCGCACAGCCATTCGCCGAAAACTTGCGTGTACGTCTGCTTGCTGGCGGCGGCCGGCTTGATGCCTTCGGCCGGATTGAATTTGCCAGGCCCGTGATACAGCACCGGATCGGCTTCGGCCAGTTTGTAGCCCTGGCCCTTCTTGGTGACCACATGCAGGAATTGCGGGCCCTTGAGGTTCTTCAGGTTTTGCAGTGTCGGGATCAGCGAGTCGAGATCGTGACCGTCGATCGGACCGATGTAGTTGAAGCCAAATTCTTCGAACATGGTGGCCGGAACGATCATGCCCTTGGCATGTTCTTCAAAGCGCTTGGCCAGTTCCAGCATTGGTCCCGGCAGCATCGACTTGCCGACGTTCTTGGCCTTGGCGTAGAACTGCCCGGACATCAGGCGCGCCAGGTAACGGTTGAGCGCGCCGACCGGCGGCGAAATCGACATGTCGTTGTCGTTGAGGATCACCAGCAGATTGACGTCTTCACTGATGCCGGCGTTGTTCATTGCTTCAAATGCCATGCCGGCGGTCATTGCACCGTCGCCGATGACGGCGATGGCATGACGATCTTCGCCCTTGGTCTTGGCCGCCAGCGCCATGCCGAGCGCAGCGGAAATCGAGGTCGACGAATGCGCGGTGCCGAAGGTGTCGTGTTCGCTTTCGGCGCGACGCGGGAAACCGGAAATGCCGTCGAGCTGGCGCAACGTCGACATCTGGTCGCGCCGGCCGGTGAGGATCTTGTGCGGATAAGTCTGGTGACCGACATCCCAGACGATGCGGTCTTCCGGCGTGTTGAAGACGTAATGCAGCGCGATGGTCAGTTCGACCGTGCCGAGATTGGACGAGAGATGCCCGCCGGTCTTCGATACCGAATCGAGGATGAAGGCGCGCAACTCGTCAGCCAGTGGCTTCAACTGAGTGCGCGGGAGTTGCCGCAAATCGGCGGGGCTGTTTATCGTATTGAGCATGCTGGGTCTTGTCACCGTTAATTGGTTGCTTGCGCGCGCGGAAAATACCGCTGCGTGCTTATGCCTTGCGTTGCACGATCAGGTCGGCCAGTTCATGCAGGCGCCGGGCCTTGTTGCCAAACTGTTCCAGCGCCTTGTGGGCGTCGTTGCGCAGCTTTTCGGCCAGCGCCTGCGATTCGCTCAGGCCGAGGATGGAAACGTAAGTCGGTTTGTTGTCGGCGGCGTCCTTGCCGGCGGTCTTGCCGAGCGTGGCGGAATCCGCCGTCGCATCAAGAATGTCGTCGACCACCTGGAACGCCAGGCTGATCGGGCACGAATACGCTTCCAGCGCAGCCTGTTCAGCCACCGTCAGGTTCTTGCCGCTGCAGGCGCCAAGCAAAATGGCGGCACGCAACAGCGCTCCTGTTTTGAGCCTGTGCATCTGTTCCAGTTCCGCCAGCGACAAAGTCATGCCGACGCTGGCCAG
This sequence comes from Herbaspirillum sp. NPDC101397, assembly GCF_044767325.1. NCBI lineage: Bacteria > Pseudomonadati > Pseudomonadota > Betaproteobacteria > Burkholderiales > Oxalobacteraceae > Herbaspirillum > Herbaspirillum sp. NPDC101397. The sequence continues at coordinate 196,099 of NZ_JBIWNS010000008.1, forward strand.
ATCAATGGCCTGACCGCCGCACATGCCGGTCGAACCGGCCGCCTGCGCCAGCAGGTTCAGCATCTTCAGCTGGCGCGCGGCGTACAACTCTTCGACGTTGTCGGACAGCACTGAAAACGCCTGCGCCTGCAACGCGTCGCCCACCAGCAAGGCGGTCGGCTCGTCGTATTTGACGTGCACGGTCGGTTTGCCGCGGCGCAAGGCATCATCGTCCATGCACGGCATGTCGTCGTGCACCAGCGAATAGACGTGGATCATTTCCACGGCAGCGGCGGCGCGGCCCAGCAATTGCGCCGGCGCATCGAACAGCTCGCCGGCGGCGTACACCAGCAAGGGACGCACGCGCTTGCCGCCGTCCAGCGCGGTGTAGCGCATGGCCTGGTGCAGGCGCGCGGGGATTTCGGTGACCGCCGGCAGGTATGCGTCGAGCGTGCCTTCCATGCCGGCCTGGATACGCTGCATCCAGTCGGTAAACGAGGCGCCGGCGCTGGTGTCGATCCGCGCGTTCATTCCTCGTCCTCTGCAAACTCACCGGCGCCGGTGCCGGCCAATGGCTTGAGCATGTCGCCTTCGAGCACCTTGACCTGGCTGTCGACTTTGTCGAGTTGCACCGAGCAGAACTTGACCAGTTCGGCGCCGCGCTTGTAGGCGGCGACGGAGGCTTCCAGCGGGAGTTCGCCGGCTTCCATCTGGATGACCAGTTGTTCGAGCTCTTCCATGGCCTCTTCGAAAGAGGCGGGCTGGCTGGCTTTGACGGGATTCTTTGGCATAGTGGCTGATTTCAGATATAGCCCGTCATTTTAGTGCAATCCGCCACAGATAGGCGGCCGAGGGCGTATTTTCAGGCGATTCAACCGCGCAATCCGCCCTGAATAACGGGATTTATGGCATAATCCGCAGTTCTGTCCAAAATTTCCTCTTCATATTATTTGAACCCAGGTTTTTGCGGATTCTTTCTCTCTTAGGTTGGTGCAAATTAATTTGGGGGCGGAGATGTCCGATCTTGCTACTTTTGCCAAACTGGCGCGCTCAAACGCGCAACTACCAGTTGACGTCTATTTTGACGATGCGCTTTTCAAGCGCGAAATTCACCAGTTATTTCAACAGGGGCCTCGTTACGCCGGCCATGAATTGATGGTGCCCAATGTCGGCGACTACGCGACGCTGCCATGGGAAAACGAAGGTCGCATGCTGGTGCGCAACGCGCACGGCATCGAACTGATGTCCAACGTCTGTCGTCATCGCCAGGCCAAGATGCTCGACGGCCGCGGCCACGCGCGCAACATCGTCTGCCCGCTGCATCGCTGGACCTACGACCTCAAGGGTGACCTGATCGGCGCGCCGCATTTCGGCGAGACGCCGTGCCTGAACCTGTCCAAGACGCCTTTGCAGAACTGGAACGGCCTGCTGTTCGAAAACAACGGCAAGGACGGCAACGACGTCGCCGCGCAATTGAAGCAGCTGGGCGTGACGCGCGACCTGGATTTTTCCGGCTACCTGTTCGATCACGTCGAAGTGCACGAGTGCGACTACAACTGGAAGACTTTCATCGAAGTCTATCTGGAGGACTACCATGTCGAGCCTTTCCATCCAGGCCTGGGCAGCTTCGTCAGCTGCGACGACCTGAAATGGGAATTCGGCAAGAACTACAGCGTGCAGACCGTGGGCGTCAATCACGGCCTGGCCAAGTCCGGTTCGCCGACTTACAAGAAGTGGCAGGAGCAGGTGCTGCGCTTCGGCAACGGCCAGCCGCCGAAATACGGCGCGATCTGGCTGACGCTGTATCCCAACATCATGGTCGAGTGGTATCCGCACGTGCTGGTGGTGTCGACGCTGTGGCCCAATGGTCCGCAAAAAACCACCAACGTGGTCGAGTTCTACTATCCTGAAGAAATCGCCCTGTTCGAACGCGAGATGGTCGAGGCCGAACGCGCCGCGTACATGGAGACCTGCGTCGAGGATGACGAGATCGCTCTGCGCATGGATGCCGGGCGGCGTATACTCATGGATCGCGGCACCAGTGAAGTCGGTCCGTACCAGTCGCCGATGGAAGACGGCATGCAGCACTTCCATGAGTGGTACCGGTCGCAGATTGCGGTGCAGGAAAACTGAATTTCACTCTGATTCTTTTTGAGGAAAGCATGCAGAAAGCGCCGATGATGCGATGTCCCCGATGTAGTCCGACAGCATCTGCAACGCCAGACGAATTCTGCAGCACCTCCGATTAACGTACGATCCGAAGGCAGCGCCGGCTCCAGCTCGCGCTGCCTGTTTTTTTGCCCTCGCTTTCGAATAGAGTATCGCCATGCAATCCCTCTGGATGCTTGTTGCCTCCTTCCTGTTTTCCATCATGGGCGTGTGCGTCAAGCTGTCGTCCGACTACTATTCCACCGCTGAAGTGGTGCTGTGCCGCGGGATAGTCGGCGTCATCTTCATCTATGGCCTGATCAAGATCCGCGGCGGCACGCTCAGGACGCCCTACCCGCGCGACCACATCATCCGCGGCGGCGTCGGCGTGATTTCGCTGTGGCTGTGGTTCTATTCATTCGGCCTGCTGCCGGTGGCGACCGCCACCACGCTCAACTACATGTCGTCGATCTGGATCGCCGCGATGTTGTTCGGCGTCGCATGGTGGCAGGGCAAGAAGCGTTTTGAATGGGGCTTGGCCGGCACGGTGCTGCTGAGCTTCGTCGGCGTGGCGATGCTGCTGCGGCCGTCGATCGACTCCGACCAGTTGGTGGGCGGGCTGATCGCACTGTTTTCCGGCGTGCTGTCGGCGCTGGTCTACCTGCAGGTGCGCAAGCTTGGCCTGCTCGGCGAGCCGGAGTACCGCGTGGTGTTCTACTTCTCCTTCACCGGCTTGCTGGCAGGCCTGGCCGGCAGCGTGGTGATCGGCCGCATCCCGTTCTGGCACGCGCATTCGGCCAAGGGCCTGGCGCTGCTCGTCACCATTGGCCTGACCGCGACGCTGGCCCAGATCGCCATGACGCGCGCCTACCGGCTCGGCAATACGCTGGTCACGGCCAACCTGCAATACACCGGCATCGTGTTCGCCAGCCTGTGGGGCCTGTTCATCTGGAACGACGCACCGGGCTGGATGGGCTGGGCCGGCATCGGCATCATTCTGATGAGCGGTGTAGTCTCGACGTTTTACAATCAGCGTTCTCAGCAACAATCCCGACAATCGAGCAATCTGCCGGCGAGCGATCCGATCGCCACCGAAGTTTAGGAAGAGGAATAACCATGACCTACGCCACCCTGATTTCCGCAGCCGACCTGGCCGCCCATCTCGACGACGCCAACTGGCTGGTAATCGACTGCCGCCACGACCTCGCCAATCCCGACGCCGGCGCACAAGCCTACGCCGCCGGGCATATTCCGCAGGCGCGCTTCGCCCATCTCGACCAAATCCTGTCCGGCCCCAAGAACGGCGCCGACGGCAAGTTCAAGGGCCGCCATCCGCTGCCGGCGCGTCAGGCCTTCATCGACGCCATGCAGGAACTGGGCGTCGGCAAGGGCACCCAAGTCATCGCCTACGACGCCCACGGCGGCATGTTCGCCGCGCGCCTGTGGTGGCTGCTGCGCTGGGTCGGCCATGTGCAGGTGGCGGTGCTCGACGGCGGCTTGCCGGCATGGCAGGCGCAGGGCGGCCCGTTGTCGACTGAAACACCAGCGCCGGTGCGCGGCGACTTGCAGGAGCAGGCGCCGCTGGTGACCACCGTCGATGTCGGCGATGTCGTCGCCAATCTCGACAGCAAGTCGCTGACCGTCGTCGACGCGCGCGCGGCAGATCGCTATCGCGGCGAGAACGAAACAATGGACGCCGTCGGCGGCCACATTCCGGGCGCGAAGAATCGTTTCTTCAAGGATAACCTGGGCGCCGACGGCCGCTTCAAATCGGCCGATGCCTTGCGCGCCGAGTGGAATGCACTGATCGACAGCCCGCAGGCGGCCGTCATGCAGTGCGGCTCGGGCGTGACCGCTTGCCACAACCTGCTCGCGCTGGAAGTGGCCGGCTTGCCGGGCGCACGCCTGTATCCCGGGTCGTGGAGCGAATGGAGTTCGGATTCGTCGCGTCCGGTGGCGACCGGCCCACAGCCGTAAGCAGAAAACAAGTCCGGCGGCGCTCAGGCCGCCGGCATCTGCAAGGCTTGCATGAAAGCTTGTACGAACTGCCCCACCATCACCGGCGCATCGCGCCGCATCATCAGCACCACCGCCGACTGGAAGTCGGATTCCCGTATATCGATGAAATGCACGCCCGCAACGGCGATTGCACGCATGCTGTCTGGCACGATGGCGATGCCGAAATTGGCGTTGACCAGGCTCAGCAGCGACGCCTTGCGCGAGGTCGCGCGCGCCGGCTTGGGAAAGAAGCCGTGCGCGATGCAACGCTCGGCCACCAGGTAACTGAGGCCGCCGCGCTCGCGATGCGGCATGGAGACGAACAGCTCGTCGCGCAGCTCGGCGATGTCGACCACCTCGCGCTGCGCCAACGGGTGCTGCAGCGATACCGCGACCACCAGCTTCTCCTGATATAGCGTGATGGTTTCCAGATGGGGATGCTTGCGCAGGATTGGCGTGCGCGCCAGGCCGAGGTCGGCGCGCCCTTCTTCGACGTCGAGCGCCTGGTGCTCGGAGGAGGCCTGGGAAATTTCGAGCGTGACACCGGGGAATGCCTGCAGCACCGCGTTGAGACAGGGCCCCAGCGGCGGCGACAGCGGCACCGAGCTCGAATGCAGCAGGCGGATGGCGCCGCGTTCGCCCTTGTCGATGTGGCGCGCCTGCACGATGGCCTGGTCCATGTCGTCGAGGATCTTGCGCGCGCGGTCGTAGAAGTCCTTGCCCGCCAGCGTCAGTTCGACCTGCTTGGCGTCGCGCCTTAGCAAAACGACATCAATGTCGTTTTCCAGCTCCTTGATCTGGCGGCTCAGCGCAGACTGGGCAATGTACAGGCGCTCGGACGCGCGCGTGTAGCTGCCGGCGGCGACGATCTCGACAAAGTACTTGAGCTGTTTGATGGAAATCATGAGCGCCTATTGTGTCGCTGTATTGTGCCGCCATCGCGCTGCCGCCGCCATGCCGTTTTGCGATACTCGGACGGCGCATTTGATATTGGCGGCCGCACCGGTTATGGCGCTACAGTCCATGCATCATCGGCAATGCGAAGGGGCTTATCGTGTCGGAAACATTCCTTGTCCTGCTCGGCTTTGCCGGATTGCTGCTCAGCGTCGTCATCAAGCTGATGTGCCTGCCGACAAAATCCACCCGGCGTGGCGGGCGCTGAATCTCAATGCGCGTGCGCGTGGCTGGTCAGCACCAGCACGATGACCACGCCCAGGCCGATCAGGATCACTTGCGGAATCGTCTCGCGCAGCGTGGCGCGGCGTTGCATTTGCGGCATCAGGTCGCTGACGGCGATGTAGATGAAGCCTGACGAGGCAAACACCAGCACGTAGGGAATCCACTCCATGCCGCGCTCCAGCATGAAGTAGCCGAGCACGCCGCCCAGCACCGCCATCAGGCTGCAGATCAGGTTGTAGACGTAGGCGCGGGTGCGCGAGAAACCGGCATTGAGCAGGATGATGAAGTCGCCGATCTCCTGCGGGATTTCGTGCGCGATGATGGCCAGGCCGGTCACCAGCCCGAGGTGCGGGTCGGCCAGGAAAGCGGCCGCGATCAGGATGCCGTCGGTGAAATTGTGCATGCCGTCGCCGACCAGGATCATCCAGCCGGCCTTGCCCGCCTCATGCTTGTCGTGGCCGTGGTGATGGCCGTGGCCGTCGTCTTCGTGATGATGGGAGTGGCGCAGGATGGACAGCTTTTCCAGCAGGAAAAACGCCAGCAGGCCGCCCAGCAATACCGCAAACAGCTTGTGCGGCTCGGCCGAGGATTCGAAGGCTTCCGGCAAGGCGTGCAGCAGCGAGGTCGACAGCATGATGCCGACCGACAGGCTGACCAGGCGCTCGACCATCTTCGACAACAGCGCGAACGAGAAAATCGCGGCCGCGGTGATGCTGAACACGCCGGCGATCGTCGTGGCCAGCAGGATGGAAAGCAGAGTGGAATTAATTTCAAGCCCCAATCGTCAGGAACAGCCTCAGGAAGTGGCAGATTAGACCATAGCTGGTTTTTTTCGGCAAATGCGCTCTGCCTAATTGACGGGCGGCGACTGATCTTCCAGGCCGCCGTCATCCCCTTCCGTGTCCTCCGGATCATGCCGGAACAGCACTTCGTCGACACGGAATTCGGGGCGGACGCCGTCTTTTGCGATCAGGCCGTGCACCAGGTTGAGCAGCACGTCGTCCTGATACGGCTTGCCGAGGTAGGCGTTGACGCCCAGTTCCATGGCGCGCTCGCGATGCTTGGCGGCGGTGCGCGAGGTGATCATGATGATCGGCAGGGTCGCGGTAGCGGCCATGTCGCGGATGTTGCGCGTCAGGTCAAAGCCGTCCATGCGCGGCATTTCGATGTCCAAGAGAACGATGTCGGGTCGCACGGCCTGCATTTGATGCAAGGCGTCGACGCCGTCGGTGGCCAGCACTACCTGGTATCCCTCACGCGTCAGCAGGCGATGCATGACGCGTCGTACCGTCAACGAATCGTCGACCACCAGCACGATCTTGCGGCTGGCGCCGCCATCGGCGCCGTGCGGCTGCTCACGCCGCAAGATGCGCTGGTAACCCTGGCGCTGCGCCAGCTGGATGGGATTGAGGATCAGCACGATGCTGCCGCTGCCCAGCACCGTGGCGCCGACCACGCCGGTCATGCCGGCCAGCTGCGGACCGATGCTCTTGGTGACGACCTCGCGATTGCCGACGACGCGATCCACCAGAATCGCGAGGAAGTCGTGGCCGCTCTTGATCACCAGCACCGGCAGCGCTTGCTGCAAGGGGATGATACGGTCTTCGCCCAGCAGCGCCGACAGGTAATGCAGCGGCAAGCTGCGCCCCTGCCATTCCAGCAAACCTTCACGAAACACCCGTTCCTGGTCGACGCGCTTGAGTTGCAGCACTTGCTCGACCAGCAGGGAGGGTATGGCGTAGCTTTGCCGGTCCAGCTCCAGCAGCACCACTTGCGCCACCGCCAATGACAGCGGCAGGTGGATGATGAATTGCGCGCCTTTGCCGGCGACCGTGGCGATGCTGATGCGTCCACCGAGCGAAGCGACTTCCGAACGGACCACGTCCATGCCGACGCCGCGTCCGGCAATGGCCGTGACATTGCTGCTGGTCGAAAATCCCGGATGAAAAATGATGCTGGTCAGTTCGACATCCGACAAACGCTGGTCCGGATCAATCAATCCCAGATGCAGCGCTTTCTCATGAATGCGCGCGAGGTTCAGCCCCTGGCCGTCGTCGGCGAGCCGGATCATGGCTTCATTGCCCTCCTGCCGGACCTCGAGCTGCAGCCGGCCCACCGCGTCCTTGCCGGCGGCCAGCCGCTGCCCGGCGCTCTCGATGCCGTGGGCGGCGGCGTTGCGCAGCAGATGTTCGAAGGGGCCGACCATCTTTTCCAGGATACTGCGATCAAGTTCGACGGCGCCGCCGATGATGTCGAGGGCAAGCTCCTTGCCGGTTTCCTTTGCCATTTGCCGGACCAGCCGTTGCAGGCGCTCTTCGATGCCCTTGAACTGCACCATGCGCGCATGCATCAGTTCGCGCTGCATGTCGCGCGTCAACCGGGCCTGATGCACCAGGCCGTTTTGCGTGCGGTCCACCGTGTCGAGCAGATTCTTTTGCAGCGACGCAACGTCGTTGACGCTTTCCGCCAGCATCCGTGTCAGTTCTTGCAGATGTGTGAAGCGATCGAATTCGAGCGGATCGAAATGCTGGTTCTGCGGCTGCTTCTGGTTTGATGCGGCGATCTGGATTTCGGCCTGGATCTCCACCTCGCGCAGCTGGGTGCTCAGCCGCGCCACGTTGCCGCCGAGGTCGGTCAGATGCTGGCGCAGGATGTTGACTTCGGATTCCAGGCCGGAGCGCGAGATCGAGATTTCGCCGGCCTGGTTGAGGACGCTGTCGAGGATGCCGGCGCGGATGCGCACCAGCGGTGCGGCAGCCGTTGTTGCTGCCGATATTGCCGCCGGTTCGGCCACGACCTTGGCGATCTCGGCCTGGACTGCTGTAGTCGGCGCGGCGGCGGCACGGGCAGGCGCGGATGTGGGTATGGACGCCGCTGCGAGCGGCGATTGCAAGGCATCGAACAACTGCAGCCCCTGGTCGTAGCGCGCCAGCAAATCGTCGATCAGCGCCGCCGACGGCTCGCCGTCGCGCATCATTTCCCCAATACTGCTTTCCAGATCATGGATGTGCTGGCCGAGTCGCATGGCCCCGGCCATCCGTGCGCTGCCCTTGATGGTGTGCAGCGGTCGCAGAAGATACTGGATCAGCGCCGTATCGCCCGGCGTCTTCTGCAGCTTGTACAGGCTCTCGCCGACCTGCGGCAGCAAATCGCGCCCCTCTTCCAGGAAAATATCCAGCAAATCCGGATCAATGACGTCGCCGCCCGGCTCCGGCGGCTTGACGCCTGCCGCCTGTATGTTTTCAGCCGGGATGCTCCTGGCGCCGTCATGGCTCTGACGTCGACGTGCTTCCAGCGTCGTCAGCAAGGTGCGCAGCTGCTGTGATACGGCGGGGCGCGGCGAGGGCATGATGCACGCAGCGAATTGTTGCTGCATCGCCTGGAGGTCATGCACCACCTGCATCAGTTCGGCGCATATGGCGGCATCCATCAAACCCGGATAATTTTCCAGGAACTGCATGAGCTCATCGAGCGGCTGCGCCAGCGCCAGCAATGGCGCAAACTTGACCGACGCCGCGCTGCTCTTGAGCGAGTGGGTCGCCCGCAACGCTTCCGCCGCGATCACCTCGGGTGTCGCGTTCTGCCATTGCGCGATTTGCGTCGCGAGGATGTCGAGCAGATTCGCCGATTCTTCGCTGTAAATCTGATGCAGCCTGACGGGCAAGACGAGATCGCCGACCCGGCAAGTCTCGGCATGTTCAGCAATTTTTGTTTGCGCCGGCGGAGATTCACCTCGGGCATGAGCGGCAACTGCCGCCAACAAACCATCGGGGCTGCGCAGCGATTTTCCGTTGACGCGGATCTCGTCGATCCAGGCGTTCAGCTCCACAACGGCGTAATCCAGCAAGGCATAGTCGCCGGCCGCGCCCGTCCGGCCGGCGGCGGACCAGGCGGTGGCGAACTCTTCGAGCGCCATCGCACTGCGGGCCAGGGCGTTAAGCCCGACCATCCTGCCACTGCCTTTGAGCGTATGGAAGCCTCGCCGCATGACGACCACCTGCGCCATGTCTTGCGGCGTCGCGCGTGATGCCGCCAGCGCGCTGCGTATGCTGCCCAGCACCTCGCCGGCTTCCAGCAGGAAAACCTCGCGCAGTTCAAGGTCGATTTCTTCCGGCTCTTGCTCTTGCTGTTTCTGTTGCAGCGGCTGCGCAGCAACGGTCGCGATTTTTAGTGCTCTATCCGGTGCACCCGTCGCTGTAATCCCAGAGGCGGCGGCATCCTCTTCGGCGGCCTTGCCCGGATACGCCATCGATTGCGGCGCGTTATGCATCAGCGGCATGGACAGGCTCAATGCCGCCATGTTGTATGTCAGGCGCGCCAGGACCGCCGCCTCTGCAGCGTTGGCGTTCGCCACGCCGGTACGTGGCAGGCGATCGATGTCCGCGGCGCACAATCGCAGCACTTCGCAGGCAGCAGTCAATTCCAGTGCCTGCGCCACCGTTGCGAGTTGCGGCGCCAGCAACCCGGCCTCACGCAATGCGTCGGGTGCGTCGCCGCCCTGCAGAAAACGGTCCAGAAAATTCTCCAGACGAGCAAGATCGGTCGTCAATTGCGCGATGGCGACTTTCAGGGCGGGACGCCGTTGCGTGACCTCATCCTCGTCCGGCGCAATGCCCTGCCGTGGCGCTATCCCGGCCTCGATGTCGACAAGACAGGCACGTAAATCCGTACAGGCTCGCTGCACGGATTGATCCGCATCGCCGGCAGCGCTTTGCTCCAGTTCGGCCGATGCGAGCAACCCGAGCAGTTCGGCGACCCTGATATTCAACGGCGTATCGCCAATGAACGCCAGCGCGTCGGCCCCTTGGCGCAGCAAGGCATGTGCCTGCCGCTCTGCTTGCGGATTGTCGTCGCCCAGCAGCTGCATCGCCTGATCGACGGTCGAGAGCAATCCCGACGCCAGCGATGCCAGGCTGGACGAATCCGAAGACGAATCCGGCGGAAAATCAGGCGTGGAATCGGAAGCCATGCGCGATCTGCAAGTTGGACGGACGCTTCCGCATCACGAAATCGTGACGCGGAAGCGCGATACCGAGTTCTTCAGCAACTCGGCCAGATCATGCAGCTCGTTGAACAGCGACAACACCTGTTCGCGACGCTGCTCGATGATCTCGTTCTCGCTGAGGATGTTCTGGATGTCGTGCGCCACGCTGTTGGCGGAAGTGGCCTGATGTCCGGTCGAAGAGGAAATGTCCTGAATCAGTTCGGCCAGCTGGTTCGACACGCGGCGTATGTCCGACAGCGAGGCGCCGGCGGCGTCGGACAGCTTGGCGCCGTCAACCACGCCGGCGGTTGATTTTTCCATCGCCGCCACGGCGTCATGCGTGTCGGCCTGAATCATGCGCACCAGTGCACCGATCTGCCGAGTCGCCGCGCTGGAGCGTTCTGCCAGTCGCTGCACTTCTTCGGCCACGACCGAGAAGCCGCGGCCGGCCTCACCGGCGGAAGCGGCCTGGATGGCGGCGTTGAGCGCCAGCACGTTGGTTTGTTCGGTAATGTCTGAAATCAGCTCGGTGATCTCGCCGATCTCCTGCGACGACTCGCCCAGGCGCTTGATGCGCTTAGAGGTTTCCTGGATCTGCTCGCGAATCTCGTTCATGCCCTTGACGGCGTCTTCCACCGCCTTGGCGCCGCGCTCGGCCACCACCACCGAATGGCGCGCGACGTCGGCCGATTTGTTGGCGGAGATCGACACGTCGGTAATCTGTATCGACATCTCGAGCATCGATTGCCCGGTGTCATGGATGCGGCGCGCCTGGATCTGGCCGGCGCTGGTCAGCTCCTGCGCATTGTCGCGCACCTGGTTGGAGGCGGCCGCCACCTGCGAGGCGGTGTGCGTGACCTGGCCGACCAATCCGCGCAATGCCTCGACCGTGTAATTGACCGAGTCGGCGATGGCGCCGGTGATGTCTTCGGAGACCGTGGTGTGCACCGTGAGGTCGCCATCCGCAACTTTCTGCAGTTCATTCATCAGTCGCAGGATCGCCGCCTGATTGATGGCGTTGGTGCGCATCGCGCGCTCTTCCTGCTGTTGCGCGTGCAGCCGTTGCGCCTCGGCTTCCTGGCGGCGCAACTCGGCTTCTTCGGCGTTGCGGCGACTGCTTTGCAGCTGCACCCAGGAGATGCCGACGCCGCACACCAGCGCCACCGCCATCGACAGCAGCATGATCCAGAACGTCCACGAGCGGGTTTCCTGCGCTTGCCGGTAGTCGTTTTGCAGCACGGTCAGATGCTGCTTGAGGGTTTCATTTTCGAGAAATACCAATTGCTCGGATTGCTTGGCGGCGATGAAGTTTTGCAGGTTGCCGAGGATGTTGGCGACCAGCGGCTGGTACTCGCCGAAGACTTTTTCCAGCTCGTTGAGCTTGTCGCGCACGTCCTTGTCCCGCACCGCGTTGATGCCGAGGATTTCGCTGCCGTTGAGGAAGCCGTCGATGATGTCGCGGAAGGTATTGACGTCCTTGCCGAGCAGGAAGGCAGTTTCCGGATTGACGCCTTCGGAAGTAAGGAATTCATTGGCGCTGCGCCCCAGGCGCAAGGTCAGCAGCACCAGTTGCGCTGCGGCGGCGACTTCGCGCGGCGAGTTGCCGCCCTGCGATTGCAGCATCGAGATCTGCTCGCTCAGGTCCAGCAGATTCGGCGAGAGCAGCCGCAGCCGCGCCAGGGTAACGCCGAAGCCGGTCAGTTCCGGCTGCAGCTTGAGGATGGTGGAGGCGGCTTTGTCGGTGTGATCCCAGATCTTTTGGACGTCGGTCAGTACAGTGCGCATTTCCGGCTCCGGCTTGCGGATGGCATAACCCTGATACTCGCCGCCGAGCATGAGGACATTGAGCCCCTGATTGAATTCCTTGCGGCTTTCGGTGAGCTGGCTGAAGGCCTCGCGATTGCCCTGGATGGCGTTGGGCACGGCCTTGCCGATACGCTGCGAGTGCATGACCAGATCGCTGGTGATATGCGCCTGCAGGCTGACATGGATGTAGTGCTTGGATCCCAGCCACAGGAAGAAGAACATCGACAACAGCGCCATGATCAGCAGCATCAGCAGAATCCGCGTCTGTGCGCGCAGCGAATGGCGGCCGATGAACGGCAGGCGGGTGTGCTGGTAGCGCTGCATGTACTTGTCTGCTTTGGCGCTGATGACGGATGGCTGGCTCGCCTGAGTTCCCGCTGGCCCGGCTGTTTTATTCTTCGAGAGATGCGGCAGCTTGAATGCCATGGCTAAGGCTCCTTGTTACGAGGTCGTTGCGCGGTTGCGGTGAAATTTGCTTTCAACCGCGGCACTCAGTGCGACAGCTTTTATAGTCCGACTTGCAAGAAACGTGGATCTTCCACAATCTCGGCGAGGCTGATTTCCACCCATTCGTTCAGGTCGCCATCGAGATAACGTCTGCGTCCGCAGTCACCGCTCTGCTGCTCGGTCATTTCCTGGATGTGCCGCAACCCCAGAACGCGCGACAGCAGGAAACCGGTATTGCCCGATAAAGCACTGGAAACCACCAGCACGCGGCTTTCCTTGCTGATCGTCTGCGACGGTCCGCCCAGAAAGCGATCGAGATCGACCACGCCGATCAGGTTGCCGCGCACGTTGGATAGTCCAAGGTACCAGTCCCGCGCCAACGGCACTTTGGTGACGGCGATCAGATTGACGATTTCGCCTGCTTCGCGCAGATCGAGCAGGCAGCGCCTGTCGCCGATCATGACGCCAAGGCGGCTGTCGCGCATGCCGGAGCCATCACGCGCGGCCTCCATGCGTTCGAGCAGACGCGCCTGGAATTCATGCAGCCGGCCGTATCGCCATTGGTCAGGAACTGAGTCCACCCTCGCCTCTTCTGTCTGGACTGAATGCGTGCCGGACTGGGACCGGCGCGCGCTCAGCCGATCGCGGCAATTTTTGCCAATAGTTCCTGCGCATCCACCGGTTTGACGACATAGTCGCACGCCCCCTGGCTCAACGCCCAGATGCGATCGGTTTCCTGGTCCTTGATGCTGCACATCATGATCGGAATGTCCCTCAGGCTGGGATCGCGCGTCATTTGGCGCGTGATCTGGAAACCATTCTTGCCGGGCATGACGACGTCCATCAATACCAGTTCAGGCCGATTGCACCGGATCTTCCCCAGCGCTTCCTCACCGTCGTCGGCGGTATCGACTTCAAACCCGTTCTTGCTCAGAATCTCGGTCAGGAGATAGCGGTCAGTCGGCGAATCATCGACGACGAGAATTTTCTTGATTCCCATTGCACTGTTGCTCCGTACCTGAGAAGTGCTTTTTGCTAAAAATACGCCGCTATCGCCGGCCCCCGGCGTATGTCCCGACGGCCTGCAACATGCCGTCTTCCGTGAATGGCTTGGTCATGAACGCCGCGGCACCGACGATGGCGCCGCGCGCCCGGTCGAACAACCCGTCCTTGGACGACAGCATGACCACTGGAGTTGCATGGAATCTTGCATTTTTTTTAACTAATGCACAAGTCTGGTAACCGTCGAGCCTGGGCATCAGGACATCGCAAAAAATCAGATCGGGAGTGTAAGTCGCAAGCTGGGCCAGCGCATCGAAGCCGTCTTCGGCCAGCATCACCCGATGTCCGGCCTGCCCGAGGAACAGCGAGGCGGAGCGCCGGATGGTGGCGCTGTCGTCAACAACGAGGATCGTGAAGCTGCGGCAGGCTTGCGCATCAGTCATCAGAACTCCTGGAAATCGTTGCGGCAGGCGGTGGGAGGCTGCGGCTACTGCTGCCGTGAGCCTGCTTTAGGCGACTATAGCAAAGCGGCTGCCGGTGCATAAATGGAACAAGCCCGCTTTGCCCCCTCATTTGGGAGCAAGGCAGGCTTGCGGGCAGTTCCTGACGGAAACTTCGCGGGCGCGACGCTCCCTGCCGGGCTGTCGGATTAGAGCGCGACCATCTCGAAATCTTCCTTGCGGGCGCCGCATTCCGGGCAGGTCCAGTTGATGGGAACGTCTTCCCAGCGTGTGCCGGGAGCAATGTCTTCGTCCGGCAGACCCGCTTCTTCGTCGTAGACCCAACCACAGATCAGGCACATCCAGGTCTTGTATTCTGTTTTGCTATCGCTCACGGCTGACTTCCCTCAATTCAATCTAAAGTAAAATGGTAAACCAGATATCTTAATCTACTCGTCGTGCAAAACCAAACATCTCCGCTGATATTAACCTTTGGCGCAGCCGACCCCGTCGGCGCGACCGGCATCCAGGCCGATCTGGCCACCTTTGCCGCCATGGGCTGCCATGGCTTGTCCATCATCACTTCCATCCTGGTGGGCGACACCGCGCGTATCGAGGACATCCAGGTCATTGACGTCGACTGGATGGCCGACCAGGCTCGTGTGATCCTGGAAGACATGCCGGTGGCGGCTTTCAAGGTCGGTGCGGTGGGCAGCATCGAGAATATTTCGGCGATCGCCGAAATTGTTTCCGACTACCCGGACATCCCGCTGATCCTCGATCCCTTCATCACCGCCATGCCCAGCCAGGAAGGCGACGACGATGACAACCTGATCGCGATCCGCGAATTGCTGATCCCGCAGACCACGCTGATGCTGGCTTCCGCAGTGGAGCTGAACCGCCTTGCCGAAACCTGGCGCGAGCCGGTACCCAGCGACGCGCTGCAGCTCGACGCCATGCGCATCGTCGAGATGGGTTGCGAATACCTGTTCGTCACCGGCATGCCGGGCGGTGATTCGCATGAAGTCGCCAATGCGCTGTTCGATGAATCCGGCATGATCCGTCGCGACAGCTGGCAGCGCCTGCCGGGCTCGTTTACAGGAGCCGGCTCGACCTTATCGGCGGCCATCTGCGCCATGCTGGCCAACGGACTGGAAATTCCGGAAGCCGTCTCCGAAGCGCAGGAATTCACTCTCGCCGCCCTGGCCCACGCCCAACGCCTGGGCATGGGCAAGCTGATCCCCGATCGTTATTTCTGGGCGCGTGAAAACGACGCACCCAATTAATCATTTTTCCATTTCGCATGAACGCACATAGCCCACGCAATACCAACGAATCCCTGTTCGCCCGCGCCCAAAAGACCACGCCCGGCGGCGTCAACTCGCCGGTGCGCGCCTTCCGCTCGGTCGGCGGTACGCCGCGCTTCATCACCAAGGCGCAAGGTCCGTATTTCTGGGACGCCGAAGACCGCCGCTACATTGACTACATCGGCTCCTGGGGCCCGGCCATCGTCGGCCACGCCCACCCGAAAGTGGTGCAGGCAGTACAGGAAGCGGCCGCGCGCGGCCTGAGCTTCGGTGCGCCGACCGAAGGCGAGATCGACATGGCAGAAGAAATCTGCAAACTGGTGCCGTCCATCGAGCAGGTACGCCTGGTCTCAAGCGGCACCGAAGCGACCATGAGCGCCCTGCGCCTGGCGCGCGGCGCCACCAAGCGCGACAAGATCGTCAAATTCGAAGGCTGCTATCACGGTCACGCTGACTCCTTGCTGGTCAAGGCCGGCAGCGGCTTGCTGACGTTCGGCAACCCGACCTCGTCGGGCGTGCCGGAAGATTTCGTCAAGCACACGCTGGTGCTCGACTACAACAACACCCAACAGCTGGAAGAAGCGTTCAAGGCTGCCGGCAACGAGATCGCCTGCGTGATCGTCGAGCCGGTCGCGGGCAACATGAATCTGGTGCCGGCAACCGCCGAATTCCTGCAAACCATGCGCCGCCTGTGCACCGAATACGGCGCCATCCTGATTTTCGATGAAGTGATGTCGGGTTTCCGCGTGGCATTGGGCGGTGCGCAATCGCTGTATGGCATCACGCCCGACCTCACCGCCTTGGGCAAGGTCATCGGCGGCGGCTTGCCGGTCGCGGCATTCGGCGGCCGCGCCGACATCATGAAGCACCTGGCGCCGCTGGGCGGCGTGTATCAGGCCGGCACGCTGTCGGGTAACCCGGTGGCCGTTGCGGCCGGCATGACCACGCTGAAGATCATCCAGGAACCGGGTTTCTACGAACAGCTGTCGGCACAAACGCGCAAGCTGGCCGATGGCCTCAGCGATGCTGCCCGCGACGCCGGCGTGACGTTCTCGGCGGACACGCTGGGCGGCATGTTCGGCCTGTACTTCTCGGCCGCCGTGCCGACCAGCTATGCCGAAGTCATGCAAGGCAACAAGGAACGCTTCAATGTGTTCTTCCACGCCATGCTCGACCAAGGCGTGTACCTGGCGCCATCGGCGTTTGAAGCGGGCTTCGTGTCGGCGCAGCATGACGATGCCGTGATTGCCCAGACCGTGGTCGCGGCGCGTACGGCTTTTGCCGAGATCGCCAGCTGAATCACACATGCCACGCATGCAGCGGTGAAAAACAAAAAAGGACGCTTGCGCGTCCTTTTTTACGTCTGGGAAGACTGATCCTGCGGTTGGTCCGGCTGCTTACGCCGAGAACGACGAACCGCAACCACAAGTGGTGGTGGCGTTCGGATTCTTGATCACGAACTGCGCGCCTTCCAGGTCGTCCTTGTAGTCGATCTCTGCACCGACCAGGTATTGGTAGCTCATCGAGTCGATCAACAGCTGGACGCCGTTCTTGGTCATGGTGGTGTCGTCTTCGTTGACGATTTCATCGAACGTGAAACCGTACTGGAAGCCGGAACAACCGCCACCCTGCACGAACACGCGCAACTTCAGGTCTGGGTTGCCTTCTTCTTCGATCAGTTGTGCAACCTTGGCGGCGGCGCTGTCGGAAAAGACCATCGGGGCTGGCATCGATGTTTCGGGGATTTCGGCTACGGCATTCATATCAGGCTCCTGCGTCTGCGGACAATGAAGACATTATAAGTCGTCTGGAAAAATCATGCATCGCCACCGGCCGAAGCCGCCAGCTTGAGCACCGGCGCCTCTTCGGTCTGGCCATGGCTGAGCTTGCCGGATACCAGCGCGCCGCCGTGCATTTCCAGAGCTTTGTAATACACATCTCCAGTTATGCGGGCTTTCGGCTGTAATTCAAGTAGCTCGACCGAATGAACGTCGCCGATGATTTCACCGTTGACGATCAGGTGCACCGCGCGGATTTCGCCGACGATCTTGGCGTGCTCGGAGATCACCAGCACGCTCGGCTGGCCGGCCTCGGCATTGATATTGCCCTTGATGTGGCCGTCAATGCGCAAACCGCCCTTGAAATGGACATCGCCCTGGATACTTGTGGAAATGCCGATCAAACTGTCGATCGTGCTTTTGGATTTACGTCCCAACATGATTCACCTCACAAATTCACGGATTGCTGGGCGCGCATCTGACCTCTTTCGAGTACGCGAGCCTGAATCGCCTTGATGGTTGCACCCTCGGGCAGGGTCAATACGCCTTCCACCCGCTGATAGTACTTGAATGCGAGCTTGTAGCGCGCCGGATCTGTCGCGTTTTGTTCGGGGAAGTTGATAATAACACTTTTGCCTCCCTGCAACACTGTCACTGCAAGTTGCAGGTTGCCTACAAACTGACGCCCTTTTTCGCCCTGAATTGCGAGCAATTGATAACGAACTTGATTCGGCACGACCACTTCGGCCTTCAGGCGCTGGATGGTGATGCCGTCGACACCGACGTTGGTCGGCAGCAAGCTTTCAAAAAACGACAGATCTTCCTTGAGCTTGTTGTTTTCCGTCACCAGCGTCTTCAGTTGCCCGGCCAGTTGCGCCTGCGCCGAGCGCTCGATGTTGAGCTGGCTTTCGGCTGCATTGGCGCTGGTCGACAACCGCTCGCGCTCGGCGCTGAGCTTCTTGACCTGCTCTTTCAGTTCGACCACCTGGTCGCGCATGCCGTCCGGATTCAGGCCGGCAAAGTTGTTGCGCCCGAGGTCGTACGCCAGCATCGCCAGCGCACCGCCGAGACCGACCACCACCGCCAGGAACACTGCACGCAGTGGCCAGGGCATGTGGCGCTTGATGGTCATCTTCGGCGCTGAAATCGACATGCGCCGGACCCATAGCTTGTATTTCACGGCAGAACCGGCACGTGCAGCAGGCCGGTGGTTTCCTCCAGGCCGAACATCAGGTTCATACATTGCACGGCTTGGCCGGACGCGCCTTTGACCAGATTGTCCTGCACCACCAGCACGACCACGGTGTCGCCGTTGTCCGGGCGATGCAACGCAATGCGCAGCATGTTGGACGCGCGCGTGGTGCGCGTTTCCGGATGTGCGCCGAACGGCATCACATCAATGAACGGTTCGTCCTTGTAGGCGCCTTCAAACAACGCCTGCAACGCGGCGTTGTCGATGTCCTTGGTCAGGCGCGCGTACAGCGTCGAATGCATGCCGCGGATCATCGGCACCAGATGCGGCGTGAACAGCAGGCCGACCTTGTCGCCGGTCAATGTGCTGAGGCGCTCGACGGTTTCCGGCGAGTGGCGGTGACCGGACACGCCGTAGGCCTTGAAATTGTCGGAGGCTTCCGAAAACAGCGTGGCGATCTCGGCCTTGCGACCGGCACCGGAGACGCCCGACTTGCAGTCGGCGATCAGGTGCGATGCATCGATCACGCCGGCCTTGAGCAGCGGTGCAAAGCCCAGCTGCATGGTGGTCGGATAGCAGCCCGGATTGCCGACCAGGCGCGCCTTGCGGATGGCGTCGCGATTCAGCTCGACCAGACCGTAGGCGGCTTCCTTGAGCAGCTCAGGGCAGCTGTGCGGCATCTTGTACCACTTCTCGAACGCGGCGATATCCTGCAGGCGAAAATCCGCCGCCAAATCGATCACCTTGACGCCGGCGGCCAGCAATTCAGGCGCCTGGGCCATGGCGACGCCATGCGGCGTGGCGAAGAAGACAACGTCGCAGTCGGTCAGCTTGGCTTTGTCGGGCGAGGAGAAGGCGATATCCACGCGGCCGCGCAGCGACGGATACATTTCCGCCACCGGCATGCCATCTTCCTTGCGCGATGTCACTGCCTGCAACTGCACTTCCGGATGCGCGGCGAACAGGCGCAGCAACTCCACGCCCGTGTAACCTGTGCCGCCGACGATACCAACCTTGATCATGTTTTTTCCTTGCTGAACGGGCTTTCCCGGGAGCCTTTGATTTTAACAGGAGAATATTTCTGTCACATTAACCTAAGGCCAGCCGATTCAAAGCGCAAATAAGGGCGAAAAATCCGCCCCAGAATGCAAAAAGCCGCCAGGCTTGCGCCGGCGGCTTTTCGTTGTGCTGAAAAGCACGCGTCGATATTAACGCTTCGAGAATTGCTTTGCGCGACGAGCTTTGCGCAGACCAACCTTCTTACGTTCGACTTCACGTGCATCACGTGTAACGAAGCCTGCCTTGGACAGTTCTGGCTTCAGTGTTGCATCGTAGTCGATCAGAGCGCGGGTGATGCCGTGACGAACAGCACCAGCCTGGCCGGATTCACCGCCGCCGTGGACGTTGACCATGATGTCGAAACGCTCGACATTGCTGGTCAGTTCCAGAGGTTGACGAATCACCATCAGACCGGTTTCGCGCGAAAAATATTCATTCGCTGGCTTGCCGTTGACGACGATCTTGCCCGAGCCGGACTTGATGAAAACACGCGCCACTGCACTCTTGCGACGGCCGGTTCCGTAATTGTAGTTACCGATCATGTCTATTCCTTAGAGTTCGAGTGCTTTAGGTTGCTGAGCAGCGTGCGGATGATTGCCATCTGCATAAACCTTCAGCTTCTTGATCATCGCGTAGCCGAGCGGGCCCTTAGGCAGCATGCCCTTGACCGCTTTTTCCAGCGCGCGACCTGGAAAACGCTGTTGCATTTTCAGGAAATTGGTTTCGTAGATGCCGCCTGGGTAGCCGCTGTGACGGTAGTACGTCTTTTCAGTTGCTTTGGTGCCAGTGACGCGCAGTTTGCCTGCGTTGATCACGACGATGAAATCGCCGGTGTCGACGTGCGGAGTAAATTCTGGCTTGTGTTTGCCGCGCAGTCGGAGTGCCACTTCGCTGGCAACACGTCCGAGGACTTTGTCCGTCGCGTCAATCACCAACCACTCGCGCTTTACCTCATGGGCTTTAGCGGAAAAGGTTTTCATGATGACTTCCTAATATTAAAAATAAACGCTCAATTTGGCGGTTCTGCGACTATCGAAGCGGCGTGCTGCAAATACTGCCTCGTGCTACCAAACGCAGACTCTTCCTTGTTATCTTTCCCAGAGCGAACGGAAAGCCGAGAATTATAGCCTTTTCAAGGACTTAGCGTCAAACCCTTTATTCCCAGGGCCGCGCGCAGTGGCCTTTTCGGCACAGTTGTCTATGAAGCCACGCCGGGAGGCAAGGACAAAAAAAACCCGAAACGAGGGTTCCGGGTTTAAATCCACACCAAAGGAGGAGGGTGGAGGAGACAGGGTTGATTGCGTCGAAAACGTCAATCAGTGAATTCAATATAGCAAACGAAATTGTGCACTGCAAGATTTAATTTGTACTATGTGGCGCATTTTAAAATAGAGGAAAAACAATAGTTTTTGCTGCTTTGCAATATGCATTTTTTTGCCTATTCTGCCCGCCTTCGCGAAATCACGGACGGCCCCGGTTTGCGGGAAAAGCTACAATAGCCGCCTCCCCTTATTTATCGAATGAGAACGCATATGGAATGCACAGTACGCTGGACCGGCCTCTCCTCGGGCATGACCTTCCTCGCTGAAACCGGCTCCGGCCACGTGGTCGCCATGGACGGCGCACCCGATGGCGGCGGCCGCAACCTGGCGCCACGCCCGATGGAAGTGGTGCTGCTGGGCACGGGCGGTTGCACGGCCTACGATGTGGTGGTGATTTTGCGCAAGAGCGGCCAGGACATCCGCGGCTGCGAAGTGACGCTCAAGTCGGAACGCGCCGAACAGGATCCGAAAGTGTTTACCAAGATCCATTTCCATTTCACCGTACGCGGCCGCAACCTCAAGCCGAACGTGGTGGAGCGCGCGATCAAGCTGTCGCACGACAAGTATTGCTCAGCCTCGATCATGCTGGAAAAGACGGCGGAAATAACGCATTCGTTCGAGATCATCGACGACCTCACCGATCCGCCGCAGCAACTGCAGCAGCAATAACTACGGGCCGCTTGACCGCGCACGCCCCGCCGCGACGGCCGGGCCCCTGAACCTTGCGTTCAGACGCGGTAAGCCACCGTGGTCATGACCTTCGACATCATCTTCATTGCGCTGCGGATGGTCGCCGGCATCTCGGCCGCGCCCAGGGCCTTGGCTGCCTCCCCGTGCTCGACCTCATCCTTGCGCATCTGGTCGACGATGGCGCGCGACTTGGCGTCCTGCACCGGCAATTTTTCCAGATGGCTGATCAGGTGCAATTCGACCTGGCGCTCGGTTTCAGCAACGAAACCGAGATTGCGCGCATCGCCCAAACGCGCCGCGATCGAACCCAGCACGTAAGAACCGGCGTACCACAGGGGATTGAGCAGGCTGGTGTGCGAACCAAGTTCGCGCAAGCGCTCGGCGGTCCACGCCAGATGATCTTCTTCCTCTATTCCCGCATGCGCAAATTGCTGCTTGAGTGCCTGCGTCCGGGAAAACCGTCCCTGCGCATCGTACAGCGCCTGCGCGCACACTTCACCGACATGGTTGACGCGCATCAGTCCGGCACTATGCCGCTTCTCGGCGTCACTCATGGCGGCGTCGCCGATCTGCGCAGCCGGATTCGGACGCGATGACGCCACCACGCCGCTGACCACGCGCAAGGCCTTGTCCAGGTCATGAATCAGTTTGTCGGCGAATAACATAGGGGCGGTCTCACTCAGGAATAATCGGTTTCAACGATGCTCAATGGTGCCTCACGCCATCTTCCAGGCGATGGTTTCACCGCCGTTGAGCGGCACCACACTGGTGTCGCCCATCGGCAGTTCGGCCGGGATGGTCCAGTTTTCACGACGCAGCGTGACGCTGCCCTGATTGCGCGGCAGGTTGTAGAAGTCCGGGCCGTTGAAGCTGGCGAATGCCTCCAGCTTGTCCAGCGCGCCGGCTTGATCGAATGCCTGGGCATACAGTTCCAGCGCGTGCAGCGCGGTGTAGCAGCCGGCGCAACCGCAGGCATGCTCTTTCAGACCCTTGGCGTGCGGCGCCGAATCGGTGCCGAGGAAAAACTTGTCGCTGCCGGAAATCGCCGCTGCAACCAGCGCCTGGCGATGGGTTTCGCGCTTGAGCACCGGCAGGCAATAGTAATGCGGGCGGATGCCGCCCTTGAAGATTTCGTTGCGGTTGTACAGCAGGTGATGCGCGGTGATGGTCGCGGCGGTCGGGCCCTCGGACGACATCACGTAGTCAGCGGCGTCCTTGGTGGTGATGTGTTCGAACACCACCTTGAGTTCAGGCATGTCGCGGCGCAGCGGCGTCATCACGCGATCGATGAAGACCGCTTCACGGTCGAAAATGTCGATGGCCGGATCGGTCACTTCTCCGTGGACCAGGAAAGGCATGCCGGTTTCCTGCAGCACTTCCAGCGTCTTGTAGCAGCTGCGCAGGTCGGTCACGCCGGCGTCGGAATTGGTGGTCGCGCCGGCCGGATACAGCTTGACCGCGTGCACGAAGCCGCTGTCCTTGGCCTTGCGGATTTCTTCCGGCGGCGTATTGTCGGTCAGGTACAGCACCATCAGCGGCTCGAAGTCCGAACCGGCCGGCAGCGCCGCCAGGATGCGGTCGCGATAAGCCGATGCCAGCGCCACGGTGGTGACCGGCGGCTTCAGGTTGGGCATGACGATCGCGCGCGCGAACTGATGAACGGTGTGCGGCAACACGCTTGCCATGGTCGCGCCGTCGCGCAAATGCAAATGCCAGTCATCCGGACGGGTAATGGTCACTACGTCGCTCATCGCTCTTCTCTTCCCTGATCGTTCTGTTGATGGTTTAACCGCCGTGCCGGATCGTCGACAGACTTGTCTGCCGGAGCACGAAATCCTGCTATTTTACCGCAAGGGGTGATGCGCGCCGCTTGCGTCACATCAAGCAGCGCGCTGCCCAAAAAGCAAAAAACCGCTGCGGCCGGAGCCGGAGCGGTTTTGCTGATCCTGGTGTCGACAGATGCCGGAGCATCCGCAAAACACCGTCACCGATCAGGGCGATCAGTGCGTAATGATCTTGGCCAGGAAGTCGCGTGCGCGATCCGAGCGCGGCGAACCGAAGAAGTCTTCCTTCTTGCAGTCTTCCACGATCAAACCCTTGTCCATGAAGATCACGCGGTTGGCGACCTTGCGTGCGAAACCCATTTCGTGGGTCACGACCATCATGGTCATGCCTTCTTGCGCCAGGCCGACCATCACGTCCAACACTTCATTGATCATTTCCGGATCGAGCGCCGACGTCGGTTCATCGAACAGCATCGCGATCGGGTCCATCGACAGCGCGCGGGCAATCGCCACACGCTGCTGCTGGCCGCCGGACAGTTGGCCCGGGAATTTATCCTTTTGTGCGATCAGGCCGACGCGATCGAGGTACTTCAGACCCTTTTCGGTGGCTTCGGTGACGCTGCGACCCAACACCTTGACCTGGCCGATGGTGAGGTTTTCACGGATCGACAGATGCGGGAACAATTCGAAGTTCTGGAACACCATGCCGATGCGCGCGCGCAGTTTCGACAGGTTGGTCTTCGGATCGCCAACGGACACGCCGTCAACGGTAATATTGCCCTTCTGGAACGGCTCCAGGCCGTTGACGGTCTTGATCAGCGTCGACTTGCCCGAGCCCGACGGACCGCAGACCACGACCACGTCGCCCTTGGCCACGCTGGTGGTGCAATCGGTCAGAACCTGGAAGCTGCCGTACCACTTGCTGACGTTATTGAGTTCAATCATTTATTTCTCCTAATTCCTGAATACGGTATGTCCGCCGGCGTCAGGCGCATGCTGCGCCGGCGAGAGTCGTTAGCATTGGTTAGCGAATGATGGCGATCTTGTGCTGGAAGCGCTTGACGGTTTGCGACAGCACGAAGCTGAGCACAAAGTAGACCACGGCGACAAACAGGTACATTTCCACCAGGCGGCCGTCACGTTGAGCGATCTTGGAAGCGCTGGTGACGAAGTCCGGCACCGAGCCCAGCACGTAGACCAGCGACACGTCCTGGAACAGCACAATGGTCTGGGTCAGCAGGATTGGCGTGACGTTGCGGAACGCCTGCGGCAGCACCACATTGCCCATCATCTGCCAGTAGTTCATGCCGATCGCATAGCCGGCAAACACCTGGCCGCGCGGAATCGACTGAATGCCTGAGCGCATGATTTCGCAGTAATACGCAGCTTCAAACAGGATGAAGGTGATCAGCGCCGACTGGAACGCGCCGACCTGGATCGGTTCGCTGGCGCCGATGATCCACGCCCCGATGAACGGCACCAGGAAGTAGAACCAGAAAATCACCAGCACCAGCGGCACGGAGCGAATCAGGTTGACGTAGGTGGTGGCGACGAACGACAACGGCTTGTTGCTGGACAGGCGCATCATCGCCAGCAGGGTGCCGAGGATGACGCCGCCCACCATGGCCGAAATCGTCAGCACCAGGGTGAACTTGAGGCCGGTCGTGATCAGGTAGAACCACGAACGCTGAATAATATCGAAGTCGAAATTGGAAAACATGGTTTAGTGTCCTCCCGTGCTGGAGCTGCCGGTCGTAATGTAACCGGGTACGGCCGTGACGCGCTCGAGGAAGCGTGCCAGCAACAGTGCGATGACGGAAATGATGATGTAGATGATCGTGGCGCCGGTAAGCGATTCGAAGGTCTGGAACGTGAATTCGCGCATCGAGTAAGTCGCAGCAGTCAGTTCCACCAGACCGATGGTCAGCGCCACCGAGCTGTTCTTGATGATCGCTGCAAATTCGTTGGTCAGCGCCGGGATGATGATGCGGAACGCCATCGGCAACAGCACGTAGCGATATGTCTGCACGGGTGTCAGACCAAGGGCGGCGCCGGCCATGCGTTGACCGCGCGGCAAGGCGTTGATGCCGGTGCTGACCTGCACGGCGACGCGCGAGGACGTGAAGAAACCGAGCGCCAGGAAGGCAGTGACGAACGATGCCTGCGGCAGGCTCTTGAGCCAGTCGCCCAGCGCAGCAGGAACCAGTTCCGGCATCACGAAGTACCAGAGGAACATCTGGACCAGCAATGGAATATTACGGAACAGTTCAACGTAGCCGTTGGCGATCTTGACGGCCCATGGCTTCTGGGTCGTGCGAATGGTGCCGATGACCGTGCCGAGAATGAGCGCCATGATCCAAGCCAGTACGGCCGTGGCGATGGTCCATTTCAGGCCGATCAGTAATGTATCGATGTAGGGGATGCCGTCGGGAGATTGCTCCCAGAATATGCCCCAGTTCCAGTTGTAATGCATAAATGCCCTCGTCTTCTCGTCTCGACTCGTTTGCGATCAAGAACTCCATTTGCATGGCGCTCTTCGGCTGCCTGCGCCGGCTTTCCTTTGAGGTGAAAGACGACTTCTGAGCAGGTCTTGCTTTTCTTCGCCAACTTAAACAAAACGGGGGACAACTCCCCCGTTTCGTTTTTCATGCTGCGCGGCAATCAAATGCCGCGCTTTCAAGCGTCTCTCCGAATTACTTCTTCTTCGAAGATTGCTTTTGCGCTTCCGGCACGGCTGCGTAAGCAGACGGTTCGCCAGAATCGGTAGGCTTGGCGAAGACGGCTTGCAGTTGCGGGCTCATCGGCACGTTCAGGTTGACACCCTTTGGTGGGATCGGCGATTGGAACCACTTGGCGTAGATCTTCTTGATGTCGTCGCCCTTGTAGACGTTGATCATCGCGTCATCCACGACCTTCTTGAAGGCGGTATCGCCCAGCGGCAGGATCAGGCCGTACGGCTCAACCGACAGCGCTTCGCTGGAAACAACGTAGTCGCCAGGAGCCTTGGAGTTGGCAGCCAGCGAGGACAGCAGGATGTCGTCCATGACGAACGCCACTGCACGGCCGGTTTCAACCATCAGGAACGCTTCGGCGTGATCCTTGGCAGCCAGGATGTTCATGCCCAGGTTGCGTTCGGTATTCAGCGTGGTGATCTGCTTCAGGTTCGATGTGCCGGAAGTCGACACGACGGTCTTGCCCTTCAGGTCATCCAGCGTCTTCAGGTTGGCGGCCTTCTTGGTCAGGAAACGGTTCGCGGTAACGAACTCGGTGACAGCGAAAGCAACTTGCTTCTGACGTTCCATGTTGTTGGTCGCGGAATCGCACGAGATATCGGTAGTGCCGTTGGCGATCAGCGGAATACGGGTTGCCGAAGTCACAGGAACCATCTTCACGTTCAGCGAAGTCAGGCCCAGCTTCTTCTGGATCGCAGTTGCCGCTTTCAGGCACAGATCGATCGAGTAGCCTTGATACGATTGCTTGTCGTCCAGGTAGGAGAAAGGAATCGATGCATCACGAACACCCAGCGTCAGCGTGCCGGTTTCCTTGATTTTTTTCAGACGACCGGTGAACTCTTCAGCGTGGACCGAGCCCATCAAAACACTTGCCCCAACCAACACCCCTGCGAACTTTAATAACTTCATGTGACCTCCTGGAAAAATTTTTACGTAGTGTACCAAAAGCCATTCTTCAAAAATAGTCTTCATTCTTGAAAAGAGGCTATTTTGCTCTCAATTCAGCGTAGCTTGCAAAAACCGCCCCGCTCGCCGCTCGCCGCTCGCCGCCCAAAATGCGCGATCGCAGCAAAAACGGCGCAGTGTTCAGTCGTCGCCGACCTTGTCCGTGGGATACCGCAAAGTATCGCGCAAAATGAATCCCATGGGCATCTCCATTGACGGCACTTTTGCGCTGATCGGCTGCACGAACCAGCGATCGTAAATCCTGAAAATCTCACCTGACCGCACAATCCGCACCATCTGCAGATCGACGAATTTCTTGAACTCCGGATCGCCCTTGCGCATCATGATGCCGTAAGGCTCCAGCGATAGCGCCTCGCCCACGACCTGGTAATTCTTTGGCTGCCGCGCCGACAACAGGTAGCGCCGCAACAGCACGTCTTCCATCACGAAGGCATCCGCCCGGCCTCTCTCGACACTGTCGAAAGCGTCTTCGTTATACGCGACTTCCACGATCCTGACATTCAGCGAGCGTATCTTGCTGCGCTGCTCCAACAACTTCACCATTGGCGTGTTGCGCGGCACAACGACCGTTTTTCCGCGCAAGTCTTCCCAGTTCTGAATGCCGGAATCTTTTTTTACCAGCATGCGCACCGAGGCATAAAAATGCGGCACGGTGAATGCTGCAATCTTGCGCCGCTCGGCGTTGTTCGTGGAAGTGCTGCACTCCAGATCGGCCTTGCCCTGATCCAGCGCGATGAAACGCGTCACCGTGTCGACTTCCATGAACTGCACCTGCATGAGCGGCAACTTCAACTCCTTGCGCAGGCCTTCCGCGATGTTCCTGCACAGCTCGATCGTATAACCGGTCACCTGCTTGTCGTCACCGACAAACGCAAACGGCGTCGTGCCGTTGAGGTAAGCGATGACCACTGCATTGGTGCGTCGGATTTTTTCCAGCGTTCCCTCCGCCCGCACCTGCATCGGCAAACTGATGCATAAACCCAGAACCAGCGTGTTGATGATCCACTGCATCGCCGCCTGGCTGGCATATCGAGTCATCATCGCGCGCCCTCTTGCCGACGTATTCCGCCGGAGATTTAGAATGAGCAAGTATCATGCCAGAAAATCAAGTCTCCAATCGCGAGATCAGCACGGCAATTCAAGCCCTTATTGCGTCATTTGCCCGCCTGGCGGCACCTGCGTCGTGCAGGTGAAAGCCGCGCCCCCAGGCGCATGCAGCAAAATCATCAACAAGGATAAACAGCTTGTCTGCGAATCGCGCTGCGCAAGCAGCCGTGCACGAGAATGCGCACGAAAGGTGCGCATCAACGGCATGACGCATGTCGGCGTGGACGGCTTGTATTTGGCGTGGACGTCTCCTCCTTCGCGCGCGGCATCGCTTGTTTGCAGCCACGGAAAAAATGCGATCAAACGCAGCTGCGTTTCTCGCCATTCCCGACTGCAAAAACGTGCCGCCGATTTATCTTTTTTACTGCACACGGCAAACGGAGATATTGGTCTTGTAGTTCTTCCGTTTGCCGTGCTGTCGCGTCATTGCTTTACTGCGTTATTGCATTGATGCGCTGTCTTGCATCCATCAAGGATACAGGCCGCGCATCTCACGCGCCTGCAGCACGCGGGTACAAGCAACGATAAAGGCGGCCGTGCGCAACGAGATTTTCTTGTCGTCCGCCAGCTGCCACACCGCTGCGAATGCTTCGCGCATGATGCGGGTCAGGCGCAGGTTGATCTCGTCCTCGGTCCAGAAAAAGCTCGAGAAATCCTGCACCCATTCAAAATAACTCACCGTCACGCCGCCGGCGTTGGCGATCACGTCAGGCACGATCAGCACACCTTTGTCGTGCAAGATGTCATCGGCCGCCGGTGTGGTCGGACCGTTCGCACCTTCGAGAATGATCTTGGCGCGGATCACCGACGCATTGGCTTCGGTGATTTGCTGCTCGAGGGCGGCAGGCACCAGAATGTCGCAATCGGTCGCCCAAAACAGGGCGCGATCCTTCACTTCGTCGGCGCCCGGGAAACCCTGGACGCTGCCGTGTTCGGCCACGTACGCCTGCAATGCCGGCACATCCAGACCGCTGTCGCGCACGACCGTCGTGATGTGATCCTGCACCGCCACCACCTTGGCGCCGGCTTCCGCAAACAGACGTGCTGCGATGCCGCCGACGTTGCCGAAACCCTGCACCGCAACGCGCGCGTCCTTGATATCGAGACCGCGTTTTGCAGCGGCTTCGCAGCCGACCACGAACACACCACGGCCGGTCGCTTCATGGCGCCCCAGGCTGCCGCCGAGCGAAATCGGCTTGCCGGTGACGACGCCCGATGCAGTACTGCCCTGGTTCATGGAATAGGTATCCATCATCCACGCCATGATTTGCGAATCGGTATTGACGTCGGGTGCGGGAATGTCTTTGTTCGGTCCGATGATGATGCCGATTTCGCTGGTGTAGCGACGCGTCATGCGCTGCAGTTCGCCGCGCGACAATGTCTTGGGATCAACCCGGATGCCGCCCTTGGCGCCGCCGTACGGCACGTTGACTGCGGCATTCTTGACGGTCATCCAGGCCGACAGCGCCATGACTTCCGACAGTGTGACGTCCTGGTGGAAACGCACGCCACCCTTGCCCGGACCACGCGAGGTATTGTGCTGCACGCGGTAGCCTTCGAAGTGGGCGATGGTGCCGTCGTCGCGCTCGATGGGCACGTCGACGATCAGGATGCGCTTGGGACGCTTCAGGGTTTCCACCCAGCGCGCCAGCGAGCCGAGGTGAGGGGTAACGCGGTCGATTTGTTCGAGGTAGACGCCCCATGGGCCGATGCCATGCGGGGTTACGTATGAGGGGACTTCGTGCTGCTTGAGTGGTTCGTTCGACATGATGCAATCGCTCCTTGATGTTGCCACGCTTAAGCCATGCTGGCCGAGGCTGCTGCAAAATTAATCAAACTCGCGGAACTCGGTCGAAGTCAATGGAATTCAGCGGAATTCAAGCTAACGTCATCCTACTCCGGTAGCGTCCGGATTGTCGCGCCATATTGCTTAATTTTTCAGCCGCCGCCGGGTGAAAAACCCGGCCGGGAGTGCGGATGCGCCTGCACAAAACCATCGCGCAAACTTGACATCCAGACACGCCATCGACAGCGACGCCATCGTAGGTCAATGCGATGCAGCAAAGCTAATGCTTTGTGCGCATGCAACTATGCGTTCCATGCATAGTTACGGTTTGAGCCCGCTGCTATGCGGCTTTCGACGCCTTTTTTGTCCGCGCAACAGAGGCGTTGCGGCCTTCTTCAAGCTCCAGGAGGTAATCCCACAAGCGCGCCACCACCACCTTGCCGCCGCGTTGCGGGGTCGGACGTTCACGGTACAAACGGATTTCCATCTCGACTTCCCACTCGCCCTGGGCGCCATCGGCGCGTGCGAGTTGCTTGTTGCGCACCTCGCGCGTGACCGAGGATTCCGGCAGGAAGGCCACGCCATGCCCTTCCAGCGCCATCATCTTGAGGCTTTCGGACATGTCGGTTTCGTAGTGCTTTTCAAGATGCAGCGGCTTCTTGGCGTCGGTCATGATCAGCTCCACCATGCGGCCGAGGTAAGCGTTGGGCGTGTAGGACAGGAAGGGCAACGGCGCCTTGGAGCTGCCGGGGAACACGTAATCGGGCTTGCCGGTACGGTCGCAGCGGGAATACGGACGCACGCTTTCCTTGCCCATGCTGAGCATGTCATAGCGGCTCGAATCGAGCTGCACCGGCTGGCGCGGATGGTGGTAGCACAGCAGCAGGTCGCAGCCGCCTTCGACGATGGTCATCACGGCGTCATGCACGTTGAGCGCAATCAGGCGCGTGTTAAGCGCGCCGAAGCCGGATTCCAGCGAGCTGAGCCATTTCGGAAAATAGGTCAGCGACAAGGTATGCGGCACCGCGAAATCGACGGTGGTCTGCGCCGCCGGGCGCTTGCCGCGCAACAGCGCACGCGTATTGTTGATCTGGCCGAGCATCTCCACGGCCTGCTCGTAGAACACTTCCCCTGCCGCCGTCAGCCGCGTCGGATAGGACGTGCGGTCGATCAGGTCGGAGCCGAGCCAGGCTTCGAGCGACTGGATGCGCCGCGAAAACGCCGGTTGCGTCACGTGGCGCAATTCGGCGGAGCGGCTGAAACTGCGCGTTTCAGCCAGGGAAATGAAATCTTCCAGCCACTTGGTTTCCATGCTTTCCATCCCTCCGGAGGGCTCGACGATGGAGCCGCTCGCGTTGTCGTTATTGTGGTGCTCCGCTTACGCCAGTTGCATCGATGGCGACAACGGTTCAGCACCCTCGCCGTCCTCGTCACCATCCTCGCGCGCCTGTTGCCGCGCCCACATCTGGGCGTAGGCGCCGTCGGCTGCGAGCAATTGCGTATGTGTGCCGCGCTCGATGATACGCCCATGCTCCAGCACCAGGATCTGATGCGCATCGACGATGGTCGACAGGCGATGCGCGATGATCAGCGTGGTGCGGCTCTCGGCGATCTCGCTCAATTGCTCCTGGATCGCCTGCTCGGCCTTGGAATCGAGCGCCGATGTCGCTTCGTCGAAGATCAGCACGGCCGGATTCTTCAGCAACGTGCGGGCGATCGCCACGCGCTGCTTTTCGCCGCCCGACAGCTTCAGGCCGCGCTCGCCGACGGTGGTTTCGTAACCGTCCGGCAGCGACTCGATGAAGTCATGTACATAGGCGGCCTTGGCGGCGGCGACGATTTCTTCCTTGCTGCTGCAGGGCTTGCCATAGCCGATGTTGTAGCCGATGGTGTCGTTGAACAGCACGGTATCCTGCGGCACAATGCCGATCGCCTTGCGCAGCGAGGCCTGGGTGACATTGCGCAGGTCCTGGCCGTCGATGGTGATGGCGCCGGCGTCGATATCGTAGAAGCGATACAGCAAGCGCGACAGCGTCGACTTGCCCGAGCCGCTATGACCGACCACCGCGGTGGTGGTGCCGGCGGCTACTTCAAAATCGACGTCGAACAGAATCTGGCGCTTGCTCTCGTAGCTGAAATCGATATGCGAAAAACGCAGCGCCGCACCGTTCGTCGCCAGCGGTTTCGCATCCGGCGCATCGGCGATTTCCTTGTTCTGTTCCAGCAGCGAAAACAGGCGCTCCATGTCGGCCAGGCTCTGCTTGATTTCGCGATAGATCACGCCGAGGAAATTGAGCGGGATGTACAGCTGGATCATGAACGCATTCACCAGCACCAGGTCGCCCAGACTCATCTTGCCGCTGATCACGCCTTGCGTGGCGCGCCACAGGATCAGCGTCACCGCGATGGCGATGATGGCCGACTGTCCCGAATTGAGCAGCGACAGCGAAGACTGCGACTTGACCGCCGCCGCTTCGTAGCGCTGCAAGCCTTCGTCGTAGCGGCGCGCTTCGAAGTCTTCATTGCTGAAATACTTCACGGTTTCATAGTTGAGCAGCGAATCGATAGCCTTGGAATTGGCGCGCGAATCGAGGTCGTTCATGGTGCGGCGGAAGTGCGTGCGCCATTCGGTGACGGTGATCGTGAACACGATGTACAGCGCCAGCGCGCCGGCCGTGATCACGGTGAACCAGATCTCGTAATGCAGCACCAGGTAGACCAGCACCAGGGCGATTTCGATCAGCGTCGGCAGGATGCTGAACAACGCATATGACACCAGCGATGACACGCCGCGCGTGCCGCGCTCGATGTCGCGCGTCATGCCGCCGGTCTGCCGGTTCAGGTGGAAGCGCAGCGACAAGGCGTGCAGGTGGCGGAACACCTTCAGCGCAATGGTGCGCACCGCGCGCTGGGTCACCTTGGCGAAAATGAATTCGCGCAGTTCGGTGAACACCGTGGTCGCCAGCCGCAACGCGCCATACGCGATGAGCAGCGACAACGGCAGCACCAGCAGCGCTTGCGGATTGTTCGGACCGATGGTCATGCGATCGACCAGTTGCTTAAGCAACAAGGGTACGCCGATGTTGGTCAGCTTGGCGCCTACCAGGAAAGCCAGCGCCAGCAGCACCCGCCATTTGTAGGTCCACAGGTAGGGCAGCAAGGTGCCCAGCGTTTGCCAGTCGCTGTGAGCGGGAACGGAAGGTGTGCGCGCAGCTTGCGGCGCGGTGGACGGCGGATATCGACGCATGAAAGAATTGCCCGGAAAAATTTGTGCTTTTGTTTTGCGGAGGAGCCGACGCAGACGCTGCGACTCCTATAAACTAGGAGGTTATCCCTGATCTTCCGCATTATAAGAGTCCGCAGGACTTCACGCTTTCAAAAGGAAACGTAATGACCAGTCAGCACCATACTTCGCTTCCCGTCGGCAAAATGCCGCATCTGCGCGTGATGCCCATGCCATCCGATGCCAATGTCTACGGCGACGTCTTCGGCGGCTGGATCATGGCGCAGGTCGATATCGCCGGTTCGCTGCCCGCCACCAAGCGCGCCAACGGCCGCGTCGCCACCATTGCGGTCAACTCATTCCTATTCAAACACCCCGTCTTCGTCGGCGATCTGCTGTCGTTTTACGCCGATATCGTCAAAGTCGGCAAAACCTCGATTACCGTCAACGTCGAAGTCTATGCCGAACGCAACCGCCTGCAAGCCGAAGTCGTGAAGGTCACCGAAGCGACCCTGACCTACGTCGCCACCGATGAACACCGCAAGCCGCGCGAGCTGCCTGCGTTGGCCCCGGGCGACAGCGTGCCGATCACCAGCGGCCTGCAAGACCTCGGCGGCGGCTGGTGCGCCGCCTGATCTGAAGCATTCCCGGACCGGCGCGCAGCCTTCCCTGGCGCGCCGGCCTACCAACCGTCTTTCACCCACCGATCAAGACCATCCCCATGACTTCCACTTCCGCACGTCCCGACATCCTCATCGCGGCCGCACTGCCGCCACACCTGATGCAACGCCTGCAAGACCATTTCACCTGCCATGACGCCAACGCGCTGAGCGAAGCGGCGCTGGCCGCCGTCGCACCGTCCATCCGCGGCATTGCCTCCAAGGGCGAAACCAAGGTCTCGCGCGACTACATCGCCCGCTTCCCGGCGCTGGAAATCATCTCCGTCTTCGGCGTCGGCTATGACGGCGTCGACGCCGTCGCCGCACGCGAGCGCGGCATCGAAGTGACCAATACGCCCGACGTGCTGACCGACGACGTCGCCGACTTCGCCATGACCTTGCTGCTGTCGACTGCGCGCCGCGTGGCGGACGCCGACCGTTTCGCCCGCAGTGGCGAATGGAAGAAAGGCCCGTTCGCGCTGACCACCAAGGTCACCGGCTCGCGCCTGGGCATCGTTGGGCTGGGCCGTATCGGCAAGGCCATCGCCAAACGCGCCGCCGCCTTCGACATGGACATCTCGTATCACAACCGCTCGCCGCAAAGCGACGTGCCCTACCGCTACGTGGCCGACCTCAAGACGATGGCTGCCGAAGTCGACTTTCTGGTGCTGTCGATGCCGGGCGGCGCCGGCACGCGTGCGCTGATCAATGCCGACGTGCTCGACGCGCTCGGCCCCAAGGGCTTCCTGATCAACGTCGCGCGCGGTTCGGTGGTCGATGAGGCGGCCCTGATCAAGGCGCTGCAGGAAGGCAAGATCGCCGGCGCCGGCCTCGACGTGTTCGAGAACGAACCCAACGTGCCGGAAGCGCTGGCCAAGCTGCCGAACCTCACGCTGACGCCGCACATGGCCAGCGGCACCGTCATCACCCGCACCGCCATGGCCGACCTGGCGTTCGACAATCTGCAGGCGCATTTCAGCGGCAAGCCGTTGCTGACGCCGGTGCCGCGTTAAATCGGGAACGTCATGAGCGCCACTGCAACCCGCCTCATCGCGCTCGACTGGGGCACCACGTCGCTGCGCGCCTACCGTCTCGGTGAGGATGGCGCCGTGCTGGACAAGCGCGGCCTGCCGTGGGGCATCATGAATCTGCCGGTGGTCGAGGGCGACTTCAGCCGCGCGGCCGGTTTCGCCAAGGCCTTCGACGAAGCCTGCGGCGACTGGCTGCAAAGCAATCCTGCGACACCCTTGATCGCCGCCGGCATGGTCGGCAGCGCGCAGGGTTGGCGCGAAGCGAGCTACGTCGAGATTCCGCTCGCCGTAGCCGACGTGGGCAAGCAGCTGACCCACGTCGACCTCGGCGCCGGCCGCACGCTGCACATCGTGCCCGGCCTGCTGCAGCGCGCAGCGTTGCCGAACGTGATCCGTGGCGAAGAGACGCAGGTGGTCGGCGCGCTCGACACCTGGCATGGCGGTGACGACGTGCTGATCGGCTTGCCCGGCACGCACTCGAAATGGGTACGCGTTCAAAACAGGATCATCACCCATTTCGATACCTTCATGACGGGCGAAGTCTATGCGGCGCTGACCCAGCACACCATCCTCGGCCGTACCATGGAACACCGCGAACAAAGCGATCCGGCCGCCTTCGAACGCGGCCTGCGCGTGGCGTCTTCGGAAGACGGCCGCGCCGGCGTGCTGTCGAACATCTTCAGCAGCCGCACGCTGGGGTTGGTCGGCCAGCTCAGTGCGACCGGTCAGCCGGACTATCTGTCCGGCCTGCTGATCGGCCATGAAATCGCGGCGCTCAAAGCGACTCGTACAGCTGCCGATTGCAGCGCCGAGCCGCTCATCATCCTCATCGGCGACGACAAATTGTGTACGCGCTACCGCACCGCATTGAACCTGTACGGACTGACCCGCATCGATATCGCGGCGCAAGCCACCGAACGCGGCCTGTGGAAGATCGCGCGACAAGCCGGACTGCTGAACTGAGCCGTCCGGCTCACTGGAGAAACACCATGTTGAAAGAAGCACTCAAGCAATGCGGACTGATCGCGATCCTGCGCGGCATCCGACCCGATGAAGTCGAAGCGGTCGGACTGGCCTTGTACGATGCCGGCTTCCGCATCATTGAAGTCCCGTTGAATTCACCCGAGCCGTTCGAGAGCATCCGCGTATTGCGCAACGTGCTGCCTGCCAATTGCATGGTCGGTGCCGGCACGGTGCTGTCGCCCGCGCAGGTACTGCAGGTCAAGGACGCCGAGGGCCAGCTGATCGTCATGCCGCACAGCGATCCGGAAGTCATCCGCGCCGCCACCGCCGCCGGCCTGGCCAGCGCGCCCGGCGTGGCCACAGTGACCGAAGCCTTCGCAGCGCTTGCAGCGGGTGCGGATATCCTCAAGATGTTCCCGGCCGAGCAGCTCGGGCCGGTGGTGGTCAAAGCCTGGCGCGCGGTGATTCCAGCCAGCGTCATGCTGGTGCCGGTGGGCGGCATCACGCCGGCCAGCCTGAAGGAATTCACCGCCGCCGGCGCTTCGGCTTTCGGTCTCGGCTCGGCGCTGTACAAACCCGGCATGACGGCGGAGCAAGTCAGGAAGAACGCCGATGCGTTCGTCAGTGCCTGGAAGCAGGCCTGATCCCCATATTGCAGCCATGAAAAACGCGACCTTGGAGGTCGCGTTTTTTATTTTTTCTGCAGGAAAATTCCACTGCAGGAAATCAGCTCAAATGCGTCATGCCGCTTTCTTCTCGGTCTTCTTCTCGTCGCGCAACTCGCGGCGCAGGATCTTGCCGACATTGGTCTTGGGCAGTTCATCGCGGAACTCGATGTATTTCGGCTTCTTGTAGCCGGTGAACTGCTCCTTGCAATACGCCATCAACTGCTCGGCCGTCAGCGACTTGTCCTTGCGCACCACGAACAGCTTGACCGCCTCGCCGGTGTGCTCGTCGGGTACGCCGACGCAGGCGCATTCCAGCACGCCAGGATGGGCCGCGACGACTCCCTCGATTTCGTTCGGATAGACGTTGAAGCCGGACACCAGAATCATGTCCTTCTTGCGGTCGACGATGCGGGTGTAGCCGCGCTCGTCCATGATGCCGATGTCGCCCGACTTGAAGAAGCCGTCCGGCGTCATGACCTTCTCGGTTTCGTCAGGGCGGTTCCAGTAACCGGCCATGACTTGCGGACCGCGGATCGCGATTTCGCCGGGCTGGCCGAGCGGCACCGGTTTGCCGTCGTCGTCCAGGATCAGGAACTCGGTCGATGGCAGCGGCAAGCCGATGGTGCCGGTGTAATCGGTAATCGTGCAGGGATTGGCGCTGGCGATCGGCGAGGTTTCGGACAAGCCGTAACCTTCGATGATCGGACAACCGGTGACCTTCTTCCATTTGTCCGCCACCGACTTTTGCACCGCCATGCCACCGCCGACGCAGCAGCGATAGCCGGAGAAATCCAGCTTGGCGAAATCAGGATGGTTCAGCAGCGCGTTGTACAGCGTGTTGACCGCCGGGAAGGTATTGACCTTGTACTTGCCGAGTTCCTTGATGAAGCCCGGGATGTCGCGCGGATTCGGGATCAGCACGTTGAGCGCGCCCTCGCGCGTGCCCAGCATGTTGCAGACCGTCAGCGCAAAGATGTGATACAGCGGCAGCGCGCAGATGAAGACCAGCTGATCAAGCTTGGCGCCCTGCTTGAGCGCCGGCATCAGCCATTCTTCTGCCTGCAGCACGTTGGCGACCAGATTGCGATGCGTCAGCACCGCACCCTTGGCGACACCGGTGGTGCCGCCGGTATATTGCAGGAAGGCGATGTCGTCGTGGCCAACTTCGACCGGCGCCGGCGTTTTGCCATGGCCGTGCGACAGCGCCTGCTTGAAGGTGATCGATTGCGGCAGCGAGAACGCCGGCACCAGCTTCTTGACGTGACGCACCACCAGGTTGACGATGGCGCCCTTGAGGCCGCCCAGCATCTCGCCCATGCTCGCCACCACGACGTGCCTGACGCTGGTGTTGGCGATGACCTTGGCGAGTGTACAGGCGAAGTTCTCGAGCACGAAGATGGCTTCGGCGCCGGAGTCCTTCAACTGGTGTTCGAGTTCGCGCGGCGTGTACAGCGGATTGACGTTCACTGCGGTGTAGCCGGCGCGCAGGATGGCGGCGATGGCGACCGGATATTGCAGCACGTTGGGCATCATGATCGCCACGCGTGCGCCCTTTTTCAGGCCGGTGCTTTGCAGCCAGACGGCCAGCGCCGTCGACAGCTGGTCCAGCTCGCCGTAGGTCATGTGCTTGCCCATGCAGACATAGGCGTTGCGGTCGGCGTATTTGGCGAAAGCTTCGTCGATCAGTTGGACCAGCGACTGGTAGCGGTTCGGGTCGATGTCGGCTGGGACGCCTGCGGGATAAGATGCAAGCCAGAATTTGTCCATATTGTTCCTTTTGTCTCCGGTTCAGGGCGGCTGCCGGTTGTTTCCCGCGGCTTGGGCGCGCACTGCAAAAAAAAGCACGGTTGTGTTTTTATTTAATGCAGATGCTATCGGCCAATCTCGTTAAGGGCAAGTATTTTGAGGAAATTTAAGAAAATTTTCTTGTTTCTTCCCGCATTCGCGTTTTCATCTGCCTTTTGCAGCAACTGCATGGCAAAGCCCTACCTTGCCCCATCTTTTCCAAATTGGCAACTTTTACACCCGGATATTCATTTCGCCGCCGAATGCAGCGCTTGAACATTGCCCTGCAGACGATCCAGTTGTTCATTGCGCGCCGTCTTGTCGAGCTTCGCCAGCGCTTTCACACGCTCGAAAAAATCGGCGAAGCCGCTGCTGCGCCGGAACAGTTCGCGAAATGCCGGCACCCGGTCGTGATAGGTGCCGACCAGCGCCAGATGGGCGTTCGACAGCGGCATGGCGAACCAGCGGTCGTAACCCGCGAAACCGCCCCAGCGCACCTTTAGCTGCTGATACTCGGCGCGCAAGGCATCGAAAATCTCGGCCTTGCGGCGCAGCTTGTCGGCGTCGCTGCCGTCGCCTTCGTAGTTGGCCTCCAGCTGAGACCGGTATTTCAGCAAGAGTTCAAGAAAGTCCTGCTTGCGTCCGGCGAACACCCTGTACGCCTCGCGCAGTCTGTCGTCGTGATGCGCCTGCAACCATTGCTCCAGGCCGATCTCTTCGACCGTGGTGGCATACGACTCATTGAACTGTGAATCGCCCTTGGCGTACGCCACCTGATGCGCCAGTTCGTGGAAGATCAGGCGCGCCAGTTCGGCGTCGGGATAATTGATGAAGGTCGACATCACCGGATCGTTGAACCAGCCCAGCGTCGAGTAGGCCGGTACTCCAAGAACCTGGACGTCGTCGCCCTCCTTGACCAGGCCGTCGGCATATTGCTGCGCGTCCTGCTGGCTGTAGTAGCCGCGATAGTCGACGCAGCCGGCGACCGGAAAGCACCATTGCCGTGCCTTCAGCGACAAGGCCGGCGCCGCCACCACGTTCCACACCACGAAGGGTCGCTCCAGCTGCGCGTAGCTCTTGTAGCTGCCGTTATCGGGCAGCGCCAGTTCCGCCACCGCGAAGCGCCGGATCTCGCGCACCGTCTGCAACTTGTCGCGCAGACGCCCGGAGGTGTGCGGATCACCCAGCCAGTCGTCGATCGGCCGCGCTTGCGCCAGCAGCGAAAACTGGCCGTGCGCCGCCTGCGCGTAATAACCGAGCGAACTGCAACCGGATGCCAACAGCAAGGCCGCACCCAGGCTCCCGGCCAGGCCGATTCTGGAGAGCCTGCTCAGACGCCGGATGGACATGCCTCGACCTGCACCAGCACGTCATAGAACGTCGGCGCATTGCCCATGTCGGTGAGGCGCTGGCTGGTAACTTCATTGGCGTTCTTGCCGTCGCCGGAAAATTTTTTCCACCAGATCGACAAACCCACCACCAGCCCGATGCGCGCTTTCGGCGTCACGCGCGCCTTGGCCAGCATGCTGCCGCGGTCGTTGAAAATTCTGACCTCGGCGCCGCTGACGATGCCGCGCGCAGCGGCGTCGTCGGGATGAATGTCGAGATGCGGCTCGCCCTCGGTGTCGCGCAGGCTCTGCACGTTGACGAAGGAAGAATTGAGGAAGTTGCGCGCCGGCGGCGAAATCATCGCCAGCGGATATTTCTGCGCCAGCGCTGCATTGCTGGCCACCGATTCATACGGTGCGATATAGGTGGGTAACGGATCGAGGCCGTCGGCCAGCATGCGCGCGGAATAGAACTCGCACTTGCCCGACGGCGTGCCGAAGCCGCCCTCGGCAAACGGCGCTGCCGGCATGTTGAGACGCTGCCAGCCTTTTTCCTTGAGACGCTCCCAGTCGTAGTCGGCCGCGCGCGGATTGCGGCGATCAAAGGCCTGCGCGGCGATGGCGTCGTCGCTGTCGCTGAAGCAGTCTTCGGTGAAGCCCATGCGCGCGGCCAGCAGGCGGAAGATTTCCGAGTTGGCTTTGGCCTCACCCAACGGCGCGATGGCGGCGTTGTTGGCCATCATGTAGACGTGGCCATAGGTCGCGTGCACATCGATATGCTCAAGCTGCGTGGTGGCCGGCAACAGGATGTCGGCATAGTCGGCGGTGTCGGTCTGGAAATGTTCCAGCACCACCGTGAACAGATCTTCGCGCGCGAAGCCCTGCATCACCTTGCCGGACTCCGGCGCGACCGCCACCGGGTTGGAGTTGTAGACGATCATCGCCTCCACGCGCGGGCCGAAGTCGACAGACGCCTCGCGCAGCAGATCGTCGCCGATGGTGCTCATGTTGATGATGCGCGTCGGCACGCCGTTGTTATGTTGCAGCAGCAGGTCCGGCCGTTGCAGGAACGCGCCGTTCTTGGGAAATGAATCGGAAGTCGATAACTGCAAGCCGCCGCCGGCGTGACGCCAGGCGCCGACCAGCGCCGGCAGGCAGGCGATATTGCGCACCGCCATGCCGCCGCCGCGCACGCGCTGCAAACCGTAGTTGGCGCGGATCAGCGTGATCTCGCCGCGTCGCGCCGCGGCGCCGTATTCACGCGCCAGCTGCACGACTTCGTCGGCGCTGATGCCGCACACTTCGGCGGTATGCTGCGGCGGCCACTCCTGCACGCGCTGCTTCAATTGATCGAAGCCCAGCGTGTGCTGCGCGATGTAATCGGCGTCGAGCAGGTTCTCGTTAATCAGCACGTGCATCATGCCCAGCGCCAGCGCCGCATCGGTGCCCGGCAACAGGGCGATGTGTTGATGGCATTTGTCAGCGCTCAGCGACCGGTAGGGATCAATGGCGATCAGCTTGGCGCCGCGTCGCTTGGCTTCCTGCACGCGCATCCAGAAATGCAGGTTGGAGGCGATCGGGTTGCCGCCCCAGATGATGATCAGTTTGGCGTCCTGCACGTGTTCCGTGTCGGCGCCCAGACGCGTGCCCAGTGTGTACTTGTAACCGGCGGCACCGGCCGAAGCGCAGATGGTGCGGTCCAGTTGCGAGGCGCCGATGCGGTTGAAGAAGCGCATCGCCATTGACTCGCCCTGCACCAGGCCCATGGTGCCGGCGTAGCTGTACGGCAGGATGGCTTGCGGATCGCGCGCGGCGACTTCCTTCAGCCGCGCAGAGATGGTGTCGAGCGCTTCGTCCCAGCTGATGCGCTCGAATTTTCCTTCGCCCTTTTTGCCGACGCGCTTCATCGGATACAGCAAGCGGTCCTTGTGATAAGTGCGGTCGGTATAGCGCGAGACCTTGGTGCACAGCACGCCGGCGGTGGTCGGATGATCGGGGTCGCCCTTGACTTCGGTGGCGACGCCGTCCTTGACGGTCACCAGCAAGGCGCACGTGTCGGGGCAATCGTGCGGGCAGGCGGCACGGACGATGATGGGTTCGGAAACGCAATTCATGGCAATCAACTAAACGGAACGCACGCGACGGAATGGCGCGGCAAGCTGCTACTTTATCTTAAAATGCTGCATCCCTTATGAAGCCTTCGCGATGTCATCCAGACAACCTTCCTTTCCCTCCGCTTCTGCACCTGTCGTCGAATTCTGGCGCGACGCTGACTTGCCGTTCTGCGAAGGCCGGCGCGCGGTCGGCAGCGTCAGTTGCTACGCGCCGCATACGCACCCGACCTTCTCGATCGGCGTGGTCGACGCCGGTGCCAGCACGTTTTCGCTGCCGCACCAGCAAACACAGATCGGTCCCGGCGATGTCGTGCTGATCAACGCCGACGAGGTGCATTCATGCAATCCGGCCGACCGTGAAAGCTGGGGCTACCGCATGTTCCACCTCGACCGGCAATGGCTGCTGCAATTGCTCCAGGAAAACGATCTCGACGCCCTGCCTGCGTCCCAGGTACTGCATTCTCCGCGCGCATGCGAATTAATGGATGACATCACCGCTGCCATGAGCGGCAAGGACGAAGCATTGCAAAAGGAAACCGTACTGATCGCCGCGCTGTGCGAACTGTTCGGAATATGCCGGGAAGCCGACCTCGAAATGCATCAGGCGCGCTGTGCCGACCTGCAAAGCGTGCGCGATTATCTGCAAGCGCATTGCTGCGACAAGATCGCGCTGGAGACGCTGGCGCAACTGGCCGGGGTCGGGCGCTATCAGCTGATCCGCCAGTTCCGTGCGCAGTTCGGCATGACGCCGCACGCGCTGCAACTCGACATGCGCATCAACCTGGCGCGCGACTTCCTCCGGCGCGGCGCGTCACTGGCCGACGTCGCCTATCGCACCGGCTTCGCCGACCAGAGTCATTTTCACCGCATCTTCAAATCACGGGTGGCGGCGACGCCGGCGCAGTATCAGTTGATCGCCTAGACAACTGCGACCATCGCCGCAATCGCCAAGGCGATTCCACCCAGCAGCAGGACAACGCCGGCCAGCCACTCGGCGCACGCGAAATAACGGGCAATCCACTGCGCCACGCGCGCGTCCGACACCGCCAGCACCAGCCCGGCATCCCAGACGAACACCGCTGCAAACATCCACAAGCCGTACAGCAACTTGATGTGCATGCCGGTACCGGCGCCGACCATCAGCGTGAACAGGCCGAGATAGAACAAGCCGTTCTTCGGATTCAGGCCGCCCGACAAAAAACCGGCGACGAAACCGCGCAGAAAGCCGTCGCGACTGATCCCGCCCGCTTCTTCGTTCTTCAACGATGG
The DNA here is from genome assembly GCF_044767325.1 of Herbaspirillum sp. NPDC101397. NCBI lineage: Bacteria > Pseudomonadati > Pseudomonadota > Betaproteobacteria > Burkholderiales > Oxalobacteraceae > Herbaspirillum > Herbaspirillum sp. NPDC101397. The sequence continues at coordinate 238,845 of NZ_JBIWNS010000008.1, forward strand.
CGCCGAACGACTGGCCTGCATGAAGGCCCAGCCGATGTACGCAAGATAGGCCGCCGCCAGCAACTTCATCACCATCAGCGCGCCCGGACTACGCTGCAACAGGCTGAAACCGGCCAGCGCCAGCACGATGTAGACGCCGTTGGCGCACGCGATCCCGAGGCTTGCGCCGATGCCGTTGCGGCGACCGTGGCGCAAGGCGCTGCGCAATAACAAAAGAAAATCCGGTCCCGGACTGACCAGCGCCAGCCAGTGTGCCGCCGCCAGCATGACGAATTCCTGCATGACCATAGCGCATCGCTCCCTCGAAGATGAGGCCCCGATGCTAGGCGGCGCGACGCCGGCCGTATTGAACAAAATTGCAGACCAAGGCAGCTTGCGTTAGGATCGCTTTCCCACAAGAAATAATTCAATTTCCCTCAGGAGACTTGCCATGCACTTCCGCTTTCCCGCTCTGCGCAGCATTGCCTGTGCTGCAGCCGCTCTCGCCTGCTCCAGCGTCTTCGCCCAGACCACCCAACCCTTGACGCCGCAACAACAAAGCTTCCACGCGATTTACAAGGAACTGGTGGAGATCAACACCACCCATTCCGTCGGCAGCACCACGCAGGCGGCGCAGGCGATGCAGGACGTCCTGCTCAAGGCCGGCTTCAGCAAGGATGAAATGCAGATCATCGAACCCTTCCCGCGCAAGGGCAATCTGGTGCTGCGCTGGAAAGGCACGGGCACTAAGAAACCGATGCTGCTGATGGCGCACATCGACGTGGTCGAAGCCAAGCGCGAAGACTGGAAAACCGATCCCTTCAAGCTGCAGGAAACCGGCGGTTACTTCACCGCCCGCGGCTCCATCGACGACAAGGCGATGGCGTCCTCCTTCGTCTCTGTGCTGAGCCAGCTGAAGCAAGAGGGCTTCAAGCCGCAGCGCGACATCATCATGGCGCTGACCGCAGATGAAGAGCGCGGCGACGTCGAAAGCAACGGCGCCATGTGGCTGCTCAAGAACAAACCCGAATTGCTGAAAGCCGAATTCGGCATCAACGAAGGCGGCGGCGGCGAACTGCGCAACGGCAAGCCCAACCTGCACCGCGTGCAGATCGCGGAAAAGCTGTACACCACCTATGAATTCGAACTGCGCGACGTCGGCGGCCACAGCTCGCTGCCGACCACCACCAATCCGATCTATGCCATGTCGGAGGCGCTCGCGCGTCTCGGCGCCTATCGCTTCCCGGTGATGCTGGCCGAAGTCACCAAGACCTACTTCAGCCGCACTGCACCGCTGATGTCCGGCCAGCTGGCAGACGACATGCGCGCGGTCGGCAACGGCAGCACCGATGCCGCCGTCATCGAGCGTCTTTCGAAGACGCCGCTGTACAACGCGCAACTGCGCACCACCTGTACCGCCACCATGGTCAACGCCGGCCACGCCGAAAACGCCCTGCCACAATCGGCCAAGGCCGTGGTCAATTGCCGCATGCTGCCGTTCGATGATCCGGACAAGGTCGAGGCGCAGCTGAAGCAAGTGATCACCAACAACGGCGCCAACGACAAGATCACCATGCGCCAGTTCGCCAAGCCGACCCGCAGCCCGGTGTCGCCGCTGCAGGGCGAGATGTTCTCGACCATCGAAGCATTGACCGGCGAAATGTGGCCGGGCGTGCCGGTGATTCCGTTCATGAGCACGGGCGCAACCGACAGCCGCTTCGCACGCAATGCGGGGATTCCGATGTACGGCGTGTCCGGCTTGTTCTTCGACCCGGCCGACCTGCGCACACACGGACTGGATGAGCGTGTGGAGATTCCGCGTCTGTACGATAGCCGCGAATTCATTTTGAAGCTGGTGAAAAAACTGGCGTCGTGATGCGCTGACGCTTGAAAAAAACGCCGGCATGATCGCCGGCGTTTTTTATTGTGCGTCGTAAAGAATACGTCACGTTAGGATCATCCTCCACACAACTGACCTATACGTGTCTTTCACGCACGCCAAAAGATAGTTGGCGACTTTTTCTTTTATCGACTTCCAAAAGTTATACGGGAACACGCCTCTATTGCCTAAGACATTGTTGACGCAATGGAAATAAGAATAATAGATTCAACTGCCAGCCGTAGGTTTCTGTTTTTCCACATTTGAAAGGAAATAGCATGAAAGCAAATTCTAGCGTTGTTCAATCAGCCGTATTTTCAGACTTGGCAAATCGTATCAATAGCGCCCCGTATGACGGGCCTCCTCAACACGAAATCGCGAAAATAATTTTAGAAAATAATGAAATTTTCAAAAATGGTATGGCAGGCGGTTGTGACAGCGAACCTTTTCATGTTCGCTAAAAAATCGACCCAATAATCGGAGTTGGGATAGCCCCAACAAAAGAAAACATTTCTGCGGCTTGGCTTATGTCAATCAGACTCATTAAGGTCAACACTATTCGTCGTGGCGCAAATACTTGCGTAGTTCCATTTAGCTTACTTTCTTTGCAAGAACAAAAATCAAAATATCTAAAAACCGATAATTCTCAATGGAAAACGATTGGAGAAAAAAACGGTAATTTGGAACGCATAGAAAATGCATGTAAATATTTTCAGTCAATCGTCGATACGTCCCAAACGATATCTTGGTCTGGCGTTTTTATCGGGGGCTCTCTAATAAAGAACTCTTGTGACGCATATTCAGATACGGATATCTCATTTATTTTCTGTGACAAAAAATATCCTGAATTAAAAACAGAAATCCAAAAAAAAGAAAGATCTGCCATAGGCTACCGAGAAGAGATTGAATTTCCTGAGAAAAACAGGCTAGACATTCGTTATCTACCCCTATCCGAGTTAAAAGCTGCTATCGCAATCTTTAACGAACGAAAAGATAGTTCTTCCTCCATACAAGATACGTTATTTAATTTAAAAGATGGTTACTACCTATATCAATCGTTCGAGTTGAGGGAGGTTCTTTTGTGCCTCGAATTTCAATACGCTCACACGATAAAAATCTATGAAAACAATCGCCCATTTATCAAACGCTACGACTTCAGAAAATTCTTAATCAGAGAGGACCAGTTCACGTACTTTGAAATGCTCAATATCTTGTTTTCCGCTTTTGTTCATATCTTGTATGCGGTAAATGGACGGTTCTTTGGAGGATATCGAAATTTAACAAAAAACAAGAACACATTTCAGGTTTTTCCTGTCGACGTGATCTCCGCATTTGAGAATGCGTACTCCGCTCCGAGCTTGTTTGTGATTGAAGAACTGTATCTTTACTTGGACTCTTTCATAGGTCAAATAGACATCGCACTGGAATATGAAAATGCGCGACTCGAAAATTAAATTTGAAGAATTTTTTGGCCTAGATAAAGAAAAATTCTTTACCACTTATTGGCAAGAATACTCTGCCTTAACTCATAGCCATCTCACAAAGCAAATTTTCAACTACTTAAAATTTGAATATGTCATCGACCTAATCAATCACGGAATGGAACTTGACGACTTCTCAATTTTAAGAGAGGGACGATATTGCCAACCTCATTCCTACATGAAAAACGGCCTTCTTTCGATAGACGCGATAACACATCTCTATGAAAAAGAAGAAACTACTATCTATATCAAGCGACTTGAAAAATACGATCCGGAAATTGAATCTATAACGCGCTATCTGTCCCAAGATCTTTACCCAGTAATTTTTCAGACCTGCTTATTTCTCTCCGCCAAAAATCAATTCGCTTTAGATGCGCATTTCGATGCGCACGATGCATTTATCATTCAAGTGAACGGAGAAAAAAAATGGAAAATATGGCCTTCAATTATTGAAGACCTTCCGTCTCTTTCAGCACCTAGCCTATATACATCTGAAGTTAAAGAATTCGCAGCCCTAACTCCCCCTATTGCTGAATACAATCTTCACCCTGGCGAAATCTTATATCTGCCTAGAAACACAATTCATCAGCCAGTCCCCACAGGAGAACGATCGGCGCATTTAAACATGTGGATGATTCCCCCGAAACTAAAAGCCTTTTCAAAAAACAACTATGCATAACGTTCATCCTTTCGAAAAGATGAATAAAGATGCTCTTTCTTTCTTTGAGTATTTTCGCGCATCAATACCGCTTGTCCTTTCAAATTTAGTAGGGTCCACCCAAGGACTATTCCATACGATCTTGGCGGGAATGATCAGTGCGTCAGCATTGTCGGTTACAGGATATGTAACGCGATCGTATTTTGTGTATGGATCATTGGTCATTGCAATCAACGCCGCCGGCAGCATTCGCCTCAATCGCCTAGGTGGTCGCCCAGAAAATCAAGAGCAGTACTTATCTTCGTTCAAAACTCTACTCATGTTTTCTGCAATCGCAGCGTTTCTCTGTTTTGTGATTTTTGTAATATTCGCGCCATTTTTAGTTGCGCCTGTGAGTGACGGTAATACCTATGAGAAAAATATTTTTTACTGTAGGTGCATGGGAGTTTCATACGCTCTAATAACCATTGCCAACCCGTTTTATCTAGGTCTAGTCGCATCAAAAAAAGGGAAAGAGGTTTTTTATAGTTCGTTTATTGCAGTTTGTATTGGCTTCGTGGCCGCTGCTTCCTCCTACTACATCTTTAAAGATCTCATTTTCTTAGGCCTTAGCGCGGCACTGACAGAAATATTTTTCTTCGCACTGACGGTCTATTTTTTTAATACTCATACGACATCTATTAAAAATATCCTCCCTAGGTTTAAGAAGACTCTTTTCTTTTTTAAGGATGCAAAAAACTTTCTTCGGGATGCAGGCAATCTTCTTATTGCAAATCTTTCCGTGAATATTGCCGACTACTTGTTATTCGCAATCTTCTCTAAAGATCTTCTTTTTTTGGCCACAATGGCACTTTACTATTCGTCGAGCGCCTGCATCCAAGGTGCTTCTCTTGGCTTTGCATCTGCCGCGGCAGTTGAAGTCGCTCGGGCAATGCAAGAGAAAAAAGACATCTTAAAAAAAATAATCAACACAACGATTCTTTACGCACTGATGGTGGCTTTTTTTTCTTCGGTGACAGTGATGGGTATTTTTCTATTTTCTGCATCAAACAATCAGGAAATCACTATTCCCTTCAGCGTGACACTTCTATGTTCCGTGATGGTATTTTCAGGGGCTGCCACGGCATTTCTTTCACGTGCCGTATTACGGTCTGGGGGAGATACTGCTTATATCAAAAAGTTTGCGATTTTCACGTCGATAGGCCTGCGTGTTCCTTGGACTTTTTCCATAGCTCACCTTTTGCCGGAATCCTCAACACGAACCACTACTCTATTCGTCGGCTATCTCGTGATATCTGGACTATCTCTCATTCTAGTTTTGCGCAGAACCTACACAATTAGTCGTCAACCACCATTCTCAATTGGAGGTATCCATTGATAGACACTATTTTCGTCTGTGGCTGTCCACGTTCCGGTAACACTTTGATTGGGAACCTTCTCGGGACCCTACCCAAGGTAATTTACACGGGTGAATTAGCCAGTGCATATTTTTCAATCCAAGTCGCTCACGAAGCCTTTTCCAGGATACCAACCCCCTTCAAAGATTCATACAGAGCGTCACTAATAAAACACGCCATGGATTTCGCAGAAAGAATCAGGACATCGCACGGTGAAAATAACATTCTGTGCGAGTCCACACCTTGGAATGTTCGTATCTTGAAGAAGCTACGTTTGGTTTATCCCAATGCTTTATTTGTTTTTATGCTGAGACATTATTCAGGCGTGATTCAAAGCCTGCGTCGATCCTGGTCACAAAATTATCCATGGACAGGACCATCTGATCTAGAGCGAGCCTACCTATGGCGCGATTTAAATAACCATATATTGGATTTTAGCGACGACCAATCCATATATATCGGCTATGACGGCTTTTGTGCGTCCCCAGTCTCGGCTTTAACGAGCCTTAGAGAACAGCTTAACAAATTTGGCGTACAAGGCGACTTTGACGTAGAAGTACTCACTCATAGTTACGCCAATACCCAGTCTCGGACCACGATTGCTGACACAAACTCGTCCGGGAAAATGGCCCTTAATCGCATATCGTCATTTGACAAAGCCGATTGGAATATCCGTACTACCTCCTCGCTTCACGATATTGTCGCCAAAACTCACGAGGGACTCTCCAATCGATTTAGAGACATTTACACGAACCCTTATGATTTTTGAATGAGAGGCACCGACCATGAGAAACGAAGACCTTCCTATAGATGAGAGAGTAACCTTCGTCCGCTGGGACGATAAGCACATCAAGCAACTTCCTGGAGTTGCAAACAATTTGAAAATCTCGGCCAATATGGCAGATCGATTTCCAAGTCCCTATACTCATCAAGACGCGTCTAACTTTGTTAAAAAAATGATGTTGTGTTCAGAGACTCATTCCTGGGCAATTGAATTAGATGGCCACCTCGTGGGCGGCATAGGATTAAGCATTCGAACAGGTGCAGCATTTCATTCCACCGGCCTCGCTTACTGGCTAGGAGAGGAATATTGGGGAAAAGGAATTGCTTCCTACGCGGTTAAAAATATTGTCACTTACGTGTTTGATACGATTAAATTGGTGCGTATTGAAACAACCGTTTTTCATTGGACTTCTGCTTCTGTGAGAGTTCTTGAAAAATGCGGATTTACAAAGGAAGGGACTCTGAAAAGCAGTTTTATTAAAAACGGAAAGATTGTGGACCGATATGTTTTTTCCTTAATTGAGAAAAAGAACTTTGCGCTGTTCGAATCCGATCCGGTCTGAAAAATCGTTATCAAACAAGGGCCGATCTCGTACCTCATTGAAAAAACGATCTTAATAGACATTTAATGCCCTTATTTCCGATCCCTGTAGAGAGTGTTTGTAGAGATCAAAAAGGATTCATTTTTTATTTTTCTAATGAAAAAAGAGACTTTTTTTAGAACTCAGCCATTGAGTTCCGCGAGTCAGACGTACTCGCGCAGACATGAAGGTGCAGTATTGTGGTTGACTGGACTTTCAGGATCCGGGAAATCTACCTTGTCCAAGGCTTTGGCAAGCGCACTAATTCCCTTAGGTTATCAATGCTACGTGCTGGACGGGGACAATCTTCGTGAAGGTTTGAATTCTGACTTGGGGTTTACTCAAATAGACCGTGCTGAGAATATCCGGCGAGGTAGCGAAGTCGCAAATCTTTTCGCAGATGCCGGCTTAATTTGTATTGCAGCATTCATCTCCCCCTACTTCGAAGACAGATTGCAAGCACGTGGACGCTGCTGTCAGCCTTTTCATGAAATATATATAGCAGCGGATTTAACAACGTGCGAAGCGAGAGATCCCAAAGGTCTATATAAAAAGGCGAGATCAGGGGATTTATTGAATTTCACAGGAATTGGTGCACCCTACGAGCCGCCAGAAAATCCGCAGTACGTAATAAATACTGCCAGCGAAGAACTAGATACGTGTGTAGGAATGCTGGTTAATTACGTGCAAATGAATATCCCACTGCTTAAAAAAATGAAATGAGAGAAATAAAGGAGTTTCCGTTTGATTTGTCTCAAAACGCCGGCATGATCGCCGGCGTTTTTTACTGCGCGTCGTTCAGATGGCAAGCCGACATGTGCCCCGGCGCGATTTCCCGCAACAATGGCTTTTCCACCGAGCAGCGCGGCATCGCATGCGGGCAGCGCGGATGGAAGTGGCATCCCGAAGGTGGATTCAGCGGCGACGGGATTTCGCCCTTGACGGCGAAGTAAGTCGCCTTGCCGACTTCCAGCTTTGGCGCCGAGGCCAGCAGCGCTTGCGTGTAGGGATGGTTGGCGCGCGCGAAGACGGCGTCGGTCGGCGCCGATTCGACGATGCGTCCCAGATACATGATCAGCACGCGGTCGGAGATATGCCGCACCACGCCGAGGTCGTGGCTGATGAACAGATAGGTCAGGTCGAGCTCGTCGCGCAGCTTGATGAACAGATTGAGCACCTGCGCCTGTATGGATACGTCAAGGGCCGCCACTGCCTCGTCGCAGACCAGGAATTTCGGCTTGACCGCGAGCGCACGCGCGATGCCGACACGGGCGCGCTGACCGCCGGAAAACTGATGCGGAAAACGGCGCAGCATGTCGCCGCTCAATCCCACGCGCTGCAGCAGGTCGGCAACATAGTCCTGCTGCTCGCGCTTGCCGGTGATTCCGTGTACGACCGGCGCTTCGCCGACGATGTCGACCACGCGCAGGCGCGGATTGAGCGAGGCGTAGGGATCCTGGAAAATCATCTGGATCGCCAGCTGGCGCTCGCGCCGTTGTTGCGGCGACAGCGCGTCGAGATCTTCCCCTTGCCACAGGCGCTGCCCTTCGGTCAGGCCATGCAGGCCTACCGCCATGCGGCCCAGCGTCGATTTTCCGCATCCCGACTCACCGACCAGGCCGACCACTTCGCCGGCGTGGATGTGCAGGCTGACGTCATCGACTGCGTGCACGACTTCTTCGTGGAGGACTTTACCGAACGGCCGTGTAATCAGGTTGGAGGTCTTCGCCGCGCTGTCGAGCGGTTTGACGAAGCGTTTGAAAACGTGGCGCAGTTCCAGCAATGGCGGCATGTTGTCGTGTTCCTGGTTCATGCGATGCTCCCTGCGGGCGCATCGGCCATCGGATGGAAGCAGCGTAAGGCGCGGCCGTCGACGATGCGCGTCTCCGGCGTCTGCGTACATTCGCTGGTGGCGTGCGCGCAGCGGTCGCGGAAGGCGCAGCCGGCGGGCAATTTCAGAAGCGACGGCGTGCTGCCGGGAATCTGGCTCAAGGCCTGGCCGCGCGGATTGCGCGACGGCGCCGAGGCGATCAGGCCATGGGTGTAAGGATGGCGTGGATGGGTCAGCACCCGGGCGACGTCGCCGCTTTCAACGATGCGGCCGGCGTACATCACGCTGACGGTGTCGGCCAATCCGGCGACCACGGAAAGATCATGGGTGATCCAGATCAGCGCCGTACCGGATTCGCGGCACAGCTTCTGCATCTCGAACAGGATCTGGCCCTGGATGGTGACGTCGAGCGCCGTGGTCGGCTCGTCGCAAATGATCAGGTCGGGCTTGTTGAGCAGCGCAATCGCGATGGCGACGCGCTGGCGCATGCCGCCCGAGAACTGATGCGGATAGGCGTTCAGGCGTTCGTCCGGCGCGGCGATACCAACCCGCACCAGCGCGTCGCGCGCCATTGCCAGCGCTGCCTCCTTGCTGACGTCCTGATGCGCGCGCACGGCTTCGACCATCTGCGTGTCGATGCGCAGCACCGGATTGAGCGTCATCATCGGATCCTGGAAAATCATCGCGATGCGGTTGCCGCGGATGCGGCGCATTTCTTCGGCGGGCAGGCTGCGCAGGTCGCGGCCGTTGAGCAGGATGCGGCCGCCGGCCACTTTGCCCGGCTCGTCGATCAGGCCCATGATGGAATAACCGGTCATCGATTTGCCGGAACCGGATTCGCCGACCAGTCCCATGACCTGCCCCGGCCCGACAGTGAAGGAAACATCATCCACCGCGCGCGCGATACCGCCGCGCGAGAGGAAATGCGTCTGCAGGTTTTCTACTTGCAAGGTGGCGGTCATCGCATTGTCTTTCTACTGCCCTTGCAGGCGTGGATTGAGCACGTCGCGCAACTGGTCGGCGACCAGGTTGATCGCCACCACCGTCGCCAGCAGCGCTACGCCGGGGAAGAAGCTGATCCAGTATTTTCCCGACATCAGGTATTGAAAACCGTTGGAGATCAGCAGCCCCAGTGACGGTTCCGTCACCGGCAGGCCGAGCCCGAGGAAGGACAGCGTCGCTTCCAGCGAAATCGCCGACGCCACTTGCAGCGCCGCGATCACGATCAGCGGCGGCAGGCAGTTCGGCAACAGATGGCGGAACATGATGCGCAGCGGCGACAGGCCGAGCAGGCGCGCGGCTTCGATGTATTCCTTCTTGCGCTCCACCAGCGCCGTGCTGCGCGTGGTGCGCGCGTAATACGCCCACTGCACGGTGACTAGCGCAATGATGATCTTGTCGACGCCGCGACCGGTCAAGGCCAGCAAAATCAGCGCCACCAGGATCGGTGGAAACGCCAGCTGGATGTCGGCCACACGCATGATCAGCGCCTCGATGCGGCCGCCCGCATAGCCGGCCAGCAAACCGAGCGACAGGCCGATGGCCAGCGCAATCACGGTGCTGGTGACGCCGACCATGACGGAAATGCGCAAGCCGTAGAGGATCGCCGACAGCATGTCGCGACCCTGGTCGTCGGTGCCGAGCAGGTAGGTAAGATCGCTTTCCATGGCGGTCTTGCCCGGTTCCAGGCGCGAATCCATGACGTCGAGATGTTCGAGGTCGTAAGGATTCTGCGGCGCGACCAGCGGCGCGAACAAAGCCGCCAGCAAGATCAGCAGCAGCAATGCAAAGCCGAAGGTAGCGATGCGGCTGGCGAAATAGCCTTGCAGGAAACGCGTGAAGGGCGTGTCGGCCTGGGTGATTTTCCGGATTAATTTCGAAACCATGTCAGCCCTTCGCTTCCGACAGGCGTACACGCGGATCGAGCAGCGAATACAGCAGGTCGACACACAGATTAATGAGGATGAAGATGACCACGATCAGCGACAGGAAGGCGACGATCACGGGCCGGTCGAGCACGCGGATGGAATCGATCAGCAGCTTGCCGACGCCGGGCCAGGCGAAGATGGATTCGGTCACGATCGAGAACGCAATGATGGAGCCGAACTGCAGCGCCACCACGGTGACGATCGGAATCAGGATGTTCTTGAGCACGTGCACGCCGATGATGCGACTGTTGCGCAGTCCCTTGGCGCGGGCGAACTTGATGTAATCCTGCAGCAGCGCTTCTTGGGTGCCGGCGCGCGTGAGGCGGATGATCAGCGCGATGTTGAACAGCGACAGGTTGAGCGCCGGCATCAGCAAATGCTTAAGCCCGTCCCAGGTCAGGAAGCCGAGCGGGACGCCGAACAGCAGCGCCGTCTGACCGCGTCCGCCGGTCGGCAGCCAGCCCAGCTCGACCGCGAACACCATGATCAGCATCAGCCCGACCCAGAAGGTCGGCAGTGAAAAACCGAAGATCGACACCGTCATGATGGTCTTGCCGGCAACACTCTTCGGCCGCAAACCCGCCCATAATCCCAGCGGCAGTCCGATCACAATGGCAATCAGGATGGCGGACACTGCCAGTTCCAACGTCGCCGGCAGGCGCTCCAGGATCAGGCCCAGTGCCGGCATGGCGTAGACGAAGGAACGTCCCATGTCGCCGGCCAGGGCATTCTTGATGAAATAAAAATATTGCACCCACAACGGCTGGTCCAGTCCGAAGGCGGCGATCACGCGCGCGCGCTCGATCTGGTCGGCGTCGGCGCTGATGAGGATATCGATGGGGTTGCCGATGGCGTAGACGCTGACGAACACCAGCAGCGACATCAGCAATAACACGGCAAGGCTCTGGACGCAGCGGCGGATTATGAAAACAAGCATTGGCGGTTGGCTGGTGAATGAACAAACTGCGAAAAGCGAATGGTGCAGAAAACATGCAAGAGAAGCAACTACATTTATGGAAGCCGCTCAAGCCTGGGAGTAATATAGACGAGACCGCGACAAAAGACTTGCCGTCGCAATCATTAACATCAGTGTCGAAATGACAACACAGCAGCAAGGTAAGCACTATGAAACTCATCGATCCCATCACCAAATTCCACGCCGAATTGCAAAAAATCCGGCGCGACATCCACGCTCACCCCGAACTGAGTTATGAAGAAGTACGTACCTCCGACGTCGTCGCGCAAAAGCTGACCGAATGGGGCATCCCGGTGGTACGTGGCATGGGCGTCACCGGCGTGGTCGGCATCATCAAGGGCGGCGACGGTCCGCGTGCGATCGGCTTGCGCGCTGACATGGATGCATTGCCGATGCCGGAGCTGAACACCTTCCCGCATGCGTCCAAAAATGCCGGCAAGATGCACGCCTGTGGTCACGACGGCCACACCGCCATGCTGCTGGGCGCGGCGCATCACTTGTCGCAACACCGTGATTTCGTTGGCACCGTGTATGTGATTTTCCAGCCGGCCGAAGAAGGCGGCCGCGGCGCCGAGCGTATGATTCAGGACGGCCTGTTTGAAAAATATCCGATGGATGCGGTGTTCGGCATGCACAACTGGCCGGGCATGAAGGTCGGCACCTTCGGCGTCACGCCGGGACCGATGATGGCGTCGAGCAATGAGTTCGAAGTGATCGTCAAGGGCAAGGGTTCGCACGCGGCGCAGCCGCACAAGTCCATCGACCCGGTCATGACGGCGGTGCAGATTGCGCAGAGCTGGCAGACCATCGTCTCGCGCAATGCCAATCCCAACGATCCGGCCGTCTTGTCGATCACCCAGATCCATGCCGGCAGCGCCACTAATGTCATCCCCGACAACGCCAGCCTGATCGGCACCGTGCGCACCTTCAGCGCGCCGGTGCTGGACCTGATCGAGCGCCGCATGCAGGAGATCGCCGAACATACGGCGGCAGCCTTCGATGCCGAAGTTGATTTCAACTTCCAGCGCAACTATCCACCGCTGATCAATCACGCCAAGGAAACCGCATTCGCAGTGGATGTCCTGCAAGGCATCGTCGGCGCCGAGAATGTCAACGCCACGGTCGAACCGACCATGGGGGCGGAAGATTTTGCCTTCATGCTGCAGCACAAACCCGGTTGCTATGTCTTCATCGGCAACGGCGAAGGCGGCCATCGCGACAGCGGCCACGGCCTCGGTCCGTGCAACCTGCACAATCCTAGCTACGACTTCAACGATGATTTGCTGCCGCTCGGCGCGACCTATTGGGTGCGTCTGGCGGAGGCATTCCTGAAGCCGCAATAAAATCTTGTTGATGCAAAAAAACGGCGGGCCTTCTTGGCGCCGCCGTTTTTTATTGCCCGCTTACTTTGCAAGAATCGCTACAGCCTGTCTGCCATAGTTGACGATGTAACCGCCGTTCTCCTGCTGCCAGGCGCGCGCGGTTGGTTCGTCGGGAAACCAGTTCTGCTCGAAGTCGCCGAACTGGCCTTGCTCGAAGCGATAGCGATCCAGTGCGGTGGTGTCGCAGCGGTCGATGTCCTGCTTGCAAACGTCCCAGCTGGCGAAACCGAGTTCGCGCGCCAGCGTATGCAGGATGTGTTTCAGCTGCAGGGTTTCGCGCACGTTGTACAAGTCGGTGACGGCGAGCTCCGGCATGAGGCCGGCGTCGATCACCCGGCGCAGCACCGGCAAGGCTTTGCTGGGCTGGTCGGCGCGACCGTCGCGCACCAGCCGGCGCGCATGGCGACGCAGGAATTCGCTGTTGCAGGGTTCGCCGGCAACATTACGGAGTTGTTTGAACAGGGGATGGGAGGTAGACCACATAACGTTCCTTTCATATCGACCGTTCTCGCTCCGGTCATATCAAGGTTTCAACGTCAGGGCATATCCGAAAAGGAAGGTGCGCGTAACAATGAACAGGTGCGTCAGCTTTCGCGAGACCGGGCCTCCTGTCAGGCCCGGCGCCATTGTAGCGGCTTTCGCGCGATGCCTGCAACCGCGATTCACGCACTATGTTCATGAACTGTTGTTTCAGGCATGATCACGAGACAAATCATAACAAGGAGAAACAATGAAACTGCTCGCCGACATTCTGGTGGCGCTGATCGCCGTGCTGCACGTCTGGATACTGGTGTTGGAGATGTTCCTGTGGACCAAGCCGCTGGGGCTGAAGACTTTCCGCCAGTCGCGCGAAGCGGCCGAGGCGTCCAGGGTGCTGGCCGCCAACCAGGGCCTCTACAACGGTTTCCTCGCAGCCGGCCTGGCGTGGGGACTGATCTCCGGCGACGGTGCGATCAAGCTGTTTTTCGTCGCGTGCGTGCTGGTGGCGGGCATCTACGGCGGCGTTACCGCCAAGCGCTCGATCCTGTATGTACAAGGATTGCCGGCCTTGCTGGCCTTGCTCGCGCTGCTGGCGGTGCGTTAATTCATTGTTGCGGTGACGGCGTCTGTCCGGCCACCGTGGCCTGGCGCAACAGGCGAATGTCGCCGTACCACGCCTCCACTTTTTCTTCAGTGTTGTCGGTGTCGGTGAGTACGCCGACGCCGATCAGCCGTCCCGGCTGTTCGCCGTACACCTTCACGTAGTCGTCAACGATGTTGCGCTGGTAGCTGACCCACTGCCCGACATTGGCGGCGCCACTTTCGGCCACCAGCATCTGGATGCGGCCGGTGCGCGTGTTGGCGATGACGGTTTCCTTGGGCGCCTTGTTTTCCCAGATGTACATCAGCGTTGCATAGGGAAAGTCATGTCCCGACACCAGCTTGGCGGTGTCGAACAGGATGGTGTCCATGAAGGACAGCTTGCTCTTGTCGCCGTCGAAGGCCAGCACGATGCGCACCGGCGAATCTTCGGTGTCGCGGAAACGATTGTCGGCGGTCTTGATCAGTGCCGAAGTCTTCCAGCTCCAGGTCAGCCACGGTTGCTTGACCGGATCGATATTGACCTCATGGCGCAGGCCCGACGAGGCCCTGTCGGCGAAGGCGCGCAACACGGTGCGATCGCCGTCCTTGATCAGGCTGTATTCAGTGGCCTTCTTCTTGCGCATGAAAATCAGCGGGTCCCACTCCTTCGGCAGGCCTTGCGCCGGATTGGTCGAGAACAGCGCGAGCGCCTGATCCAGCTTGACCTGCTTGGCGACCGGATCATGTACTTTTTGCGTGTTGGCGCAAGCGGCGAGGACAGCGACCACGGCGGCCAACATGGCCAGGCGCAGGGGGGACGGCAGTGAAGATGTGAAGACAGACTTCATGGATTCTCGAGGAGATGCTGCGATGGAAAATGGGCGCTGGCAACCGTTCAGTTTTGCTGGCGCAGGATATTGATGAACATCTTCCCGATCGACGACAGGGTGGCGTTTTTGCGGGTCACGATACCATAGTGCTCGATGCGGGTCTTCAGATGCACGGGCAGGATGCACAGCATCTGCTTGGCCGCGAAGAAGTGGGCGATATCCAGCGGCATCACCGCGACCATGTTCGATTGCGCCAACAAGGTGACGGTGACGAAGGGCGATGCCGTTTCGATAACATTGGCCGGCACCTTCATTCCCTCGAGCTTGAATTCGTGCTCGATCCAGATGCGCATCGGCATATTGCTTGAGTACAGGATCCACGACGACGTCGACAATTCCTGCAGGCGCACCTTTTGCGCGGTCGCCAATGGGTGGTCGAGGCCGGTGACGATGCACATCGGTTCACCGCGCAGCATTTCATAGTTGTACAGCTGCGGCTGTGAACTCACCGACGAACGTCCCACCATCAGGTCGATGCGGCCCTGGTCCAGCAGCAGCAGCTGACGGGCGCTGGTGTCTTCGGTGATTTCGATTGACACTTCCGGCTGCACCTCGCGCAAGCGCGTCAAGGCGCGCGTCACCAGCGGCGCGGCGCCCATGATGGTACCGATCGACAATCTGCCGCCCTGCCCGGTCAGCATGCCCTGCAACTCGTCGCGCAGATTGCTGATGTCGCTCTGGATCAGGCGCGCATAGCGGATCACGCAGCGGCCCAGCTCGGTGGCTTCGATGCCGCGCGTCGAACGGTCAAACAGCGTGACGCCCAGCGCCGACTCCATTTCATGCAGCGCCTTGGTGGCGGCCGGTTGCGTCATGTGCATGACTTCGGCGGCCTTGTGCAGCGAACCCTGCTCGTCGAGCGCCGTCAGCAAGGCCACTTGCTTGAAGCGCAGGCGGCTGACGATCGCGCTCACCGAGGGCAAAACCGCAGGCGTTTCCTGGGTTGCCTGCAGTTGGTTATCACCCGATGAATTAAGGTCATTAGACATCGTTGTGGAAGCCTCTTATATTTTGTCCAGCAAAAACATAATGCTAACGCATCCATACTCGAGCGGATGTGAATAATTTCATGGAGACATTGGCGAAATTAATCTGAGCGCGACTGCACATTGCAGCGGCGCGCGGTTGATTCGACCTGCCGGCGCCCATGCTGCGCCACAGCATCCGATGCGCGCGGCGCCATCGCCGGATGTCTCCACATCAACATCGGAGACAACGTGAGACTGATTCAATTCGAAGACCGCCAGGGCGACCGCAAGGTCGGCATCGTGTGCGGCAAAGCCATCAACGTGGTTTCCCAAGTCAGCACCATGCATGAGCTGGCCCTGCTGGCGATTGCCGAAGGCAATTCGCTGGAGCGCCAGGCGCAACTGCTCAACAGCAATACCTCGGAAGATTACGCCGCCATCCTGAAGGAAAACCGTATCCTGGCGCCGCTGGACCATGCAGACCCTGCGCATTGCCTGGTGTCCGGCACCGGCCTGACCCATCTGGGCAGCGCCTCCACGCGCGACAAGATGCACCAGAAGCTGGACGACGACGAAAGCGCCATGACCGACACCATGCGCATGTTCAAGTGGGGCCTGGACGGCGGTCGTCCCGGTCGCGGCAAGGTCGGCGCACAGCCGGAATGGTTCTACAAGGGCGACGGCGATATCGTGGTCAATCCGGGCGCAGCCTTCCCGATGCCTGAGTTTGCCGAAGACGCCGGTGAAGAGCCCGAGCTGACCGGCCTGTACATCATTGGTGAAGACGGCCAGCCGCATCGCCTCGGTTTCGCCATCGGCAACGAATTTTCCGATCACGTGGTGGAGCGCAAGAATTACCTGTACCTGGCGCATTCGAAGTTGCGCTATTGCTCCTTCGGCCCCGAGCTGCTGGTCGGCGAACTGCCCGCCAATCTGGTCGGCATGAGCCGCATCCGCCGCGACGGCCGCGTGATCTGGGAGAAGGAATTTCTCTCCGGCCAGGACAATATGTGCCACGCCATCGAGAACCTGGAGTACCACCACTTCAAGTACAACCAGTTCCTGCGTCCGGGCGACATCCACGTCCACTTCTTCGGCACCGCGACGCTGTCGTTTGCCGACGGCGTACGTACCCAACTGGGCGACACGTTTGAAATCAGCCTGCCGGATTTCGGTGAGCCGCTGGTCAACGGCATTGTGCGCGAACAATCGCGCATTGCCATCGACGGCATCAAAGTACTTTGATTTTTATTTGACAAGTTTCAGGAATGTAGTCGTTACCGAAAGAAAAGCGCCCATCAAGAGGCGATTGCCGATACGCTCACCGGACCGGACACCGATCCGCAGCGCATCAATAATGAACTGTCCTGCGTAGCGGACCTCCCGGTCCGGCCAGGCCTCAGCAAGGAGACCCAGCAATGCCAACACACTTCCATCCGACGTGCGTCATGAGGACGTCCGCATTCCCTGTTCCATCTGTCCTTCCATCCATGCCTTGGATCGCTGCCTGATTCGCCACCGGACTCTGCGGCTTCCCGGAATCAGCCGCCGTCCCGAAGACTTCTGGAGACTTCATGCATTACACCTTTGATTTCATGAGCGTGTTCGTCAACTGGCCCCGTCTGCTCGAAGGCGCCTGGCTGACGGTACAGTTATCCGCGCTCTCCATCGTATTGGGCTTTGTGGTCGGCACGCTGTGCGCCATCGCCTTCAAGAGCAAGAGCTGGCTGCTGCAAGCGCTGGTCAAGACCTATGTCGAGATCATTCGCAATACGCCGCTGCTGGTGCAGGTGTTCCTGGTCTATTTCGGCCTGGCGAGCATCGGCTTGCGCCTGACTGCGGAAACCGCCGCCGTGATCGCGCTGACCGTCAACGTCGGCGCCTACACCGCAGAGATCATGCGCGCCGGCATCAACTCCATCCACCCCGGCCAGATCGAAGCGGCCGAATGCCTGGGCATGTCCAAGTTCCATGTCTACTGGCATGTGGTGTTGTTGCCTGCGGTGGAACGCGTCTATCCGTCGCTGACCAGCCAGTTCATCCTGCTGATGCTGGCATCGAGCATCACCTCGCAGATCTCTGCCGAAGAACTGACCGCCACCGCCAACCTGGTGCAGTCGGAGACCTTCCGCAGCTTTGAAGTGTATGTGGTGATCGCCGTTGCCTACCTGGCCTTGTCCTTCCTGTTCCGCGCCGCATTCTGGCTGGTCGGGAAGACCGCGTTTGTGCGCAAGCGCAAACTCGGCACCAATCTGTAAGGAGACCACGTGACCTCATTTACCTTTTTACACGTCGAGTACCTGCTGCAGGCGGCGGTCTGGACCGTGGTCCTGTCGCTGGTGGCGTTCGTCTTCGGCGGCGCGGCCGGCTTCGTGATCGCGCTGTGGCGCGTGTCGCCCAACAAGACGCTGCGCGCCATCGCCAGCTGGTACATCCAGATCGTCCAGGGCATCCCGCTGCTGGTGATCCTGTTCGTGGCCTATTTCGGCCTGGCGATTGCCGGCTTCAAGCTGTCGCCGCTGGTGGCCGCCGGGATTTCGTTTGCGGTGTATTGCGCGGCCTTCCTCGGCGAAATCTGGCGCGGCTGCATCCAGGCGGTGCCGAAGACGCAGTGGGAAGCATCCGAATGCCTGGGCTTCAACCGCTTCGAACAATTGCAGAAAGTGATCCTGCCGCAGGCGTTCAAGATTGCCATCCCGCCGACCGTCGGCTTCATGGTGCAGATCGTCAAGAACACCTCGCTGGCATCGGTGATCGGTTTCGTCGACCTGTCGCGCGCCGGCCAGATCATCAACAACTCGACTTTCCAGCCGTTCACCGTGTTCGGCTGCGTGGCCCTGATTTATTTTTGTCTCTGCTATCCGCTGTCGGCGCTGAGCAAGCACTTTGAAAGGAAATTGAATGTCAGCAATCGTTAGCATCAACAATCTGCACAAGAGCTTCGGCACGAACAAGGTGTTGAACGGCGTCTCGCTGGATGTGCAGAAGGGCCAGATGGTTGCGATCATCGGCCGCAGCGGATCGGGCAAGAGCACCTTGCTGCGTTGCCTCAACGGGCTCGAACGCATCGACTCCGGCGACATCAACGTGTGCGGCCATGACATCCATCATCCGGACAAGCTCAACCTGCGCGAGCTGCGCAAGCAGGTCGGCATCGTGTTCCAGAGCTACAACCTGTTCCCGCACGTGACCGTGGAGCGCAACATCACGCTGGCGCTGACCACCATCAAAAAGATGGCGACAGCAGAAGCGAAAAAAATCGCGCACAATGTGCTGACGCTGGTCGGCTTGGAAGCAAAGAAGGAAGCCTATCCGGAGCAACTCTCCGGCGGCCAGGCGCAGCGCGTGGCGATTGCCCGTTCGCTGGCGATGGCGCCGGAACTGATGCTGTTCGACGAAGTGACGTCGGCGCTCGATCCGGAACTGACCGGCGAAGTATTGAAGGTCATGGAAGACTTGTCCAAACAGGGCATGACCATGGTGCTGGTCACGCATGAAATGGCGTTCGCGCGCAAACTGGCTGACGTGCTGGTGTTCATGCATCAGGGAAAAGTCTGGGAAATGGGACCTCCGGACGAGCTGTTCACCAATCCCAAGACCGCTGAACTGGCGAAGTTCGTCAGCAGCGAGTTGTAATTTGTAAAATTTTCTTCACCACTTTGCAGTCAAAATCGATACCTCAGGAGACAACATGAAAACTTTATCCAGCTTCACAAAAAAAGCCGCAGCCGTCATGCTCGGCCTGGCCTGCTTCGCCCAGGTTGTCCACGCCGACACGCTGGCCGACATCAAGGCGCGCAAGAAAGTGCTGATCGCCGTCGACCTCGGTGCGCCGCCGTTCGGCATGACCAATGCCAAGCTGGAACCACAAGGTTCGGACGTGGAAACAGCACGCGCGCTGGCCAAGGATCTGGGTGTGGAACTGGAAATCGTGCAAGTCACCGGTCCGAATCGCGTGCCTTTCCTGATGACCGGCAAGGCCGACATGGTCATCGCCACTTTCAGCATCACCCCTGAGCGCGCCAAGGTCATCACCTTCACGCATCCGTACGGCGCCTCGCAATTCGTCGTCGCCGCACCGAAAGGCACCGCCATCAAGAGCCTGGCCGACCTGAACGGCAAGCGTATCGCCGTCGTGCGCGGCAACATGCAGGATTCCCTGCTGACACCGCTGGCGCCAAAGGGCGCCACCATCGTGCGCTTTGACGATGATGCGACCGTGACCGCCGCCGTTGTATCGGGCCAGGTTGACGGTCTGTGCACACCGAATGCACTGGCTGCAGCGATCGCTCGCCAGAATCCATCCAAGGGCCTGGAAACCAAGTTCGCGATCAAGGACATCCCTTACGCCATCGGCATCCGCCAAAACGAACCTGAACTGCAAAAATGGCTGAACGCCTGGGTCGACACCAACACCAAGAACGGTCGCCTCGGTCAGATCTATCAGCAATGGGTCGGCACACCGATGCCTGACCTGGCGCAGTTTGCAGCGAAGTAAGCACGCATCACGTGAGCAGCAACATGCATACTGCGGCCGGCGTCACGCAGCAACGTACGCCGGCCAGCCTGCAGGACATTCTCTACGCTGCTGATATTTGCCGATTTTTACCGAGATCATCATGAAACCTATTTCTCCCGTCATCCGATTGAATCCTGTCGATGATGTTGTCATTGCGCGCCGCCAGCTGATCACCGGCACCATTCTCGAAGAAGAGAACGGCCTGCGGGTCGCGGCGCTGATCCCTGCCGGGCACAAGATGGCGACACGCGCCATCGCCGTCGGCCAGCCGATCAAACGCTATGGACAAATCATCGGCACCGCCAGCCAAGCCATCGAGCCAGGTCAGCACGTGCACACGCACAATCTGGCCATGGCGGAGTTTTCGCGCGAGCACTCCTTCGGCGCCGATTTCAAGCCTGTCGATTATGTCGATACGCCGGCGACCTTCATGGGCATCAAGCGAGCCGACGGCCGCGTCGCCACGCGCAATTACATCGGCGTGCTGACCTCGGTGAACTGCTCGGCGACTGCCGCGCGCGCAATTGCGGATTACTTCCGCCGCGACATTCATCCGGAAGCGCTGGCTGATTTCCCCAACGTCGACGGCATCGTCGCATTGACCCACGGTCTCGGCTGCGCGGTCGATTCGGAAGGCGAGCCGCTGGCAATGCTGCGTCGCACGCTGGCCGGTTACGCCAAGCATCCGAATTTTGCAGCTGTCCTGATCGTCGGCCTCGGTTGTGAAACCAATCAGATCTCGGGCCTGCTGGAAGCGCACAACCTGAAAGAAAACGAATACTTCCATACCTTCACGATCCAGAGCACCGGCGGCACCGCCAAGACGGTCGCACTCGGCATCGAGAAGATCAAGAAGATGCTGCCCAAGGCCAATGACATCAAGCGCGAACCGGTTCCGGCCAGCCACCTGACGCTGGGCTTGCAATGCGGCGGTTCGGATGGTTATTCGGGCATTACCGCCAATCCGGCGCTGGGCGCAGCTGTCGACTTGCTGGTCAGGCACGGCGGCACGGCGATCCTGTCGGAGACGCCGGAAATCTACGGTGCGGAACACTTGCTGACGCGTCGCGCAGTGTCGTCGGAAGTCGGCGAAAAGCTGCTGGCGCGCATCGCGTGGTGGGAAGAATACTGCGCCAAGAACGGCGCCGAAATGAACAACAATCCATCGGCGGGCAACAAGGCCGGCGGCCTGACCACCATCCTGGAAAAATCCCTGGGCGCCGTCGCCAAGGGCGGCACCTCCAACCTGATGGACGTCTACAAGTATGCAGAGACGGTGACGGCCAAGGGTTTTGTCTTCATGGACACGCCCGGCTACGATCCTATCTCTGCAACCGGGCAAGTCGCCGGCGGCGCCAACATGATCTGCTTCACCACCGGCCGCGGTTCGGCCTATGGCTGCGCACCATCGCCCTCGCTGAAACTGGCGACCAACACGGCGCTGTGGCAACGTCAGGAAGAAGACATGGACATCAACTGCGGCGAGATCGCCGACGGTCTGGCCACGCCGCAGGAAATCGGCGCCAAATTCTTCCAGATGATCCTCGACACCGCTTCGGGTAAAAAAACCAAGAGCGAATTACATGGCTACGGCCAGGATGAATTCGTGCCTTGGCATATCGGCGTTTATACCTGATCGCCTGATCGTTTCTTCTCCTTGCTGTCGCCGGCGTTTTTTTGCCGGCGGCAGTTTTTACATTGAGGAGCTGCGACATGCTTCAAGCAATCTCGACCATGCGTCTTGATGCATCTCTCATCTCTCAGCATCTCGTTCGCATTTCAGCATCGTCCCTGACATTCAATTGGAGCACGCATGACACACGCATTCTCGACGCAGGCGCATCTGCCTGAAGATCACCAGCAAGCGACGCTGGTCGGCCGCATCTGGCAACCGGGCGTCGGCCCGGTGCTGGTCAAGGTGCAGGCCGACGGCGTGTACGACCTGACCGCCGTCGCAGCAACCTCGAGCCAACTGCTCGAGCTCGACAATCCCGCCGCGGCAGTAGCTCAAGCCACGGCACCGCGCCTGGCGTCGCTGGAAGATCTGCTGGCCAACGCCGATGTTGCCACGCGCGATACGTCGCGCCCATGGCTGCTGGCGCCGATCGACCTGCAGGCGGTCAAGGCCAGCGGTGTGACTTTCGTCGCCAGCATGCTCGAGCGCGTGATCGAAGAACAGGCGCGCGGCGACGCCGGCAGGGCGGAATCGGTGCGCAAGGCGATCACCGCCGTGATCGGCGACAACCTATCGAGTGTGGTGCCGGGTTCCGACGGCGCCGCCAAACTCAAGGAAGTGCTGCTGGAGCAAGGCGTCTGGTCGCAGTACCTGGAAGTCGGCATCGGTCCCGACGCCGAGATCTTCACCAAGGCGCAGCCACTGTCTTCAGTCGGCCTGGGCGACGAAGTCGGCATCCATCCTAAATCGGTCTGGAACAATCCCGAACCGGAAATCGTGCTGGTGGTGAACAGCCGCGGCGCGACGCTAGGTGCGACACTCGGCAACGACGTCAACCTGCGCGACTTCGAAGGCCGCTCCGCCCTGCTGCTGGGCAAAGCCAAGGACAACAACGCTTCGTGTGCCGTCGGGCCTTTCATTCGTCTGTTCGATGCAAACTTTTCAATTGACGACGTGCGCCGTGCCGAACTTACAATGCGGGTAGACGGTACGGAAGGCTTTACGCTCAAGGGCAGCAGTTCGATGTCGATGATCAGCCGCGATCCGCTGAATCTGGTGGAACACGCCATCGGCCCGAACCACCAGTATCCGGACGGCCTGGTGCTGTTCCTCGGCACCATGTTCGCGCCGACGCAGGACCGCTTCGGTCCGGGACAGGGTTTCACCCACCAGGTCGCCGACGTGGTCACGATCGCGACGCCGAAGCTGGGCGCGCTGGTGAACAAGGTCAACTTTACCGACAAGGTCGCACCGTGGACATTTGGTCTGACGGCGCTGCTCAAGAATCTCGCACAACGAAAACTCATTTAAAGGAAATACCATGTCGCAATCCTCTGGACGCCTGGCCGGCAAAACCGTGTTGATCACCGCCGCCGCGCAAGGCATCGGCCGCGCTTCGGTCGAACTGTTTGCACGTGAAGGCGCGCGCGTCATCGCGACCGACATCAGCAAGCAGCATCTGGATGAACTGGCGGGCATCGCCAATGTGGAAACGCATCTGCTGGACGTGACCGACGACGCCGCGATCAAGGCGCTGGTGGCCAAGGTCGGCGCGGTCGACGTGCTGTTCAACTGCGCAGGCTACGTTGCCGCCGGCAACATCCTGGATTGCGACGACAAGGCCTGGGATTTCTCTTTCAACCTGAACGCCAAGGCGATGTTCCATACCATCCGTGCGGTGTTGCCGGGCATGCTGGCAAAAAAATCGGGCTCGATCGTCAACATCGCGTCTGCAGCATCGAGCGTCAAGGGCGTGGCGAATCGCTTCGCCTACGGTGCCAGCAAGGCGGCCGTGGTCGGCCTGACCAAATCGGTTGCCGCCGATTTCGTGGCGCAAGGCGTGCGTTGCAATGCCATCTGCCCGGGCACCATTGAATCGCCGTCGCTGAATCAGCGCATCACCACGCAAGCCAAGGAAACCGGCAAGAGCGAAGCGGAAGTGCGCCAGGCGTTCGTCGGACGTCAACCGATGGGCCGCATCGGCAAGGCCGAAGAAGTCGCGGCGCTGGCGCTGTATCTGGCCTCGGAAGAATCGGCATTCACTACCGGCGCGATCCATATGATCGACGGCGGCTGGTCGAACTGATCGATGTAAAAATTGGCGCGGCGATGTAGTTTGCTACATCACCGCGCTGATGCTCTCGCAGCCCCTGCCGATCCTCGATCGCAGGGGCTGCGGTGTTTTTGGCGGCAGGTATGCGCTTTTCGATGTGTCATTTTTTATTTTCGTTTTCGATATCTGCGGCGTTATTCACCGTGCTGGAATGGGCATAATGCAGTTCTCGTTTATCTGAAACTGCGAATTCAATTCTTATGTCCTCACATCCAATCCAGATCGCTTTCGAGCAGCCCATGCAACTTGGCGAATGCCCCTTATGGCACGCTGGAGAAGGTGCGCTGTACTGGATCGACATTCCCGGCCGGGCGGTGCATCGTCTGCATGAGAGCAGCAAGGCGCATCGCAGCTGGCCGATGCCGGGAGAACCCGGATGCATCGCTATCCATTCAAACGGCGGCTTGCTGGTGGCGTTGCGTGATGGCCTGTTCCACCTCGATACCAAGAGCGGCGACCTGGTGCGATTGCTCGAAGCGCCTTACGACGTCAGCAAGCTGCGTTTCAACGATGGCCGCTGCGATGCGATGGGACGCTTCTGGGCCGGAACGATCTATGAGCCGCGCGATCAGGAGCTCGGCAGCTTGTTTTGCTTCGATCACGGCAAACTGCGTGATGCGGCGCATTCGGTGACCACCTCCAACGGCGTGGCGTTCAGCACCGACAAGCGCACGATGTTCCATTCGAACACGCCTGCCCATCGTATCGACGCCTATGATTTCGATCTCGCCAGCGGTACGACCAGCAACAAGCGGCTGTTCAAGCAATTCGATGCGGACAAGACAGCGCCGGACTACGGCGGCCGTCCTGATGGCGCCGCAGTCGACAGCGAGAACGCCTATTGGTGCGCCATGTTTGAAGGTGGACGCGTACTGCGGCTTTCTGCGTCCGGCGACATTTTGCAGGAGATCAGCGTGCCAGCCCGTTGCCCGACGATGATCGCCTTTGGCGGCGAGGATTTGCGCACGCTTTACATCACAACCGGCAGGAATGGACGCAGCGAAGCCGAGCTGGCGCAGTACCCGCATTCCGGCTGCGTGTTGTCGGTGCGGGTGGATGTCGCCGGCTTGCCAGAGTTTGCGTATCAGAGATGAGTTGTGTCTGGCGTCGTGCATCCTGAATTTGCTCTCGCGTAGCGATTTTCTTTTCACCGTTTGACTCCCGCCGATGCCGTCACGGCTCAATTGCATTATCTTTTTGCCAATGAAATGACGGCGTTCCGAGCTCGCTCGAGCAAAGCTGTTCAATTTCAGCGACAATCACGGTCACGCTTGTTCCAAGACTTGCTTTCTTTTCTAGTTGTTATGAGAAAATAGCTTCAAGTGTTTGCGGTTGCTATTCACTCTCAGCACAACCAATTCCATTTCGATATTCAACAATATTTACTCTAGCGAAAACTCCATGTCGATGAAAAAATTTGCCCTCAAAGTCACTGTCGCAGCCGTCGCCCTGATTGGCCTGCAAACTTCCAGCTACGCCGTTGATTCCGTCTCCGTGGAAGCCGGCGCCGGCTCCAAGGTTCAGATGCTGCGCCTGGGCGCACAATGGGATTGGAAGAACACAGCCTGGTGGCAATCGAATGGCACCCACATCGGCGGCTACTGGGATCTGACGGTCGCTGAATGGCACCAGAAGCGTTACAACAATACCGACTCCAGCAAGAACTTCACCGACATCGGTTTCACACCGGTGTTCCGTTTCCAACGCGATGACAAGAAGGGTTTCTACGGCGAAGCCGGTATCGGCGTTCACCTGTTCTCCTCGCTGTACAACAACGACACCAAGAAGCTGTCGACTGCATTCCAGTTCGGCGATCACCTCGGCACTGGTTATGTGTTTGCGAACGGTCTGGATGTCGGCCTGAAGCTGCAACACTTTTCGAACGGCGGCATCAAGCAGCCGAACGGCGGTGTGAACTTTGCGGTTCTCAAAGCTGCTTACCGCTTCTGATTGTTTGTACGGCTGTCGATGCTGACAGCCCGAATAAAAGGACCGGCCGATGGCCGGTTTTTTTACGCCCGTAGTATTGGTGTCATCGGTTGTTTGGGAAGACTTGATGTGGAGATTAGGCTTGACGCACGAAGGTGTGGGTCAGATCACGGAATGTCTGAGGGAGCTGCCGATAATTGCCTCGTTTGTTGCCGGGAGATGCTGATGTTGCTGATTCGAATCTTGACTGCGAGAGGCGGATTTTCCTGTTCGATCGCGGAAGTTAGGAGTTACTGAGGTCGCGCGAGGCTATTGGCACTCGCGAATTGCGCCTGAAACCGGAAGAGTATGGGCGATTGGCGCTTTTGCGAATGAATTGGGGTGAGTTTGCCGGCCTGGGCATGAGCAAGCCGTGGCTGAAGTTGATCCGCTATTGGTGTTCAGTAGCGCAATGGAGGTAAAAGCGGTGAGACAGGGGACGTAAAAGAAGAGA
>NZ_JBIWNS010000009.1:0-264142 GCF_044767325.1 Herbaspirillum sp. NPDC101397
TCGGACTTGATCTTGATGGCCGGACGCACGCCGATCCATTCGACGAAGACGCCTTGCAGCGCGCCGAAGACCAGCACGATGGGGATCATCAGCCAGTAGTTGAGATAGGGTCCGCCGTGAATGTTGCCGACCACGGACAGGCCGACCAGCGAACCAAGCATCAAGGCCTCGCCTTGGCCGAAGTTCAGTGTGCCGGAGGTGGCGAAGGTCAATTGATAACCGAAGGCGATCACCGCGTAGATCATGCCTAGCGCGATGCCGCTGAAAACCAGCTGTAACAGAATATCCATTATTTCTACCCAAGAAGCGGCTGCCAATGAATGGCGAGCGGTGTGTGGCGAAAACCTGGTTTGCATGGGGCGCATGGACAGCGCCCGAACGAGCGGACTCGGTGCAAAAAAGGCCGGTCCTTGGGAGCAAAGACCGGCTTTTCAGGTTCAGCAATGATGCACAAATGTCAGTGCATGGTGGGCGGACTATTTGCCGAGAATGACGCGACCGTTTTTCACTTCGCCCATGACGACGTTGTTCGGCTTGATCGCTTCGTGGTCACTGTGCGAGAACGGTTTGTCGTAGGTCGTCACGACGCCTTCGACCTTGGTGTTCAGGTTTTCCAGGGCAGCACGGACCTTCTCGCCGTCGGTGGCGCCGGCTTGCTTGATCGCTGCGGCCAACAGGTAAATCGAGTCGTAACCCTGGGCAGCTGACACTGCGGAAGGAATGCGGTCAACCTTGTAAGCCTTTTGGTAGGCTTCGATGAAGGCCTTGCGCTTGGGTGTATTGCCGTCCTGGATGAAGGTTTGCGGCATGCGTGCGCCGTTGCCGTTCTTGCCGGAGTTGTCGATGAAGTTACCCATCGACAGCGGCCAGCTGCCGATGATGGGCACGTGCCAGTTCAGCTTTTCCATGGCGTTGGCGATCTGCGCCAGTTCAGGACCGATGCCGTAAGTCAGCACGACTTGCGCGCCGCCTTGCTTGGACTTCAGCAACTGGGCCGTCATGTCGACGTCCTTCAGGTTGTATTTTTCGACGGCGACGGGCGTGATCTTCCGGGCGGCCAGGACCTTTTCCAGATCTTCACGGCCGAGCTGGCCGTAGTTGGTGGAGTCGGCCAGAATCGCGACCTTGGTGAACTTTTGCTTGTCGATCGCTTCTTCGGCAATCATCTTGGCCTGGATGCCGTCAGCCGCCGAAGTACGGAAGACGTAGTTGTCCTTTTCCTTCTCGAACTGCTTGGTGATGACGCTGCCGGTGGCGACGTTATTGATGACCGGAATCTTGGCTTCCTGATAGAAGCGCTGCGCGGCCAATGCGACACCGGTGTTGATGAAGCCGACTGTGGCGACGACCTTTTCCTTGTTGATCAGCTCCTGCGCGATTTGCACGCCACGCTCATTCTTGGCTTCGTCGTCGCGCTCGACCAATTGCAGCTGGCGACCCAGTACGCCGCCGGCAGCGTTGATGTCGGCCACGGCCAGCTTGACGCCGTCGCGCATGGACGCGCCCATCGGTGCGGAACCGCCAGTGAACGGGCCGGACACGCCGATCTTGATCGTGTCGGCAGCCTGGCTGGAAAGGGAGAGGCTCAGCAGTGCTGCTGCAACCAGTGCTTGGGTCTTGTAAGTCATTTGTCTTCCTCCTGTTGTAATTAGGCGCTTAGTATTTTCGAGTCAGTCATTTTCAACAAGCGTTAAACTACGTAGATCATCTGCGTAGTAATACGTAGATGGGAAAACCAACGTCTCTTCTGATTCGGACCCCCGGTACATGGCGCGGCTGCATTGCTTTTTTCGGCATGCAACCGCGATCAGTAGCGATATCCCAGTGTCAGCATCACGACGCGATCATCGCCAAGGGCGACCGCATTGGCCAGGCCGCCGGCGTAGTACTGCGTATTGAATATGTTCTTGACGTTCAAGGCGGTGCGCCAGCGCGCGGCATTGTAGGCGACGCCCACATCAGTCAGCACATAGCCCGGCAGGGAATAGCCATTGGTGCGCTGACGACTTTGCCCATGCACACCGCCATTGAGTTCCCATCCGGTCAGTTCGCCCTTGAAGCGATAGCGTGCGCTGGTGTTGAAATTGTGGCGCGGCACATTGTCCAGCCACTGGCCGACGGTGGTGACTTTTTGTCCGCCGTCGTCGCTGATCACGGCCGAGGTGTAGGAGTAACCGGCCATCAGGCTCACACCGTTGCGGAAGTCGCTGGTGATGCCGATTTCTCCGCCTTGCGAATGCTGTTCTCCCACGGCGATCTTGAAGGTGGTGTTGTTCGGATCGGTCTGCAGCACGTTGCGGCGGCGCAGGTCGAACAAGGCCACGTTCAGGTTGGTACGGCCTTCATCCAACTCGACCTTGACGCCGGCTTCCCATTGCTTGCCGGTCTCCGGTTTGAAGGTGTTGCCGCCGATGTCAGTGCCGGAGTTCGGGTAGAACGAGGTGGAATAGCTGACGTATGGACGCACGCCTCTCAGGACTTCATACATCAATGCCGCCGAGCCGGTAGTGGCGCTGGCGGGATTGTCCGTGTGTTTCTTTGTCACGATGTTGTCCGAATAGGTCGACGTATTGTCGCGGCGCAGGCCGGCCAACAGTTGCCAGCGATCGCCGAACTGGATCTGGTCACGCAGGTAGATGCCAAGATCGCGGACGGTGGTGGAGGTATTGGTGCCAGGCGTGGCGGGGCAGACCAGGCGCGCGCCGTAGACCGGGTTGTAGACGTTCAATGCGGTCACGGTACAAGCATAGGAGCGCACGTCTTCGCGCGTGTTCAGGTAGTCCGAGCCGAAGGTGATCTGATGCTTGCCGACAGCGGTGTTGAAGCTGCGCTGCAAGTTGGTGTCCATCGTGAAGGTCTGACCGTCGTAGGTCTGGTCGGTGCCGGTCCGGGTCAGCGAGGTGCCGGTGGCGGCGGTGTTGGCGACCAACTGGCCGCTCATCGTGAATTGCTGCCAGCGCAGGTTGTTGTTCAGCGTCCAGCCGTCGTCGAAGCGATGCGTCAGCGAATAGCCCAGGCGGGTTTCGGTGGCGTTGTACGGCCGTGCTGCGGGTTCGCCGGTGAAGCGGCTGAGCGGGATGCTGCCGTTGACGTTGCGGTTGATCGATCCCGACAGCGGCAGGCCTTGCTGGCGGATGTAGCCGCGTTCCTGGAAGCTGGTCAGGATGGTGAAGTCGGTGCGTGCGCCGAGATCCAGCGACAGCGATGGTGCGATGTAACGGTTCTTGAACCAGACGTAATCGGTGGCGTCGTTGGCGTTGGAGATCAGGCCGTTGATGCGAAAGGCTTGTTTGCCGTTTTCCGACAGCGACTTGTTCAGGTCGATTGTCGCCTGGCGGAAGTCGTGGCTGCCGACCGTGACGTCGGCATTGGCGAAATCGTAGCTTTGCGGGCGCTTGCTGACCATGTTGACCAGGCCGCCCGGCAGGACCAGGCCGTACAGCAGCGAACCCGGCCCCTTCAAGACTTCAATTTGCTCCAGACCGAACAACTGCTCGGCGACGCGAT
Source organism: Herbaspirillum sp. NPDC101397 (assembly GCF_044767325.1). NCBI lineage: Bacteria > Pseudomonadati > Pseudomonadota > Betaproteobacteria > Burkholderiales > Oxalobacteraceae > Herbaspirillum > Herbaspirillum sp. NPDC101397. The sequence continues at coordinate 3,508 of NZ_JBIWNS010000009.1, forward strand.
TGGACGCCGCCGTGCGCAGGCCGTCCAGGTAAAGCGAATCGGACGCCACCTGGCCGCGGATGATCAGGTCGTCCCAGCCGCGCCGCCCGTATTGGCCGGAGACCACGCCAGGTGCATTCTTGAGCGCATCCGCGAGCGTCACGGCCTGCTGGCTGTCGAGCACGGCGCGCGGCACTAGTGAAACGGATTGTGGCGTCTGCGACAGCGGTACGGAGGATTTGTTGACCTGTATTTTTGCCGCGTTGTAGCGGGTTTCTGCATCGCCGTCGGCGCTCACGTTCACGGCAGGCAGCTGGTTCGTATCTGCGGCGGTCGTCGGGGCGGAAGATTCTGTGGTTTGCGCCAGCAGGATTGACGGTGCAAGGGTAGCCAGGCCCAGGAGGGCGGCGCGGGTGCGTTTGAGGGACATGGATAGAGGGAGATAATTTTGTTAATGAGAACTATTTTCATTAATTGTATCGTCCCATGTCGCGATGCAGCAAACTAATTAGAAGAATATTTGTATTTTTGTCGCGATCGTTTGAAGGCTGCAGAATTGGTTATGCCAACAATACCGCACGTGAGTTGCCATGGCGGGGAGGCGATTATGACCTGCCACTCGCATTTTTCCTGAGAGAAATTCGACGCTTCGTTTCATCATTCTTCATCAAATTTTTCATGTGAAATAGTTTGCCAAACAAAATTCTCACTGTTATCTTGGAACCGGTTCCAAAGATTCATCATAAAAAAGAAACCTGGGAACCCGTAGCGCAAATCAATCGATGTATCGATAGATAACAATCAACGATTTGGCAGGTAGAGTGAGACAAAAATCCTATATGCAACACACGCGCAGCACCGGCGCGGGCAAGGTCACGATTGCCCAGGTCGCACGCGAAGCGGGTGTGTCGAAGACAAGTATTTCAAGGTATCTCGGCGGCGAGCTTGACGCCCTGTCGGAGCATCTGCGCGAACAGATTCGCAGCACGATCGCCCGGCTCGGCTATCAGCCAAGCCAGATGGCGCGCGGCCTCAAGGGCGGGCGCACCAAGCTGATCGGGATGCTGGTGGCGGACATCCTGAACCCGTATTCGGTGGCCGTGCTGCACGGCGCCGAAGCGGCTTGCCAGGAACATGGCTACACGCTGATGCTGTGCAATACCGGCAACGACGAGAAGCGCGAGAAGCAATCGCTGGCGGCCCTGCATTCCTATAGCGTGGAAGGCCTGCTGTTCAATACGCAAGGGCGCAATGTGACGCCGTTGAAGGAGTTGGGGCAAGCGGCGTTTCCGGTGGTGTTGCTGGACCGGCGTGTGGAAGGTTGCGATTTCGACCTGGTCGGGTTGGACAACGTGGGCGCGGCACGCATGGCGACCGAGCACCTGCTGGCCGGCGGTTATACCGATATCGGCCTGGTGGTGCAGCCGCTGCACGGCGTCAGTTCGCGTCAGGGGCGGCAGGCAGGCTTTCTCCAGGCGATGTCGACGCGGCCGGATTGTCACGGCGAGACGCTGGAAGTGCATATCGACCAGCCGGGGCACGTGGCGACGACGCTGGATGATTTCCTGAAGCGCCGGCGCAGCCGCAATAGCGGCGGCAGGCTGGCGATTCTGGCGGGCAACGGCATGGTGTCGCTGCAGATCGCGCTGGCGCTGCAAAGCATGAAGCTGCGCTTCCCGCAAGACATCGGCCTGCTGTGTTTCGATGAATTGTCCTGGTCTCCGCTGGTTGGCAGCGGCATCAGCACCATCGAGCAGCCGACCTACGACATCGGCTTTGCCGCGATCGAGCGCCTGCTGGCGCGCATCAATGGCGAGGGCGCACCACGCCGCGAGATTTTGCTGGACGGCCGGCTGATTCCGCGCGGATCCAGCACGCAAGCGAAGAACATGGTTTTGTAACGATTCTGGAACCGATACCAGAGAAAACAAATGCACGGGTGATGCATCGCTGCTCAGAAAAAAGCAACAAAAAAAGCAACAAAAAGAGGCGGTAAAGAAAGACGTAGACAGTCGTACTACAGCGGGCGCAAGCCTATAACGAGGACGTTCATCCGGCTCCCTTATCCAGGGCAGGGGATGACGAAAAGGAGACTACACCATGAGCATCAAGAATCTGTTGAGCACCAAATTCATCGCGCTGACCCTGGCCGCTACCTGCGCAGTCGGCGCAGCCGCCAGCGCCAGCGCACAAACCGTGGCCGACCTGATCAAGAAGGGCAAGGTCACCATTGGCGTCGTCAGCGGCACACCACCGTTCGGTAGTGTTGACGCCAAGGGCGAGCCAATCGGTTACGACGTTGACGTCGCCAACCTGATCGGTAAATACCTTGGCCTGCCGGTGGAAATCGTTCCGCTGGTGCCGCCTGCACGTATTCCAGCGCTCGAATCCGGCAAGGTCGACTTCCTGGCTGCAACACTGGCGCCGACGCCTGAACGCGCCAAGTCGGTGATGTTCACGATTCCTTACAGCGGTTTCGAGTTGTCCATCGTCGGTCCGGTCGCTTCCAAGTTCAAGAACCTGAACGACCTGGTCAAGAAGAAGGTCGGCGTTTCGCGCGGTAGCACCAACGACACTGCACTGACTCGTCTGGCGCCTGCAGGCACCGTGCTGGTCCGTTTTGAAGATGACTCCACCGTGACCCAGGCTCTGTTGAGCGGCCAGGTTGATGCAATCTCGATCCCGAACACCATGGCGACCGAAATCGTGAAGACCCGTGGCGCCGGCAAGATCGACATCAAGTTCCCATACTCGGTGCAACCGAACTCGATGACCGTGCGTAAAGGCGCGTTCGATCTGCAGCAATGGCTCAACAACTTCATCTACTACGTCAAGCTGAACGGCGAATTGGATGCGATCTCGCGCAAGTGGTCGGGTTCGCCACTGCCAAATCTCCCCGTTTTCTGATTTAGCACTGCGCAACGTATTGCAATCAACCGGTACGGATTCCTCGCGGATTCGTACCGGAAAACTTGCGCGGCGGGTGTCGGCATTTGCGCCCGCCAAGTAAATCGGCAAGGAGTAGACGATGTCTTATGATTTTCAGTTTGCGTTCATCTTTCAGCACATGGACCAGCTGCTATGGGGAGCCTTGCTCACCATCCGGCTCAGTGCGCTGTCGATGATCTGCGGTTTGGCGGTAGGTATCTTCGGGGCGATCGTGAGCATTCACGGTTCGGCACCGGCCCGCTTTGCGGTCACGTCCTATGTGGAGCTGATCCGCAGCACGCCTTTCCTGGTGCAGTTGTTCATTATCTTTTTCGGCTTGCCCGCTGCAGGCGTGCAGGTCGATGCCAATGTCGCCGCACTGGTGGCGATGACGGTCAATCTCGGCGCGTATTCGACCGAGATCGTGCGCGCCGGCATGATGGCGGTCCATCCGTCGCAAGTCGAAGCGGCGCAGGCGCTGGCGATGACGCGCTGGCAGGTGATCCGCCACGTGGTGCTGACGCCCGCGCTGGAGAAGGTCTATCCGGCGCTGGCCAGCCAGTTCACGCTGATGATGCTGGCCTCCAGCGTGGTGTCGGCGATCTCCGCCGAAGAGCTGACCGCGAGCGCCAACCTGCTTGATGCGGAAACCTTCCGCAGCTTCGAAATTTACCTGATCGTGATGGGCCTCTACATTCTGCTGGCGCTGCTGTTCCGCCTCAGTTTCTGGCTCATCGGTCTGGTTGTGTTCAAACGCCGCCGCCGTCTTGGCGTAGCGCGGCCAAGGGGGAACCGATGATTGCCGAATTTTCCTGGGACCAGTTCATCTTCCTGTGGGAAGCCGCGCGCTGGACCGTGCTGTTGTCGGTGCTGGCGTTCATCGCCGGTGGCGCTGCCGGGTTCGTGGTGGCGCTGATGCGTACTTCGCATCTGCAGATCCTGCGTACCTTGTCGGCGGTGTATATCCAGATCATCCAGGGCACGCCGGTGCTGATCATCCTGTTCCTGTCGTTCTACGGACTGGCGATCTACGGTTTCAAGCTGCCGCCGATGGTGGCAGCGACGATCGCCATGACGATTTACACCAGTGCCTACCTCGGTGAAATCTGGCGCGGCTGCATCGAAGCCGTGCCGGTGCCGCAGTGGGAAGCATCCACTGCGTTGGCGATGACACGCTGGCAGCAGCTGCGCTACGTGATCCTGCCGCAGGCGGTGCGCATTTCGCTGCCGCCGACGGTCGGCTTCCTGGTGCAGATCGTCAAGAACACCTCGATTGCTTCCATCATCGGCCTGGTCGAGTTGACGCAGGCGGGCAAGCTCGTCAGCAATGCGACGTTCCAGCCCTTCCTCGTTTTCCCGATTGTCGCCGCGATCTATTTCATCTTCTGCTATCCGCTGTCGCGTTTCAGTTTTGCCCTAGAAAGGAAATTCCATGCCCATCGTTGAGATCGAGAACATCACCAAGAGCTTTGGCAGCAACCAGGTCTTGAATGGGATATCGTTGTCCGTCGAGCGCGGACAGGTGATTGCGGTCATCGGCCGCAGCGGTTCGGGTAAAAGCACCATGCTGCGTTGCATCAATGGCCTGGAGACGATTGATGGTGGTAGCATCAATGTCGCCGGTCACAAGCTCACCGCCAAGCATGAGCACCTGATCGAGCTGCGCAAGGATGTCGGGATGGTGTTCCAGCACTACAACCTGTTCCCGCATCTGACCGTGGAGGAGAACGTCATGCTGTCGCCGCGCATCGTCAAGAAAGTGGCGACCGAAAAAGCGCGCGAAACCGCGATCAAGGTCTTGAAGCAGGTCGGCCTGGATCACAAGCGCGACGCTTATCCGGAACAATTGTCGGGCGGCCAGCAACAGCGCGTGGCGATTGCCCGCTCGCTGGCGATGGAACCGCAGGTCATGCTGTTTGATGAAGTGACCTCGGCGCTGGACCCGGAGCTGACGCAGGAAGTGCTGAAAGTCATGGAAGAACTCGCAAGGGGAGGGATGACTATGTTGCTCGTCACGCACGAAATGGAATTCGCCCGGCGGGTCGCCGATCTCACCGTGTTCATGCATCAGGGCAAGGTGTGGGAAGCGCGTCCGTCGAAGGAATTCTTCTCAGATCCGCAAACGCCGGAAGCGCGCCAGTTCGTCGGCGCCGGCAACATCAAATGAAAACCCCGGTACTGGTTGCGGCCTCCGCCTACGGCGCAGATTTCGTGCGCCAGGTCGGGCATGCGCACCTGATTCCGATCGTGGCCGCGGCTGGTGCGGCGGGCTTGGAAATCCGCCGCGAGCTGTTCGTCGAGTTGCCTGATTTCGATGAGCTGCACGCGCTGCTGGTGAAGCACAAGTTGTTTTCGGTCTATTCGGCGCCGATCGAGTTGTTCCGCAAGGACGGTTCGCTGGCGCGCGATGAGCTCGATCAGGTCATGGACGAGGCGCAACAGCTGCAGTCACGATTCCTGAAGGTGTCGCTGGGCCATTTTTCGCCGGCCAGCAACATGCTGGACTGGTCGCGTTTTGTCGCGCAGGCGCCGGTGCCTTTACTGCTCGAAAACGACCAGACCGAACACGGTGGCAAACTGGAATCGATCGCCAATTTTCTGGCGGTTTGTTCCGGCACCGGCGTCCCGGTCGGCATGACCTTCGACATGGGCAACTGGCGCTGGAGCGGCGTCGACGCCGAAGTGGCGGCCCGCACGCTGGCGGCGCACGTGCAATACGTGCACTGCAAGGGCGTGTGGAACGACAAGGGTAAACTCAAGGCGATCCCGCTCGACGAAGACGACGCCGTCTGGCGCCGCCTGTTTTCCCATTTCCCGCGCGGCGTGCAGCGCGCGATCGAATTCCCGATCATCGGCAAGGACCTGGAAGCGGCGACCCGCGATTACGTGGCGATGCTGGCTTCGGCCTAGGCGCATCACCCGCCGTACACCATCAGAGAGAACGAGTAATGCAAACACAACTGGACGTCGTCACGTACGGCGAAGCACTGGCGTTGTTTGTCGCGGACGAGGTCGGCGATTTTGCGGATGTTGAAAGATACACGCGTCGCCTCGCCGGAGCCGAAACCAACGTCGCCATCGGCCTGGCGCGCCTGGGCCTGAAAGTCGGCTGGGTCAGCCGCGTCGGCAACGATTCCTTCGGCCGTTTCATCTGCAAGCGCGTCGCCCAGGAAGGCGTCGACGTCAGCCACGTGGCGACCGACAAGGAATTCCGCACGGCGATCCAGCTCAAGGCCAAGGCCGTCGACGGCGCCGATCCGGCGATCGAGTATTACCGCAAGGGTTCGGCCGCCAGCCATCTGTCGCAGGTCGATTTCGACGAGGCCTATTTCGGCGGCGCGCGTCACTTGCACGCGACCGGCATCGCCGCCGCCTTGTCGCCGAGCACGATGGCGTTCGCGCATCACGCGCTGGACTTCATGCGTGCGCGCGGCAAGACGATTTCCTTCGATCCGAATTTGCGGCCGATGCTATGGCCGTCGCAGGAAGTGATGGCGCAGCAGCTCAACGCGCTGGCGTTCAAGGCCGACTGGGTATTGCCCGGCCTGAGCGAAGGCAAGATATTGACCGGCCACAGCGAGCCGCGTGACATTGCCGCCTTCTATCTTGAGCGCGGCGTCAAGCAGGTCATCATCAAACTAGGTGCGGACGGCGCCTACTTCCGCAACGCCGACGATGAAGGCATCGTGGCCGGTGTCGCGGTCAGGGAAGTGGTCGACACGGTCGGTGCCGGCGACGGTTTCGCGGTCGGCGTGATCAGCGGTTTGCTGGAAGGATTGTCGATGACGGAGGCCGTCATGCGAGGCAACCGTATCGGCGCGTTCGCCATTCAGGTGGTGGGCGACATGGAAGGCCTGCCGACCCGCGCTCAACTTGACGCTGCTTCCACCTGAAGCCATCCGGGAGCATCGATGAAACAACATGTAGTCGTATACAAGAAGTTGCCGGACGATTTGCTGCAACGTCTGCGCGATGAATTCGAGGTCACGTATTTCGAGGCGATTAACGCCGGCAACCGTGCGCAGTTCCTGGCGGCGCTGGCGACGGCGCAGGGCATGATCGGCGCCAGCCTGCCGATCGGCAATGACATGCTGGAGGCGGCTCCCCTGCTGAAGATTGCCTCGACGGTGTCGGTCGGCGTCGACAACTTCGACCTTGATTATTTCCGCAAGCGCGACCTGATGCTGGCGCATACGCCGGGCGTGCTGAACGAGGCCACGGCGGATGCGATCTTTTCGCTGATCCTCGCCAGCGCGCGCCGCGTGGTGGAGCTGGCGGAATTCGTCAAGGCCGGAAAATGGAAGGGCAGCATCGGCGAATCGCTGTTCGGCGTCAACGTGCACGGCAAGACGCTCGGGATGCTCGGCATGGGCCGTATCGGCAGCGCGGTGGCGCGGCGTGCGCATCACGGTTTCGGCATGAAGATCGTGTATCACAACACGCGCCCCAATCCCGAGGCGGAAGCGTTGCTGGCGGCGACGTATGTCACACGCGACGAACTGTTTCAGCAGGCGGACTTCGTTTGTCCTATGCTGCCGCTGACGGCGCAGACCGAACGCACCATCGGTGCGCGCGAATTCGGGCTGATGAAGCGAAGCGCCATTTTTATCAACGCCTCGCGCGGACGCATCGTCGATGAAGCGGCGCTGATCGAGGCGCTGCAACGCAAGACCATTTACGGCGCCGGACTCGACGTCTTCGAGCAGGAACCGTTGCCGGCCGATTCTCCGTTGCTGCAATTGCCCAATGTCGTAGCCTTGCCGCATATCGGCTCGGCCACGCATGAAACGCGGCGCGCCATGGCTGAACTGGCCGTCGATAATCTGATTGCCGGTTTGCGCGGCGGCCGACCGGCACATCTGGCCGTATAAATTTCTCCTGCGGAATCCGGGCGTGGTGACGTCCGGAAATTCTGCTCAAAATCCTTTCCAAAAAGCCGGTCCGGGGACTTTCGCTGCGGCGATTTAGTGTGTATGCTTCACACATTAAAAAGAACGATCGTGCTAAATTCAAACGATGTCCGGCTTTTGCCGCGCTTTTGCTTTTATAATCACCGTTCAGTTAACGTTTACGTCAATTCGATTTTTCCAAGGACCAGGCGATGAAAGTATTAGTCCCCGTCAAGCGGGTAGTAGATTACAACGTCAAAGTACGCGTCAAATCCGACGGTAGCGGTGTGGACATCGCCAACGTCAAGATGTCGATGAACCCCTTCGACGAGATCGCGGTGGAAGAAGCCACGCGTCTGAAGGAAGCCGGTAAGGTCACCGAAGTCATCGCCGTTTCCTGCGGCGTGACCCAATGCCAGGAAACCCTGCGCACCGCCATGGCGATCGGCGCCGACCGCGGCATCCTGGTGGAAACGCCGGCCGACCTCGACCTGCAACCGCTGGCCGTGGCCAAGCTGCTGAAGGCACTGGCCGACAAGGAACAACCGCAACTGATCATCCTCGGCAAGCAAGCCATCGACGACGACAGCAACCAGACCGGCCAGATGCTGGCGGCGCTGCTGGGTTGGCCGCAAGCCACCTTCGCCTCCAAGGTCGTGGTCGAAGACGGCAAGGTCTCGGTCACGCGTGAAGTCGACGGCGGCCTCGAAACCCTGTCGCTGACCTTGCCGGCCATCGTGACCACCGACTTGCGCCTGAACGAGCCGCGCTACGTCACGCTGCCGAACATCATGAAGGCCAAGAAGAAGACCCTGGACATCGTCAAGCCGGAAGACCTGGGCGTGGACGTCGCTCCGCGCGTCAAGACGCTCAAGGTCGCCGAACCGGCCAAGCGCACCGCAGGCGTGAAGGTGCCTGACGTCGCGACCCTGGTTGCCAAGCTCAGAAACGAAGCCAAAGTCATTTAAGGAAGAGACAACATGACCGCACTCGTCATTGCAGAACACGACAATGCCAGCCTCAAGGGCAGCACACTGAACACCATCACCGCAGCAGCACAAGCCGGCGGCGACGTCCACGTTCTCGTGGCAGGCCACAACGCCAAAGCCGCCGCCGATGCCGCCGCGCAGATCGCCGGCGTCTCCAAAGTCCTGCTGGCCGATGCGCCGCAATTCGCCGACGGCCTCGCAGAGAATATCGCCGAGCAAACGCTGGCCATCGCCAAGGACTACACCCACATCCTGGCTCCCGCCACCGCCTACGGCAAGAACATCCTGCCGCGCGTGGCCGCCAAGCTGGACGTGGCACAGATTTCGGAGATCACCAAGGTCGACAGCGCCGATACCTTCGAGCGTCCGATCTACGCCGGTAACGCCATCGCTACCGTGCAATCGACCGATGCCATCAAGGTCATCACCGTGCGCACTACCGGTTTCGATGCCGCAGCCTCAGGCGGCAGCGCAGCGGTTGAGTCGCTGGCGGCCGTGGCCGACTCCGGCAAATCCAGCTTCGTCTCGCGTGAAGTGGCGAAGTCGGATCGTCCGGAGCTGACGGCTGCCAAGATCATCGTTTCCGGTGGCCGCGGCATGGGCTCGTCGGAAAGCTTCAAGATCCTCGAGCCGCTGGCCGACAAGCTCAACGCCGCCATGGGCGCTTCGCGCGCCGCGGTCGATGCGGGCTACGTGCCGAACGACTGGCAAGTGGGCCAGACCGGGAAGATCGTGGCGCCGCAGCTGTACATCGCCGTCGGTATTTCCGGGGCGATCCAGCATCTGGCCGGCATGAAGGATTCCAAGGTGATCGTGGCGATCAACAAGGATGAAGAAGCACCGATCTTCTCGGTGGCGGACTACGGCATCGTCGGCGACTTGTTCGAGGTCGTGCCTGAGTTGGTCAAGCAACTGGGATAATCAGCAATACCAAATCGGCCCTCTCGCATGACAGGGCCGATTTTTCAGCAGCACAGGTAATACAGCAAGCAGTAAAAACGAATGCGTAAGCAGCGCAACAAGAGATTGCGTACACAGGATCAGGAGTCGGAGATGAGCTACGTCGCACCATTGAAGGATATGCTGTTCGTCATGAACGAACTGGCTGGATTGTCGGAAGTCAATGCGTTACCAAACTGCGAAGACGCGACGCCGGAAACCGTGGAAGCCATTCTGGAAGAAAACGCCAGGTTCTGCGGCGAAGTCGTGGCGCCGCTCAATCATTCCGCCGACAAGGATCCGAGTTCATGGAGCGACGGCAAGGTCACGACCAGCAAGGGCTTCAAGGAAGCCTTCAAGCAGTTCGGCGAAGCCGGCTGGCAGGGCGTGCAGCATCCTGTTGAATTCGGCGGCCAGGGCTTGCCGAAGCTGGTGGCGACGCCCTGTATCGAAATGCTGAATTCCGCGAATCTCTCATTCGCGCTGTGCCCACTGCTGACCGACGGCACCATCGAAGCACTGATGACGGCCGGCACCGAAGAGCAAAAGAATACTTATCTGACCAATTTCATCTCCGGCAAATGGACCGGCACGATGAATCTGACCGAGCCGCAAGCCGGCTCCGACCTGGCGCTGGTGCGCACACGGGCGGTGCCTCAGGGCGACGGTACGTTCAAGTTGTCGGGCACCAAGATTTTCATCACGTACGGCGACCATGACATGGCCGAGAACATCGTCCATCTGGTGCTGGCGCGTACGCCGAATGCGCCGGAAGGCGTGAAAGGTATTTCACTGTTCATCGTGCCGAAGTTCCTGGTCAAACCGGACGGTTCGCTGGGCGAGCGCAACGACGTGCATTGCGTCTCCATCGAACACAAGCTGGGCATCAAGGCCAGCCCGACTGCGGTGCTGCAATTCGGCGACCACGGCGGCGCCGTCGGCATGCTGGTCGGGGAAGAAAATCGCGGCCTCGAATACATGTTCATCATGATGAACGCCGCGCGCTTCGCTGTCGGCATCCAAGGCATCAGCGTGGCGGAACGCGCCTATCAAAAAGCCGTGGCCTACGCCAAGGACCGCGTGCAGTCGCGCGACCTGGCGGGTTCGGCAGGCGCCGTCACCATCATCCACCAGCCGGACGTGCGCCGCATGCTGATGTCGATGCGTTCCCAGGTGGAGGCGGCACGCGCGCTGGCGTATGTCGCCGCTGCGGCGTCGGATGCCGGCCATCATCATGCTGACGAGGCTACGCGCAAGACCAACCAGGCCGTCTACGAATATCTTGTGCCGATCGTCAAGGGCTGGTCGACCGAATTGTCCATCGACGTCACGTCGACCGGCGTGCAGGTACATGGTGGCATGGGCTTCATCGAAGAAACCGGCGCTGCACAGTATTACCGCGATGCCCGCATCCTGGCGATTTACGAAGGCACCACCGCGATCCAGGCCAATGACCTGGTCGGTCGCAAGACCTCGCGTGACGGCGGTGCAGTCGCCAAAGGCATCATCGGCCAGATCCGCAAGACCGAAGCGGCGCTCACCGCCGCCGGCGCGGGCGAGTACGATGCCGACCTGCAGGCGATCCACAAACGTCTGGTTGAAGGTGCACAGGCGTTGGAGGATGTCGTCAACTACGTGGTTGCCAACATCAAGACGGACATCAAGGGGGTGTTTTCAGGCAGCGTGCCGTACCTGAAGCTGGCCGGCATCGTGCTGGGCGGCTGGCAAATGGCGCGCGCCGCGCTGGTCGCGGTCGACAAGCTGAATGCCGGTGACGGCGATGCGCAGTTCTACAAAGCCAAGATCGCAACTGCCCGTTTTTATGCGGACCACGTGCTGACCCAGGCCTCGTCGTTGCGCGCGTCGGTGGTGGAGGGTAGCGCCGGTGTGCTGGCGCTGACCGAAGACCAATTCTGATTTGGCAGCGCTCGCCGGGTCGACCGGCGAGCGCTGCAGGTTTTCCAGTTAAGCGTCAGCCGTAAGCGCCGCCGGTGAAGAGCAGGTCGAAACTGCGCGCCATCAGGGCGATCACCGACATGGCGCCGATGCCCAGCGTCAATACCAGAATCAGCGCCAGCACCCAGTGCGATTCGGATTTCTTGCCGGATGCCGGATTGCGGGTTGCATCCCATTTTTCATCCGGCGTCAGCCCGATGACGAGGGCTTCGAGGAAGCCGCACAATATCGACAGCGCAAACAGCATGCCCATGAACAGCGGCTGCGAGTTGCTGAACGTCCAGATCAGCAGCGCCGACACCGGCAGGGTGGCCAGATGCAGCCAGCCGATCAGGTCTTTGCGGCCGACCATATAAAAGCGGTGGAGGCCGATGCCGCCAAAAACGGCCGCCAGGAAAGTCGTGAATGTCTTGTTCTTGTGCTGAATTGTCATGAAGCTAATTTCTCAATGGCAAAAAAAGGCGCGGGATCGGGCGGACTGCACGACGGGGAGCGTTGTAGTGTTGTAAAAAAACTGCGCCTAGTATAGCCGCAGGAGAGGACGTCCCGAAGAGCGTTTCGGAGCGTGCCGCCCTGAAAAGGGCAAAATCCGGGGGGAAGGACGGAGGGGGCGCGTGCGGCGCATCGCGCGGGCCAGGTCGCTTTCCCGTATTCATCTTGCTGCGTGACCGGTATTTCGGCTATAATCACCAGCTTTTCCGTGTTCGAACACTTTTTGGAACCATTATGGTCGTTATTCGTTTAGCTCGTGGAGGCGCCAAGAAGCGCCCATTCTTCAACATCGTTGCAACTGATTCGCGCAATCGCCGCGACGGTCGCTTCATCGAGCGTCTGGGTTTTTACAACCCGGTTGCTTCCGGTAAGGAAGAATCCTTCCGTATCGCTCAAGACCGTCTGGCTCACTGGGAAGGCGTCGGCGCACAGCTGTCCCCAACCGTTGCCCGTCTGGTCAGCGAAGCAGGCAAGAAGGCCGCTGCTTAATTGCAGTTGCATTCAGCTCTGATTTCGCAAGCGTATTGGTAAGGCAGGTTTGTCGCGCACATCACAATCAGGCGTTGCAGTTCCCTCGGATCTGTTGACGGTAGGTTACATCTCAGGTGCTTATGGTATTCAGGGATGGGTGCGGGTCAAACCTTATTCAGCGGATGCAGATGCTCTGCTGGGCGCAAAAACCTGGTGGCTGGACAAGCCAGAGTTGCGTGATGTCGAGATGATGCAAGCCAAGTCCCACAGCGGTGATGTGGTGGCAAGGTTAATGGGAGTGGCTGGTCGTGATGCCGCCGAGGCGCTCAAGGGCGCAGTGGTGCAGATTGCGCGCAGCCACTTTCCTGCTTTATCCGACGGAGAATTTTACTGGGTCGATCTGATCGGCCTGGCAGTTGAAAACCTGCAGGGCGAGTCCCTGGGCGTGGTCAGCGATCTGATGGACAACGGGGCTCACCCGATCCTGCGGGTCGCAGTTCCCACGATCCAAGCCGAAGCTGCCGACAGCAAGGCTGCTGCAGAAATCCTGATTCCGTATGTTGACCAGTTCGTCAAGACCGTCAGTCTGGCGGACAAGAAAATCGTGGTCGACTGGGGACTGGATTATTGATCCCGTAGTATTGAAAAGGGTGCCGGATGCAATTTGACGTCGTCACGCTTTTTCCCGAAATGTTTGCAGCATTGACGCAGTCCGGTGTAACCCGGCGTGCGTTCGAGCAAAAGAAGTGGGGCTTGTCGCTGTGGAATCCCCGTGATTTCACCACCGACAATCATCGCACGGTGGACGACCGGCCTTACGGCGGCGGACCGGGCATGGTGATGCTGGCCAAACCGTTGCAGCAGACGCTACAGGCGGCGAAGCAGCGGCAACTCGATTTGAATCTGGCGGCGCCGCGTGTGGTGTATTTGTCCCCGCAAGGCAAGCCGTTGACGCATCAGCGCGTCATGCAGTTCGCTGAAGACACAGGTGTGGTGCTGCTGTGCGGTCGCTACGAAGCGATCGACCAGCGTTTGCTGGACAGCCATGTCGATGAAGAAATCAGCCTTGGCGATTTCGTGCTGTCGGGCGGTGAATTGCCGGCGATGGCGCTGATGGATGCCGTGATCCGGCAATTGCCGGGCGTGCTCAACGACGGCAGCTCGGCGGTTGAAGACAGTTTCGTCAACGGCCTGCTGGATTGTCCGCACTACACGCGGCCTGAAGAATACGAAGGTGTTGCGGTGCCGCCGGTATTGATGGGCGGCCACCATGCAGAGATTGTGAAGTGGCGACGCGAGCGGGCGCTTGAAGCGACCGCGAAGAAGCGTCCCGACCTGATCGCGAAAGCACGCCAGGACGGTTTGCTGAGCAAGGCCGATGAGAAGTTTTTAAGCAGTTTGTAGCAAATGTAGCAAAAGTGCGGGCAAGGCCGGAAGACAACTGAAGGCGGCGTCCGTTGATTAACCCCATCCTCTACCGGGCAGGTCGACTCAGTCGACGAAGTCAGCGCCGGCAAGATGGCATTCGGAGTATTAAAATGGATCTGATCCAGCAATTAGAGCAAGAAGAGATCGCGCGTCTCGCAAAGAACATCCCTGAGTTCGCTCCAGGCGATACAGTCATCGTCAGCGTCAACGTGGTCGAAGGTACGCGCAAGCGCGCCCAGGCTTACGAAGGCGTCGTGATCGCGCGTCGCAACCGTGGTTTGAACTCCAACTTCATCGTCCGCAAGATTTCGTCGGGCGAAGGCGTTGAGCGTACATTCCAGTTGTACTCGCCGCTGATCGCGTCGATCGAAGTCAAGCGTCGCGGCGATGTCCGTCGCGCCAAGCTGTACTATCTGCGTGAGCGTTCCGGCAAGTCGGCACGTATCAAAGAGAAGTTGCCTAACCGCCGTGGCACTGCCAAGGCTGAAGCGTAATCTTCGCAAAGTCTTTGATATTTGTTTGAAAAAAGGGCGTCTTCGGACGCCCTTTTTGTATTCCATCCTTAAGGTGCAGCCTTGGCAATTTTTGATCCTCTCGATCTTCCGATAGAGTCCGTCGCCGGCGAGGCGAGGCTGGATGCCGAGCGCATGCAGGAGGAATGGCTGCGCCGCCGCTTTACCGAAGAGCGCCCCTGGACGCCCGAGATCAACGTCGAGCAGCAAATCCGCCAGGTTGCCGGAACGCCGCGCCCGGCTGCCGTGCTGATGCCCATCGTGCTGCGCGAGCAGGGGCCGACACTGCTGTTCACCCAGCGCACCGCCGATCTCAAGGACCATGCCGGGCAGATCAGCTTCCCCGGCGGCCGCACCGAGCTGAGCGACGTCTCGCCGGTCGACACGGCCCTGCGCGAAACGGAAGAAGAAATCGGTCTGGCGCGCCGCCATGTCGAGGTGATCGGCTCGCTCCCCGAGTATTTCACCGGCACCGGCTATCGCGTTACGCCGGTGGCCGGCCTGATCCGCCCGCCCTTCGACGTGGTGCCCGATCCGCGCGAAGTGGCCGAGATCTTTGAAGTGCCGCTGGCGTTCCTCATGGACGGCATGAACCATCAGCGCCGCACCATCGAGTTGCCCAACGACCTTGGTCGGCGCACCTTCTACACCATGCCGTACGAGCGCTTCTTCATCTGGGGCGCGACCGCAGGCATGCTGCGCAACCTGTTCCATTTCTTGCGCAGCTGAGGGCAGAGCAGGGCAGGGACCTGAAGGGTGCCGCTCATAGGGAAAATATCTCCCGCGGACAACATAAAACGTCAGGAATACTTGCTGCCGTTGTATCATTTACCTGTTTCCGCGAAGGTCGTGCGCTCTGTGCGAACTCATATTCGCTTGGCAAAAGTACTTCCATAAGTACACAAATAAGTACACAAATAAGACTCACCAAAAGGCGGCTTGATGACATTTCTTTCCATACTCTTTGCGCTCCTGATCGAACAACTGAAGCCGCTGCGGGCGGACAATCCGATTTACGCCTGGATCAAATCCTTCGCGGCCCGGATTGAAAACTGGTTCAACGCCGGTCACGCGCATCATGGACGTCTGGGATGGTTTGTCATGGTCGGCGCGCTGACGGTGCCGGCCGGCCTGGTCTACTGGGTGTGCCTGCGCATCAGCCCGCTGGCGGCGCTGGCGTGGAACGTGCTGATCGTCTACATGACCCTGGGCTTCCGTCACTACAGCCACTACTTCACTTCGATCCAGCTGGCGCTGAACACCGGCGATGATGTCGCCGCGCGCGCCTTGCTGGCAGAGTGGACCAAGGAAGACACCTCGGACCTTGATGTCAGCGAAATTTCGCGCATCGCCGCCGAAAAAGCCCTGGTTACCACGCATCGTCACGTATTCGGCGTGTTTTTCTGGTTCCTGATGCCGGTTGGCCCAGCCTTGGCTGTGATGTATCGCGTGTCGGAGTATCTGGCGCGCGCCTGGAATGAGCCGGATCACATGAAGCAGGAAGTCTTTGGCCGCTTTGCCGAACGTGCGTTCTACTGGATAGACTGGATTCCTGCACGTTTCACGGCGGCGGCGTTTGCCGTGGTCGGCAATTTCGAAGACGCGATCTACGCCTGGCGCAATTTCGCCGATCGCTGGAAGGATGAGGCCGTCGGCATCATCCTGTCGGCCGGCGGCGGCGCCATGGGCGTGCGTTTCGGCACCCCGGCCGAGTCCGCCTCGGGCGTGCTGCCGATCGATGCCGCGACGGTCGATTCGACGCTGGAAGCAGCTGACGGCTTCCCCGGCGATCCGCCTTCGCCGCGCACGCTGCAAAGCACGGTCGGCCTGGTCTGGCGCGCCATGTTGTTATGGATGTTCCTGCTGCTGCTGTTGTCGGTCGCCGTCTGGCTGGGGTAAAGGGATGCAGGGTTGCCCGCAAGACAAGCTTTTGCGGGTGGCCCCGGTTGTCCAGATAGTGGTGTATCTCAAGTCTTCTATAAGATATAATACTTGGGTTTCGTCGGCTTCCATCCCAACAGGAAGGAAGCCATTTATGTGGCAAACGCCAGAGAACGAATTGCACGCATGGCAGATCCCATCAATACCACCAACGAGCCGGCACAAGAATTCATCATCATGGGTCTGACCCAGGATGGGAAGCAGTTCCGGCCCAGCGACTGGGCCGAACGTCTGTGCGGCGTCATGTCCTGTTTCCGCCCCGAAGGTTCGGGCGGCCGCAATGCTCACCTGCAATATTCCCCCTACGTATTACCGACCATGATCAACGGTGTTCGCTCGGTCGTCGTCAACGAAGCGCTGCGCGCGCTTGAGCCGCTGGCGTATCATTTCGTCCTGAATTTCGCCAAAGACAACAACCTGCAGGTGATCGACGCCTGTCTGCTGCCGGACCCAGCGTCCCGCAAGCCTTAGGACGTATTGCATCAGCGTCCGCCGGCAGCAGCGAGGCGGTGGTTGATGCAATACGTTCCAGTTGTCTCCTATCGCTCAAGCCGGCAGCGTGCGCCAGAGCCGTACGAGATGTAGCGGTTCCACGGAACCATATTTCCTGCGGAGAAGAAATATCATGAAACATCGCATTGAACGTGACACCTTCGGCCCGATCGAGGTGCCTGACGATCGTTTGTGGGGCGCGCAAACGCAGCGCTCGCTGCACCATTTCCATATTTCCACCGAGCGCATGCCCGCCGAACTGATCGTTGCGCTGGCAGCGGTCAAGCGTGCCTGCGCAAGCGTCAATCGCGACCTCGGCAAGCTCGACGCCAAGAAGGCGGAAGGCATCCTCGCCGCCGCCGATGAAGTGATCGCCGGCAAGCACCCGCTCGAATTCCCGCTGTCGGTCTGGCAGACCGGTTCCGGCACACAAAGCAACATGAACATGAACGAAGTGCTGGCCAATCGCGCTTCGGAACTGCTGGGCGGCGTGCGCGGTGAAGAGCGCAAGATCCATCCCAACGACGACGTCAACCAGAGCCAGTCGTCCAACGACATCTTCCCGACCGCCATGCACGTGGCGGCCGCGCTGGCCATCGCCACCCACCTGGTGCCCAAGCTGCACAAGCTGCGCGCGACCCTGGAACGCAAGTCGGAAGAATTCAAGGACATCGTCAAGATCGGCCGCACCCACTTGCAGGACGCCACGCCACTGACGCTGGGCCAGGAGTTCTCGGGCTATATCGCGCAACTCACGCATGCCGAAATGGCGATCATTTCGACGCTCAACGCCGTCAGCGAACTGGCGGCCGGCGGCACTGCGGTCGGCACCGGCCTCAACGCGCATCCGGAATTCGGTGCGCGCGTCGCCGCCGAGCTGGAGAAGCACTACGGCTTCCCGTTCAAGACCGCGCCCAACAAGTTTGCCGCACTGGCCAGCCATGACGCCCTGGTGTCGGCGCACGGCGCCCTCAAGACACTGGCGGCGGCGCTCATGAAGATCGCCAACGATGTGCGCTGGCTGGCTTCCGGCCCGCGTTCCGGCCTCGGCGAAATCACCATCCCGGAAAACGAGCCGGGCAGCTCGATCATGCCGGGCAAGGTCAATCCGACCCAATGCGAAGCCCTGACCATGCTGTGCGCGCAAGTGTTCGGCAACGACGTCGCAATCAACATCGGCGGCGCATCCGGCAATTTCGAACTGAACGTGTTCAAACCGGTGATCGTGCATAACTTCCTGCAAAGCGTACGTTTGCTGGCCGACGGCATGGACAGTTTCGACGACCACTGCGCGCAGGGCATCGAAGCCAACCGCGACCGCATTGCCGACCTGATGGAGCGTTCGCTGATGCTGGTGACCGCGCTGGCGCCGCATATCGGTTACGACAAGGCCGCCAAGATCGCCAAGCAGGCGCATCACGACGGCACCACCTTGAAGCAGGCGGCGCTGGCCCTTGGCTATGTCACCGAAGAGCAATTTTCCCAGTGGATCAAGCCGGAAGAAATGACCGGGCCGAAGTAATTTTTGCAGGCCTTGACAGCCGCTTTTCAGTCACATTTCCGCTTTGCCTACACGCCGCTTCCCCATAGCGGCGTGTCTGTTTCCGATCTCCGGAAACCCGCATGTATCCGGCTTTGTAGCGCCATGTACAGGTTTCTTAAATAGGGTTACGAATTGAAACAAAGCCGTTGAAACCTTGCCATTTTGCGTATATTGAATGAAGCGGGATGGCGCGTGCCGTCTCCACGAAATACGCGAGGCGAAGATGAGAAAAGCAGCTTTGTTGGGATTGCTTGCGCTGGGTTGCATGGCGGCAAGCGGGGCGAGTTCCGCGCACACCCGTTTCGGTGTGTACATCGGCGGTCCGCTGTGGATACCGCCACCGGCCTACTATCCGGCCCCGGTCTATTATCCGCCGCCGGTCTATGTCCAACCTGCAGCTCCGCCGGTGTACATCGAGCAGGGGCCCGCACAGAGCAATTACTGGTACTACTGCCAGGAAGCCAAAGGTTATTACCCGTACGTCCAGAGTTGCCCGAGCAACTGGATGAAGGTGGTGCCGAACGGTCCAAATGGCGGACAACCGCCGCCGCAATAAAGCTAACGCACGGCCGCCAACAAACCTCAGACCAGTTGCAGATAGCCTTCTCAAGGATTACATCGTGAAACCACTCCATAAAACAGCCGGTACGCTCGGCGCGTTGACAGCCCTGCTGGTGCTGGGCGGCTGCGTCAGCGTGCCGACCGGCCCATCGGTCATGGCCATGCCGGGCAACGGCAAATCGTATGAGCAATTCCGCAGTGAACAGCAACAGTGCCAGCAATATGCCCAGGACGCCATCGGCGGACAGGCGCAGTCGACGCAGAACAATGCCACCAACAGCGCTGTCGCGGGCACCGCGATCGGTGCGGTGGCCGGCGCTTTGATCGGCGCAGCTTCGGGCAATGCCGGCGCAGGTGCTGCGATCGGCGCCGGCGGCGGTCTGCTGGTCGGCAGTGCGGCAGGCAGCAACGCGTCGGCAGGCGGTAACTATTCGATGCAGCAGCGCTACGACATGACCTACAGCCAGTGCATGTACAGCAAGGGCAACCAGATACAGACGCAGCAACAGGCCACCACGGTCTACAGCTACCATCCGCGCCGCTACTATTACGCACCGCCGCCTCCGCCGCCCGGTTATTACGGCCCGCCGCCGGGATACTACGGCCCGCCACCGGGCGCGTATTAATACTTCCAAACCGCATCGCAAAAACGATGCGGTTTTTTTACGGAAGTCGGGCGGGGCAGGGCTTTTGCACTGCATCATCAGCAAGGCTTGATGCTATACTTGGCAGATGCAATACAGAATCCAACCCTCTCTACAACTCCGGCATTGGTGGCGCACCTGATTCGGGTGGCCCGCTTTTGCACAGCTTTGTAGTACAGCTTTTGTCAATGTGATGCCGCCGGTCCGGGCGGCATTGTTTTATGCGGCGAGACTGGCAGCGTTCCGAAATTACCGGAGTGACCATGTCCTTGAATGTTTCGCCAGCGTCTGCACCATCTGCAGCTTCCACCGTTTCCGACCAGCCGTCCGCGCGTCCCATTGTTTTGACCGGCGACCGTCCGACCGGTCCGTTGCATCTCGGCCATTACATCGGCTCGCTGGTGTCGCGCGTGCAGTTGCAGAACGAAGCCAGCCAGTTCCTGCTGCTGGCCGACACCCAGGCCATGACCGACAACGTCGGCCGTCATCAGAAAGTCACCGACAACGTGCTGGAAGTCGCGCTCGACTACCTGGCCGTCGGCATCGATCCGGAAAAATCCACCATCTTCATCCAGTCGCAAGTGACCGAGCTCTACGAGCTGTCGATGCATCTGCTGAACCTGGTCAGCGTGTCACGCCTGGAGCGCAATCCAACCATCAAGGAAGAGATCCGCCTGCGCGGTTTCGAGCGCGACATCCCGGCTGGCTTCCTGACGTATCCGGTCAGCCAGGCCGCCGATATCAGCGCCTTCAAGGCCACACTGGTGCCGGTCGGCAACGACCAGCTGCCGATGATCGAGCAGACCAATGAACTGGTGCGCCGCTTCAACAACGTGGTCGGCAAGGACGTGCTGGTGGAGTGCAAGGAAGTGCTGTCAGAAACCGGCCGCCTGCCCGGCATCGACGGTAAGGCCAAAATGAGCAAGTCGCTGGGTAACTCGATCGCATTGGGTGCTTCGCCGGCCGAGATCAAGCAGGCCGTGCAGCGCATGTACACCGATCCGAATCATTTGCGCGTCGACGATCCGGGCCAGGTCGAGGGCAACGTGGTGTTTGCCTTCCTTGATGCCTTCGAGCCGGATCGTGTGGCGCTGGAAGAGCTCAAGCAGCACTACCGCCGTGGCGGTCTCGGCGACAGCGTGCTCAAGCGTCGCCTGGAAGGCCATCTGCAGGAATTGCTGGAGCCGATTCGCACCCGCCGTGAACAATGGCAGCAGGATCGCGGCGAAGTGATGGCTATCCTGCGTCGTGGCACCGAACGTGCGCGCGCAGCAGCCGCGCAGACGGTGTCGGAAGTGCGCGGCGCGCTCGGCCTGAACTACTTTTAACGCCTAGTAAAAACGGTCCGGACGGGCGCTCAACGCGCCCGTTTTGCCTGCTTCAGCGGCAGCGATAGCAAGACTTCCAATCCACCCTTGGCATGGTTGCGCAGATCCAGCAAGGCGCCGTGATTCTCCGCGATATTGCGCGCAATCGTCAGTCCCAGGCCGGTGCCGCCGGTGTCGCGCGAGCGCGATGTTTCAAGCCGGTAGAACGGTTCGAACACGGTTTCCAACTGGCCTTCAGGAATGCCGGGGCCGTGATCGCGGATGCGGATCAGCACCCGGTTCGGCAGCAGGTCGTCGAGCGCGATTGATACCTCGGCGCGTTGGCCGTACTTGAAGGCGTTGTCGAGCAGATTGGTCAGGCAGCGACGCAGCGCATTCGGCTGGGCCACCACGAAAGCGCGCGTGCGGCCCTGCAGTTCCACCTGCTGGCCGGCGTCTGATGCGTCGGCGCACACGCTGTCGAGCAGGGAATCGATGTCCAGGCGCTGCATCGCTTCAGTCGAATCCATGCTGCGCGCCAGATCCAGTCCTTCCCGCACCATGCCTTGCATCACGGCAAGGTCATCCACCAGCTTTTGCTGCAATTCCTTGTCTTCCACTTTTTCCAGCCGCAGGCGCAGGCGCGTCAGCGGCGTTTGCAGATCATGCGTGATCGCCGCCAGCATGTGCGTGCGGTGCTGGATCTGGCGCCGGATGCGCATCTGCATGGCGTTGAAGGCCTTGGCAGCCTGGCGAATTTCGGTCGGGCCTTTTTCGACCAGAGGCGGATGGTCGATATCGCGTCCCAGTTCCGTCGCCGCACTGGCCAGATGCTTGATCGGACGCACGGCCATGCGCGCCACCACATACGCCAGCATTGCAATCAACACCAGGAACAGAAGAATGTACGGACCGCCGGAAGGACCCATGCCGCCGCGACCGCGCAGCGAAGGCGGGTCGCCCGGCATGTGCAGACGCAGGCGCAGCAGCGCCTTGTCGCGCAGGCTGACATAGATGACACGGCAGGTTTCCATGCGCGGCCGCTCGGCACGGGCAGGATCGTCCGGAGGCGCATTGCGCGGCCGGCGCGGGGCGCAGTCAGTCTCGCGCTGGACCACGATCTGGCGGTCCTCGCCCAGTCGCGATTTCAGGATGTCGGCCATCGGGCTGCTGCTCGGGCGCAGCGTGTCGCCGACCTCATTGACGAAGGCGGCCTCGAAGCCGAAGTTGTCAGCCGCGTGCAAGACCACGTCGCGCGCCTGCGGCGTGAGAGGATCGAGCGCCTGCACCACCTGCTCGACGCGTTCGGCGACGTGCTGGTAGCGCAGTTCGCGCATGGTGTTGCGACGCTCGTTGGAAGCCAGCCAGGTAGTTGTCACCGTCGCCACCAGGATGCCCGCCAGCAGGATCAGGAAGACGCGATTGCCGATCGAGCCGATGAACTCGCGCAAAGGGGCGAAGAGATGATTCATCCGGCGTCTTCCTGTGTCACGGTGGTGGCCAGCACGTAACCTTCGTTGCGGATGGTCTTGATGATGGTCGGGGTGCGGGCGTCATCGCCCAGTTTCTGGCGCAGGCGGCTGATCTGGATATCGACCGAGCGATCAAAGGGATCGGCTTCGCGGCCCTGGGTCAGTTCCAGCAGCTGGTCGCGGTTGAGGATGCGGTTGGGATGGTCGAGAAACACCTTGAGCATGCGGAATTCCGCGCCTGACAAGGCCACCACTACGCCGTCCGGGTTGAGCAGATGGCGCGCAGTCAGGTCCAGCGTCCAGCCGGAGAAATGCATGGTCTTGGCATCCGGCCGCATCATGCTCGGCGGCAGCGCCTGGGTCCGGCGCAGCACGCTGCGTATGCGCGCGAACAGTTCACGCGGCTCGAACGGCTTGGCCAGGTAATCGTCGGCGCCCATTTCCAGTCCCAGGATGCGGTCCAACGGTTCGCCGCGCGCGGTCAGCATGATCACCGGCACGTTCGATTGCGCGCGCAGGTTGCGGCACAGCGTCAGGCCGTCCTCGCCGGGCAGCGTCAGGTCCAGCACGATCAGGTCCACCCGCGATTCGTCGAGCACCTTGCGCATGTCGGTGCCGTTGGTCGCCGTCAGTGTACGGAAACCGTTGGCATCGAGGTACTCCGCCAGCAAGGTGCGGATTTCGCGGTCGTCGTCGACCACCAGAATGTGAGAATTTGTATCCATGGCAGCCATTATGACTACTCCAAAAAATGGGGTGACGCTGAATTGTATATTGGGATAACAGGCAGCCCTCCAGACATAGAGAGAAACAAAGCAGCCGCCGGCATATACAGAGAGATACAAATCGTGCAACAAGGGAAAAACCGCGGTTACACCTGAAGAGTTAAATGTGAACTGTGCAGATAACGCACCCAACACGAAAGGAATCACCATGTTGAATCTGAAAAAACACCTGATGATCGGCGTCGCCGCCGCAGGTATCGGTCTGACCGCCATGTCTTCGTTCGCCCAGATGCCGCCGGCAGGTCCGGGCGGCCCAGGTGGTCCGGGCGGACGTCATATGCCGACTCCCGAACAGATCGCCAAATTCGAGCAGCACCGCGCCAAACGCCAGGCAGCCTTGCACGACAAACTGAAGATCACCGCCGCCCAGGAAGGCGCCTGGAAGACCTTCACCGACAAGACCACGCCGCAGCGTCCGGCCACGCCGCCGGCCCGTCCGAGCAAGGATGAATGGAGCAAACTGACCACGCCGGAACGCCTGGACCGCCATCTGGACATGATGAAGAAGATGGAAGCCCGCATGACGGATCGTATCGCCGCCACCAAGGA
This sequence comes from Herbaspirillum sp. NPDC101397, assembly GCF_044767325.1. Lineage (NCBI taxonomy): Bacteria > Pseudomonadati > Pseudomonadota > Betaproteobacteria > Burkholderiales > Oxalobacteraceae > Herbaspirillum > Herbaspirillum sp. NPDC101397. The sequence continues at coordinate 27,385 of NZ_JBIWNS010000009.1, forward strand.
GTTCTACGCCGTCCTGTCGCCTGAGCAGCAAAAGGTGTTCGACCAGGAATTCCGCAAGATGGAAGAACGTCGCTTCAAACACGGCCGTTTTGGTGACCATGGCGGTGACCACGGTCGCGATCACGGCAAGCCGGGTGCTCCTGCAGCCGCGCCTGCTCCAGCCAAGTAAGCAACATCGGCAATTCGAAACCTTGCGCAACTTTGCGCAAGGTTTTTTGTCTTTCTCTCAACGTTTTTGTTTATTTGATATGAAGATATGCGGGAACGATCATCGTTCCGTCATGCTTCTGCACCATAATAACGAGTTGGCGTGCTGCCGTGCGCCTGCGAGCGCATTTCCTGAAGACCATCCCGCCGGCCGCAAAGGCTGTCGCCGCCGCGCTGATCTTCATGAAATGCCTTGACCCATATTGAATCGATCGATTTTCCTGCCGCCAAGATGACTACAACACCAACTCCAGACAACAATCAATCGCCATCTTCCTCTTCCGGAAAATCCCCCGGCTTGCTCAAGCGCTGGTGGTTCTGGGCCTTGCTGATCATTGTGGTCGGCGGCGGTTATTACTACTGGCACCACAAGCGCGCGGCAGCGGCCGAGCAGGCGCAGAGCAGCGGCGGGCAGTGGCAGGGGGGCGGCGGCAAAGGCAAGCGCGGCGGTCCTCCGGGCGCGGGTGGCGGCTTCGGTGGCGCAGGCCTGTCGCCGGTGGGCGTGGCGGAGGCCAAGATCTCGGACGTCAATATCTACCTGACCGGCCTCGGAGGCGTTACGCCGACCGCCACCGCTACGGTGCGCAGCCGTGTCGACGGCCAGCTCATGAAGCTGCATTTCAAGGAAGGCCAACTGGTCAAGGAAGGCGACTTGCTGGCGGAGCTCGATGCGCGTCCCTACCAGGTTGCGGTGACCCAGGCTGAAGGCCAACTGGCGCGCGACCAGGCGCAACTGGGCGCGGCCCAGCTTGACCTCAAGCGCTACCGCACGTTGCTGTCGCAGGATTCCATCGCCGGCCAGCAGGTCGATACGCAAGCCGCGTTGGTCAAGCAACTGGAAGGCACGGTCAAGTCCGACCAGGGCAACCTGGCCAGCGCGCGCCTGCAACTGACCTATTCGCGCGTCACTGCGCCGGTCAGCGGCCGCCTCGGCCTGCGCCAGGTCGACATCGGCAACATCGTCCACTCCAGCGACACCAACGGCATTGTCATCATCACCCAGGTGCAGCCGATCACGGCAGTGTTCAGCATTCCCGAAGACAACATCCCGGCCGTCATGAAGCAACTGCAGGCCGGCAAGAAACTCGCCACCGATGCGTGGGACCGGGACCAGAAGAACAAGCTCGCCAGCGGCGTGCTGCTGACCATCGACAATCAGGTCGACGCCACCACCGGCACCATCAAGCTCAAGGCGCAATTCCCCAACACCGACTATGCGCTGTTCCCGAATCAGTTCGTCAACATCCGCATGCTGCTAGACACCCGCAAGGACGCCATCACGATTCCGACGGCGGCGCTGCAACGCGGCTCCAAGGGGTTATTCGTGTATGTGGTCAAGTCCGACAACACCGTCACCGTGCGCAACGTCAAGACCGGCCCGGCGCAGGGCGACATCACCGCGATTGAAGACGGCGTCGCCAGCGGCGAAACCGTGGTCGTCGACGGCATCGACCGCCTGCGCGAAGGCGCCAAGGTCGAGCCGGTGGTGCGCGGCGGCGCCGACGATCCGGCCAACAAACTGACCGAAAAGGCTGGTCCGCGTCGTCATAAACGCGATGGTGCTGCCGCTGGTGCCGCGGGTGCTCCCGGCATTGCCGCCGGCGAAGGTCAAAGCGGTCAAGGCGGCCAGGACATGACGCCCGAAGAACGCCAGAAGCGCTGGGCTGCGCTCAACAAACGCATCGACGCCGGTGAGTTCGGCGAAGAAATCAAGAAGCTGCCGGAAGACCAGCGCCGCCAGCGCATGATGGAAATGCGCCGCCAGCAACGCAGCACCACGGAAGGCACACCGGCCGCACCTGCTGCAGCACCGGCAACTGCACCGGCTGCAACTCCAGCCCCCGCCAATGCAACGAAATAAGGCGGCAGCATGAATCCATCACGCCTGTTCATCCTGCGGCCGGTGGCGACGTCGCTGCTGATGCTGGCGATCCTGCTGGCCGGCATCGTCGCCTATAAACAGCTGCCGCTCTCGGCGCTGCCCGAAGTCGACTATCCGACCATCCAGGTCGTTACGCTCTATCCCGGCGCCAGCCCCGACGTCATGACCTCGTCGGTCACCGCGCCGCTGGAACGCCAGTTCGGCCAGATGCCCGGTCTTAACCAAATGTCGTCGACCAGCTCCGGCGGCGCATCGGTGATCACGCTGCAATTCAACCTCGACCTCAGCCTCGACATCGCCGAGCAGGAAGTGCAGGCCGCCATCAACGCCGGCGGCAACCTGCTGCCGTCCGACCTCCCGGCGCCGCCGATCTACAGCAAGGTCAATCCGGCCGACACCCCGATCCTGACGTTGGCGGTAACCTCCAAGACACTGCCGCTGCCCAAGGTGCAGGATTTGATCGACACGCGTCTGGCGCAAAAGATTTCGCAGCTCTCCGGCGTCGGCCTGGTCAGTCTGTCCGGCGGCCAGCGTCCTGCCGTGCGCATGCAATTGAATCCGCGCGCCATCGCCTCGCTGGGCATGAACCTGGACGACATCCGCACCGCCATCGGCAACGCCAACGTCAACCAGGCCAAGGGCAGCTTCGACGGCCCGGCGCGCGCCTCGACCATCGACGCCAACGACCAGCTGAAGTCCGCCGACGAATACCGCAACCTCATCATCGGCTACAAGAACGGTGCGCCGATCCGCGTATCGGACGTGGCTGACGTGGTCGATGCCGCCGAGAACGTGCGTCTCGGCGCCTGGGCCAACGACTCCGCCGCCGTGATCGTCAACATCCAGCGCCAGCCGGGTGCCAACGTAATCGCCGTGGTCGACAGCATCAAGAAGATCCTGCCGACCCTGCAGGCCAGCCTGCCGGGCGCCATCGACGTGCATATCCTGACCGACCGCACCACCACCATCCGCGCCTCGGTGGATGACGTCAAGTTCGAACTGCTGCTGTCGATCGTGCTGGTGGTGATGGTGATCTTCGTGTTCCTGCGCAATGTTCCCGCCACCATCATTCCAAGCGTGGCGGTGCCGCTCTCGCTGGTCGGCACCTTCGGCATCATGTACATGGCCGGCTTCTCGATCAACAACCTGACGCTGATGGCGCTGACGATCGCCACCGGCTTCGTGGTCGATGACGCCATCGTCATGATCGAAAACATTTCGCGCTACATCGAAGAAGGCATGGCGCCCCTGCAAGCCGCGCTCAAGGGGGCGCAGCAGATCGGCTTCACCATCATTTCGCTGACGTTTTCGCTGATCGCCGTGCTGATCCCGCTGCTGTTCATGGGCGACGTGGTGGGGCGGCTGTTTCATGAATTCGCCGTGACGCTGGCGGTGGCGATCCTGATCTCGGCAGTGGTGTCGCTGACGCTCACGCCAATGATGTGCGCGCGTCTGCTGCATCACGTGCCGGAAGAGAAGCAGGGCTGGTTCTATCACAAGAGCGGCGCTTTCTTCGACAACATCGTCGCACGCTATGGCGTCGCGCTGACATGGGTGCTCGATCGCCAGCGCACCACGCTGGTGGTGGCGCTGGGCACGCTGGTGCTGACGGTGGTGCTGTACATCTTCATTCCCAAGGGCTTCTTCCCGGTGCAGGACACCGGCGTGATCCAGGGCATTTCGGAAGCCACGCAATCGGTCTCCTTCGGCGCCATGGCAGAGCGCCAGCAAGCGTTGGCCAAGGTGGTGCTGGAAGACCCGGCGGTGGAAAGCCTGTCGTCCTTCATCGGTGTCGACGGCATTAACGCCACCCTGAACAGCGGCCGCATGCTGATCAACCTCAAGCCGCATGAGTCGCGCGACATCAGCGCCAGCGACATCATTCGTCGCCTGCAACCCAGGCTCAATGAAAAAGTCCCCGGCATCACGCTCTACATGCAGCCGGTGCAGGACCTGACCATCGAGGACAGCGTCAGCCGCACGCAATACCAGTTCACGCTGGAAGACGCCGACTCCGCCGAACTCAGCACCTGGGTGCCGAAGATCGTCGACCGCCTGCGTCAGTTGCCGGAACTGGCCGACGTCGCCAGCAACGTACAGGACCAGGGTTTGCAGGCCTACGTCGAGATCGACCGCGACGCTGCTTCGCGCATGGGCGTCACCACGGCGGCTATCGACAACGCGCTGTACAACGCCTTCGGCCAACGCCTGATCTCGACCATCTATACGCAATCGAATCAGTACCGCGTGGTGATGGAGGTCAAGCCGGAATTTCAGAAGGGGCCGGAAGCGCTCAACAGCATTTTCCTGGTGGCCTCCAACGGCAACCAGATCCCGCTGTCGAGCATCGCCAAGGTGACCGAGCGCACCGCGCCGCTGGTGGTCAACCATCTCGGCCAGTTCCCGGCGGCCACCGTCTCGTTCAATCTGGCGCAGGGCGCTTCGCTGGGTGAAGCGGTCAAGGCCATCATGGCGGCCGAGAAAGAGATCGCCATGCCGGCCAGCATCTCGACCAACTTCCAGGGCGCCGCGCTGGCGTTCCAGGCGTCGCTGTCGAATACGCTGTGGCTGATCCTGGCGGCAATCGTGACGATGTACATCGTGCTCGGCGTGCTGTACGAAAGCTACATCCATCCGATCACCATCCTGTCGACCTTGCCGTCGGCCGGCGTCGGCGCCTTGCTGTCGCTGATGATTTCGCGCAACGACCTCGGCATCATCGGCATCATCGGCATCATCCTGCTGATCGGCATCGTCAAGAAAAACGCCATCATGATGATCGACTTCGCCCTCGAAGCCGAACGTCATGAAGGCAAGTCGCCGCGTGAAGCCATCTACCAGGCCTGCCTGCTGCGCTTCCGCCCGATCCTGATGACCACCATGGCGGCCTTGCTGGGCGCCTTGCCGCTCATGCTGGGTACGGGCGTCGGCTCCGAACTGCGCCAGCCGCTCGGCATCACCATGGTCGGCGGCCTGCTGGTGTCGCAGGTGCTGACGCTGTTCACCACGCCGGTGATCTACCTCGGTTTCGATAGCCTGGCCAAACGCATGCGCAAGCGCTTCGGCAAGGAAAAGCATCCTGAGCATCCGGACGACGATGCGCCTTCGACCAAGGCGCCCCTGGTTCCGCCGTCGTCGCCAACACAGCCACAAGTCTGACCCAGGGACAGCATGAATATTTCGCGTCCCTTCATTGAACGGCCCATCGCCACCACGCTGCTGACCATCGGCATCGCGCTGGCGGGCATGCTGGCGTTCAAGCTGCTGCCGGTGTCGCCGCTGCCGCAGGTCGACTATCCGACCATTTCGGTGTCGGCCTCAATGCCCGGCGCCAGCCCGGAAACCATGGCGGCGACCATCGCCACGCCGCTCGAGCGCGCGCTCGGCGCCATCGCCGGCGTCACCGAGATGACCTCGTCGAGCTCGCTCAATTCGACCCGCATCACCCTGCAGTTCGACCTCAACCGCGACATCGACGGCGCCGCGCGCGACGTGCAGGCGGCATTGAATGCCGCGCGCAGCTTGCTGCCTTCCGGCATGCCGAGCAGTCCTTCGTACCGCAAGGTGAATCCGGCCGACGCGCCGATCATGATCCTGGCGCTGACCTCGGACACCATGACGCAGGGTCAGATGTACGACGCCGCCGACAGCATCCTGGCGCAAAAACTGTCGCAGGTTCGCGGCATCGGCCAGGTCAGCGTAGGCGGCAGTTCGCAGCCGGCGGTGCGGATCGAGCTCAATCCGACTGCACTCAACAAGTACGGCATCGGCACGGCCGATGTGCGCACCGCCGTGGCGGCCACCAACGCCAACCGTCCCAAGGGCATCGTCGAGGACGGCGACCGCAACTGGCAGATCTACGCCAACGACCAGGTCAAGACGGCAGCCGAATACGCGCCGCTGATCGTGTCCTACCGCAACGGCGCGCCGGTGCGCGTGCGCGACATTGCCGAGGTCAAGGATTCGGTGGCCGACCTGCGCAATTCCGGCTCCGCCAACGGCAAGCCGTCGGTACTGGTGATCCTGAACCGTCAGCCCGGCGCCAACATCATCGAGACCGTGGATGCCGTGAATGCCTTGCTGCCCAACCTGAAGGCATCGATCCCGAACGCGATCAATCTCGAAGTCATGATGGACCGTACGCCGACCATCCGCGCCTCGCTCAAGGACACCGAGAAGACCCTGCTGATGTCGATCGCGCTGGTGATCATGGTGGTGTTCCTGTTCCTGCGCAACGGCCGCGCCACGCTGATTCCGAGTGTGGCGGTGCCGGTCTCGCTGATCGGTACCTTCGGCATCATGTACCTGCTCGGCTATACCCTCGACAACCTGTCGCTGATGGCGCTGACGATTGCCACCGGCTTCGTGGTCGATGACGCCATCGTCGTGCTGGAAAACATATCGCGTCACATCGAGCAGGGCATGAAGCCGGTCAAGGCGGCGCTGGTCGGCGCTCGCGAAGTCGGCTTCACGGTGCTGTCGATGAGCATTTCGCTGATCGCGGTGTTCATCCCCATCCTGATGATGGGCGGCATCGTCGGCCGCCTGTTTCGTGAGTTCGCGGTGACGCTGTCGGTGGCGATCCTGGTGTCGTTGCTGGTGTCGCTGACCACCACGCCGATGATGTGCGCCATGCTGCTCAAACAAGAAAGCGAAGAAGAGCGCAAGCCGGGCCGTTTCTTCACGGCTGTCGAGCGCCTGTTCGACAGCATGCTGCGCGGCTATGAGCGTTCGCTGGCGTGGGCCCTGCGGTTCTCGCCGCTGATGATCGTGATCCTGCTCGCCACCATCGCACTCAATGTCTATCTGTACGTGATCGTACCCAAGGGCTTCTTCCCGCAGCAGGATACCGGCCGGCTGGTCGGCGGCATCCGCGGCGACCAGTCGATTTCGTTCCAGGCCATGAAGATCAAGCTCAACGAATTCATCGAAATCGTGCGCCAGGATCCGGCGGTGGCCAACGTTACCGCCTTCACCGGCGGCGGGCGGCGCAACGGCGGCAGCATGTTCATTGCGCTCAAGCCGCTGTCGGAACGCAAGATATCCGCCGACAAGGTGATCGCGCGGCTGCGCCTGAAACTGGGACACGTGGCCGGGGCCAGCCTGTTCCTGCAGGCGGTGCAGGACATCCGCGTCGGCGCGCGCCAGAGCGATTCGCAATATGAGTACACGCTGCAGTCCGACGACCTTGAACTGTTGCGCACCTGGGAGCCCAAGATCCGCGTGGCGTTCTCCAACCTGCCGCAGCTGGAAGACGTCAGCACCGACCAGCAGGACAAGGGTTTGCAGACCACGCTGACGATCGACCGCGAAACCGCCATCCGCAGCGGCGTCACGCCGCAGTTGATCGACACCAGTCTCAGTGATCTGTTCGGCCAGCGCCAGATCTCGACCATCTACAGCGGCATGAACCAGTACCACGTGGTGATGGAAGCCGCGCCGCAATACTGGCAAAGTCCGGAAATCCTCAACAGCACCTACGTCAGCCTGGCCAACAGTACGGCCAACCTGTCGCCGACCACCTCGGCGCTGGGCACGCCGCCGGCGTTGACGGCGGGCGGCAAGCTCAACTCCAACTCGTCGCTGGCGCTGACCTTGTCGACGGCGGCGTCGAAGCAGGTGCCGCTGACCTCGTTCTCCAGCTTCGCGCCAACCACCACTTCGTTGAGCGTCAGCCATGAGGGGCAGTTCATCGCCTCGACGATTTCCTTCAACCTGGCCGAAGGCGTCTCGCTGTCGCAGGCCACCCAAGTGATCAACGACACGTTGGCGCGCCTGGGCGTCCCGACGGCGGTGCACGGCGCCTTTGCCGGCACCGCCAACGCCTTCCAGTCGTCGCTCGACAGCCAGCCGGTGCTGATCCTGACGGCCTTGCTGGCGGTGTATATCGTGCTCGGCATCCTTTATGAGAGCCTGGTGCATCCGATCACCATCATCTCGACGCTGCCGTCGGCCGGCGTCGGCGCGCTGCTGGCCCTGCTGGCCACCGGCACCGACTTCAGCCTGATCGCGCTGATCGGCGTGATCCTGCTGATCGGTATCGTCAAGAAGAACGCCATCATGATGATCGACTTCGCCCTGCAGGCCGAACGTACGCGCGGCCTGTCGCCGCGCGACGCCATCTTCGAGGCGTGCAGCCTGCGCTTCCGGCCGATCATGATGACCACCATGGCGGCGCTGCTGGGCGCTGTGCCTCTGGCGCTGGGCTCCGGCGACGGCGCCGAGTTGCGCCAGCCACTCGGTATTTCCATCGTCGGCGGCCTGATCGTGAGCCAGATGCTGACGCTGTACACGACGCCGGTGGTTTATCTCTACATGGAACGATTCCGCCTGTGGAGCAAGGGTTTGTTCGAGCGCACGACGGGACGAAAGACAGCGCAACAGGAAAATACGGGCGCGGCGTGAAACGCGGCGTTCAAGGAGAAATGACAATGACATCCGTACTGCGCAAACGCGCTTTGATTTTGACCCCGCTGGTGCTGGCCCTGGCGGCTTGCTCGGTCGGCCCCGACTATGTCCGTCCGCAGACTGCGGCGGTGCCGACGGCCTTCAAGGAAATGAAGGACTGGAAGCCGGCCCAGCCGAATGAATTGGCCATGAACGGGAAGTGGTGGGAAATGTTCGGCGACCAGCAGCTCAATGCGCTGGTGGAGCAGATCGATATTTCCAATCAGAACCTGGCGCAGTCGGAAGCCAATTTCCGCAAGGCCATGGCGCTGGTGCAGGGCGCGCGCGCCGACTATTCGCCGACCTTGTCGGTGGATGCCTCGCGCACGCGTTCGCGCTCCGCAACGAGCAGCAGCGGCAACAGCTCCAGTTCATCGGTGCGCGACAATTATTCCTTCTCGCTCAACGCCGACTGGGAAATCGACGTCTGGGGCCGCGTGCGGCGCAATGTCGAATCCAACGAAGCCAGCGCCCAAGCCAGCGCCGCCGACCTGGCGGCAACCCGGCTGAGCGCACAGGCGCAACTGGCGCAGAACTATCTGCAACTGCGCGTGCTCGATGCGCAGCAGCAGTTGCTGGACGATACCGTCACCGCTTACCAGCGCTCGTATCAACTGACGCAGAATCAATACAACGCCGGCGTGGTCGCCAAGTCTGACGTCATCCAGGCGCAGACGCAATTGAAGTCAGCGCAGGCACAGGCACTCGACAACGGCGTGCAGCGCGCGCAGCTGGAACATGCGATCGCCTTGCTGGTCGGCCAACCGGCCTCGACCTTCTCGATCACGCCGTCGCCGTTGGCGGCTGCGGCGCCGCCGATTCCGGTGGCCTTGCCGTCGATGCTGCTGGAGCGGCGTCCCGACATCGCCGGCGCCGAGCGCCGCGTCGCTGCTGCCAACGCCCAGATCGGCGTGGCGCAGGCGGCGTATTACCCGAGCCTGTCGCTGTCGGCCTCGGGTGGATTCCAGACGTCCAACGGTCTGGCCAACTGGTTCACCATGCCCAGCCGGGTGTGGTCGCTGGGGCCGCAATTGAGCCAGTTGATTTTCGACGGCGGCGCGCGCCGCTCGGTCACCGACCAGGCCATCGCCACCTATGACGGCGTGGCCGCAGCGTACAAGCAGACCGTGCTGACCGCGTTCCAGGAAGTGGAAGACAATCTCGCTGCGCTGCGCATCCTCGAACAGGAAGCTGTCGTGCAGAACGAAGCGCTGCAGTCTGCACGCCAGGCCGTGACTCTCGTCACCAACCAGTACAAGTCCGGCGTCGTCAATTACACCAGCGTGATCACGGCGCAAGCCACCGCGCTGACCAGCGAACGCACTGCATTGGATATTTTGTACCGGCGTATGGCCGCCAGCGTGTTGCTGACCAAGGCCCTCGGCGGCGGCTGGAGCGAGCAGAACATCGCCGACCTGGGCGCGTTGGCAAGTCAATCGGAGAACAGCAAGAAGAAATAAGATTGAATAAGTTTGCCGGACCGGCAAAAAGCGCAGCCCCGGTGCTGCGCTTTTTTATGCGCCGATATCCCAGGCCACGTCTGCACGAATTGCGCCGCGCAAGGCGTTGCAGATCATCACCGCATCGGCGCGGCGCAGTTCCTCACGTGTGATGCTGCGCTCGGTCGCGGCCCACGCGGGATCGGCGAGCAGCACCGAGCGCATCACGCCGGGCAGGGCGCCGGCCGCCAGCGGCGGCGTGTACCAGCGACCATCCAGTTGCACGAAGACATTGCTGCGGCCGCCTTCAGTCAGTTCGTCACGTTCGTTGAAGAACAGCGTGTCGAAACCGCCGCGCCGTTCGGCGTCTTTCCAGGCTTCGTCGTAAGCGGTGCGCATTGACGTCTTGTGGCGCAGGAACAGATCGTCGCTGGCGCTCGGCGTCGGTGAGATGAACACTTTCACAGTTGCACCTAGCGCCGACAGCACGCCTTGCTGCAAGCGGACCGCGCCGTCGCGGAACAGGTCCAGCCGCAAGCGATGCGGCGTTGCCGGAGGCAGTTGCGCGCAGGCTTCGGTCAACGCATTGCGGATGGTCGTTTCATCGAATGTGAAATTGAAATACGCCGCCGAGTTCTGCAGCCGCCGCAGATGCAGGTCCAGGTGGCGGCAGCCGTTTTCATGGTCGGCATGGATGGTTTCGAACAGGCTGAAGCCGCCATCGAGGCCGGTCAGGAATGCCGACTTCAAGCGGCATTCGGCAAATTCATCTGCGGCCTTGCTGTCGTAGACGATGCCGGCACCCACACCCATTTCGCTATGACGCACGCCGTTTTGAGGCGCCTGCAGCACCAGTGTGCGAATCGGCACCGACAGGCAGAAATCGCCCACGGTACGGCCTGGCTCGGCAGCGTCTAACCAGCCGATGGCGCCGGTGTACACTCCGCGCGGCGTCGATTCCAGTTCGCGAATGATTTGCATGGTGCGGCGTTTGGGCGCGCCGGTGATCGATCCGCAAGGATAGAGAGCGGCCACCACGTCGGCGATATGCGCGTCGTCGCGCAGTTGCGCCGTGATGGTCGAGGTCATCTGCAATACCTGGCCGAAGCGGCCGACTGCGAACAACTGCGGCACCTGCACCGAACCGGCAATCGCGACGCGGCCGAGGTCATTGCGCAGCAGGTCGACGATCATCAGGTTCTCGGCGCGGTTCTTTTCGTCGTTTGCCAACTGATCGGCGCGGCGGCTGTTTTCGGCCGCGTCGTCATGCGCCGGCGCGGTGCCTTTCATCGGCTGGGCCAGCAGTTTTCCTTGCGTGTGGCGGACGAACAGTTCCGGCGAAAACGACAGCACCCAACGCTCATCCGGCAGGCGGATCAGTGCGCCGTACGGCACCGGCTGGCGCGCGCGCAGTTTGTTGTACAGGCTCAGCGGTTCGCCCCAGGCATCGAAATGCAGGCGGTAGGTGTAGTTGACCTGGTAGGTGTCGCCGGCCGCGATGTAGTCGCGGATGCGCGCGATGTCGGCGTTGAAACGCTGCTCGTCGACGCTGGTGCGCACGTTGGCGACGCCGGCTTCAGCAGGAATCGCATCTTGCTGTTGCTGCAGCCATTCATCGGTCTGCGCAGCGCTGAGGCGGCGGCAGTCGGTGAACAGCAGGATTTCTGCAAGCGGACCGGGCTGGCCGGCATGCGCTTCAATGCCGTGCAAGCATCCCCCCAGCTCGTAGCTGAACAGCGCCACGGCATGCAGGCCCTTTTGTTGCGCGGCCTGCATGTCGGCGAGCATCTCCGCCATGCCATCAGCATCGTCGCAGCGCAGCGTCGCCTGATAGCCGGTGTACAGGCGCGAACGCGGTTCGTCCGTGCGTGCGTTGGCATCACCGTGGCGGTAGCTGTCATCGAGCAGGGCGAAGCAGGGGAGGGACATAGTCGTGCGTGGTTCAGCCAAGAGAAAACAAAGGGGAGCAAGCTGCCGGCCAACGGCCGGGAGCGCCCGGCAGCATCATAGCTTAAACGGTATACTGGAGCATATTTCCGTGATGCAACGGGCTCGCTGCGCAGAGGTCCGAATCAACGCTGACTCAACCAATTTCCCATCCCATGGCTTTACAGCGCACCTTCACCATTCCCCTCATCGTCGCCTGCGCCCTGTTCATGGAACAGATGGACTCTACCGTGATTTCGACCTCGCTGCCGGTGCTGGCGATCGACATGGCGGTCGATCCGATTTCACTCAAGCTGGCGTTGACGTCTTACCTGGTCAGCCTGGCCGTGTTCATTCCGATCAGCGGCTGGATGGCCGATCGCTTCGGCGCGCTGACGATTTTCCGTTCGGCAATCTGCGTGTTCATGCTGGGTTCCATCCTGTGCGGCGTCTCGCAAAACCTGCCGGAGTTCGTGGCGGCGCGCTTCTTCCAGGGCATAGGCGGCGCCATGATGGTGCCGGTCGGACGACTGGTGATTCTGCGCAGCGTCGACAAGGCCAACCTGGTCAAGGCGCTCAGCTACCTCACCATTCCGGCCATGTTCGGGCCGGTGTTGGGGCCGCCGCTGGGCGGCTTCATCACGACGTATTTCCACTGGCGCTGGATCTTCTTCATCAATATCCCGATCAGCATCCTCGGCCTGTACCTGGCCACGCGCTTCATCGCCAACGCCAAAGCGGATAGCGTCGCGCCGCTGGACTGGATCGGCTTCGTGTTGTCGGCACTGGGTTGTTCGCTGGTGATGATGGGACTGGCGACCACCGGACGCCACTTGGTGTCGGGCGATATTTCGCTGGCCTGCGTGGTGCTCGGCAGCCTGTCGCTGGGCGCTTACGTCTGGCATGCACGCCGTACCGAACATCCGCTGATCGACCTCAAGCTGCTCAAGATCGAAACCCTGCAGGCCGGCGTCGGCGGCGGCTCGCTGTTCCGCCTCGGCATCGGCGCGATTCCCTTCCTGTTGCCGCTGATGCTGCAGCTCGGCTTCGGCTTCAGCGCCTTCCATTCCGGCCTGCTGACCTGCGCGTCGGCGGCCGGCGCGATGTTCATGAAGACCATCGCGGCCAAATTCCTCAAACGCTACGGCTTCCGCCGGGTCATGATCGTCAACGGTACCTGCGGCGTGCTTTCGCTGGCGGCGATGGGCCTCTTCACGCCGGCCACGCCGTATGCGGTGATGTTGATCGTGCTGCTGATCGGCGGCTGTTTCCGTTCATTGCAGTTCACCAGCCTCAATGCGATTTCCTACGCCGATGTCGACACCAACCGCCTCAGCCAGGCCACCAGCATTGCCAGCGTGGCGCAGCAATTGTCGGTCGGCATGGGCGTGGTGCTGGGCGGTTTCGCCTTGCAGATGTCCAACCAGTTGCAAGGCCACGCGACGCTGGTCAGCCAGGATTTCTGGCCGGCGTTCCTGACGGTGGCGGTGGCGGCTTCGTTTTCGATCCCGATGCTCATGCGCCTGCCGCCCGATGCCGGCGCCGAGCTGGCCGGTCGCGACCCCAAGGCAAGCCGGGCAAGCGCAACGTAACTATTTCACCTCATCGCCATGGCCCACATGCAGCTCAAATACAGCATCTTCCCGATCAGCGCGATCCTGATCTGGTCCGGCAACACCATTGTCAGCAAGATGGCGGCGGGCGTGATCGAGCCGGCGGCGATGTCGTTTTATCGCTGGCTGATGGCCGGCCTGTTGCTGACGCCGTTTTGCCTGCGCGGCGTCTGGCGGCAGCGTCACCAGATTCGTCCGCACCTGTGGAAAGTCGTGGTGCTGGCGCTGTTCGGCATGGTGCTGTATCAGAGTCTGGCGTACTTCGCTGCGGCCACGTCCTCGGCCACCAGCATGGGCATGATCGCCTCGCTGATGCCGCTGCTGACCTTGCTGCTGAGCAGCATCCTGCTGCGCGAGCCGCCGACCTGGGGCACGCTGATCGGCGGCGTGCTCTCGCTGTTCGGCCTGATGATTTTGATCGGCAAAGGCCATCCGGCGCAACTGTTCACCAATGGCGTGGTGTTCGGCGACCTGCTGATGCTGGTGGCGACCGTCGCCTACGCTTTCTACGGCGTGCTGCTCAAGCGCTGGGCGCTGCCGATTGCCGCCTGGCATTTGCTCTACCTGCAAATCTGGGTGGCGGTGATCCTGCTGTTGCCGCTGTGCCTGGCGGCGCCGTATTCGCCGGTGACGGCGGCCAACCTGCCGCTGTTGCTGTATGCCGGCATCGCCGCCTCCATCATTTCGCAGATCCTGTGGATGAACGGCATCGCGCATCTGGGGGCGACGCACTCGACCATGTTCATGAACTTGTCGCCCATATTTACCGTCATAATTGCCATGGTCGTGCTGGATGAGGCTTTGCATTCGTATCACGCGGTCGGCGGCGGCATCACGCTGGCCGGCGTGGTGCTGGCGCAGGTGATCAAGCGCAGAATCGTACGGCCGGCCGTCTGACGGACAAACAGGAAAGCAGGCTCAAACATGAACAACGCAAACATGGTCGTCAATTGCACGGCCTACAAGAACGGCAAGAAGCTGCGCGACATCACGATCGAGGAAATCAGCGACGTGCTGCTGGAGGAAAATACCTTCGTCTGGGTCGGCCTGCTGGAACCGAGCGTCGAGCTGATGCGCCAGATCAAGGAAGAATTCAACCTCCATGAACTGGCCGTGGAAGACGCCTACGCCGCCCATCAGCGGCCCAAGATCGAGGAATACGGCGACACCTTGTTCGTGGTGCTGCAGACCGCGCAAGTGGTTGACGCGGTGGTGCAATTCGGCGAGACCCACATCTTCGTCGGTGCGCGCTTCGTGGTGTCGGTGCGGCACGGTTCGTCGAGAAGCTACGCCAAGGTGCGCGAGCATTGCGAGATGCTGCCCGAGCGCCTGGTCCGCGGTCCCAGCTACGTGCTGTACTCGATCATGGACTTCGTGGTGGACAACTACGGCCCCATCATGGACGACCTGGAAGAGCGTTTCGACAAGTACGAAGCGGAGCTGTTCGACCGTGTGTCGGAGCAAGTCCATTTACAGGATCTCTACCAGCTCAAGCGCCAGCTGATCAAGATCCGCTCGGCGGCGGTGCCGTTGCTGGACGTGTGTACGCAGCTGCTGCGCTTTCACGAAAACATCATCACCAAGGACGGCAAGGTCTATTTCCGCGACATCTACGATCACGTGGTGCGCCTGATCGAGACCGGCGACCGCCTGCGTGAAATGGTGGCGGCGGCGATGCAGATCGAGCTCGCCCAAGTGACCATACGCCAGAACGAAGTGGTCAAGCGCCTGGCCGGCTGGGGCGGCATCCTGGCGATCCCGACCATGATGTTCAGCTTGTACGGCATGAACTTCAAATACATGCCCGAGCTGGAGTGGCACTGGGGTTATCCGACAGTATTGATCGCCATTGGAGGATCATGCAGCTGGCTGTACTACCGCTTGCGCAAGGTCGGCTGGCTATAGAAAATCAGATGCAAAAAAAAGGGCGGTGTGGCATTCCACACCGCCTTTTTTACGTCCCGCCCAATCAGTCGAAACGTAGGTTGTACAGCACATTGAGGCCGTTGATGGTGCCGGTGCGCGCCACCAGCGACCAGCGCCGCGACAGCTGCCAGGTGGCCTTGGCGATGCTGGCCGCGCCTGTCAGGCTTTGTTCGTAGCCGAGCGAGAGCTTTTCGGAAATCGATTTGCCGAGATTGACCACCTGCTCGTCGGACAGGCCCGATTCGCTGGCGCCGATCGAGAACTGGTCAAGACCGATGTCCTTGGCAATCTTCTTGCCACCGTAGTTGCCGACGAAGGCCAGCGCCTGGCTGCTGGCGCTGCGCTGACCGAGCCCGGAACTGTCGCTGCCGTGGCCGAACATCATCCACGAGAGTTTTTCATCATCGGGAACGTTCGGTTCCGACACCAGGCGCACGCGCGGCTGGTTGGCGTTGCCGGTGACTTCGACGCCGGCTTCGACGTCCTGGTTGCGGCGCATGGCGAGGATGTTCAGATTGGGATTGCTGATCGGTCCCTGGAAGTTGATGATGCCGCGCTCGATGTTGAGCTTGGTGCCGAAGGCTTCGTAGGTGCCTTCGGCAACGCGCACGGTACCGGTGGCGCGCAGCGGCAGCAGCGGCTCGCTGCGCACGTTCATCTCGCCGCGCAGCTTGAGGTCGGCGCCACTGCCGTTGAAGCGGAAGCTGTCGCCGAGGTCGACCACGATGTTCATCACCGGCGCAAAACGTCCGGCCGGTTTCTCGGTCGCGGCCGTGAGCTTTTCCTTCGAGGTTGCGGCCGCGCCGGCCTTGGCGCGGGACTTGCCGTCCTTGTCCTTGCGCACGATCACGACGTCGTCGCCCAGCTTGGGCGCGCTGCTCTTGGGCAGGTCGAACAGAGCTTTGTCGACCACGAACTTGCCGTCGATGCGCAACTGCTCGTTGACGTTGGCCAGTTTGGCCTGGCCCGACAGCATCAGCTGGCGATCCGGGCTGGCGAACAGTTGCAGATGGTCGGCCACGATGGTGGCGTTCAGGTCGGGATCGGCGTCTCCCAACTTGACCTTGCCGGTGGCGCGCAGCGTGCCTTCGCCGCCATGGAATTCGATCTGGCGCAGGTCGATCACATTGTCGTCCATGACGATGCGCACGGTGCCGTCCTTGAGCTGGATGCCCTGGTCGAACAGCGTTACGGCCAGGCTGTCGCCATTGATGGCGCCGGACAGGCGCGGCTTGGCCAGCGTGCCGGCGGCGTTGAGATCCACCGCAAGCTTGCCGTCCAGGCTGTATTGAGGACCCAGCAGGGCGCCGATGGTCTTGACGTCGGGCACGTTCAAGCGCGCGTGGGCGGTCAGCGGCGAGTCCGGCAGCAGCGTCAGTACGCCGTCCTGGCGCATGAGACCGGCTTGGCCCTGGGCTTCAATTGTGCCGACGCGGGCAGCAGCTACGCGGCTGTTGAACTTCGCTTCCTGACCGGCGAGATCGACCCGCAGTTGCAGCGTCGAGAGGCCCAGGGCGACTTGCGAATTGCCGGTGTTGACCGACACGTCGCCGCTCTTGCGCAGCACCTGCAGGAAGCCCGAGGCGGTTTCCGCCAGCGAGAAATTCCAGTCGGCGTCAAGCACCAGATCGGTCTTCGCCGGCGGCGCAGCAGCGGATGCGCCAGTCATTTCCTGCACCAGTTCCAGGATACGACCGACGTCGAACGCCTTGGCGCTGCCTTCGGAACGGATGCGGCCTTGCTGGTAGCTCAGGCTGCGCAGGTCGATTGCCATGCGGTCGACATTGAGCCGGGTGGCGCCCGCCACCAGCGTATCGGCGGCGAGCGTGAGGCTCAGCGGCGACGCCAGCGCAATGCGCGGCAGGCCCTGGTTGTCGAGTTTGTCGATGACGCCGTTCCAGCCGTAGCCGTTCTTGTCTTCGGTGACCTTGCCGTGGGCGTTGAGCTGCAGCGCCAGCGTCTGGTTGCGTACGCGGCCGTCGGCCTGCACGGCCAGCTTGTGGTCGCCATAGGTGCCGGACAGCGTCAGTTTCAATTGGTTGAGCGTGGCGTCGGGGCCGCTGTAGCCGTCGCCGTCGATGCTCAGTTGCAGCTTGTTGTTGGCGGATGCTGCGCCTGTGTTGAGATCGGTCTGCAGGTCGGCCTGGCCGCCGAGCCGGTTCAGGTGATGCGGACCGAACGCCAGTTGCTGGCCGCTGTAGGTCGCACGCAGGTTGGGGCGTTGCATGCTGCCGGTGAGCTGGCCGTCCAGCTTGAGCAGGCCGGAAATACCAAAGCCCAACCGCGCCAGTTGCGGCGCATCGACATGGATGTCGAGTTTGTCGGACGGCGCGCCGAATGCACCCTTGAGCTGCAGCTGGTTGCCTGCCACCAGCAGGTCCAGGCTGCTCGGCAACAGGCGCTTGCCGGCCAGTTGCAGCTTGCCGTTGCCGCTCATGGGCAATTGGTCGTAGCTGCTGTCGTGGATGGAAAAATTCAGTTTCGCCTGCAACGCCGGCGAGAGCGAACCGGTGGTGTCGAAGTCCATGTTGATGCGCGCGGTGATCGCGTGCGCTGCGGTTCCGGCCTTGGCATTGGCCGGCACCTTGCCGGTCTTCACCCACAGTGAAGGATCAAAGTTGGCCAGCTTGCCCTTGAACGCATATTCCATGGCGCCGACCGTGCCCAATGTACCGGCCAGTTCCAGCCGCGCCTTCTGCGCCGTCAGCAGCACTTGTTTCAGCGCGACTTGCTCGGGCGTGACGGCGGCGTCGGCCTGGATGCTGTATTGCGCGTCTTGCAGCTTCAGCAGGATGTCCTGGCCGCCGGGCTTGAGGACGACGTTGAGCGGACCGGCCAGGCGGGTCGGCTTGAGTTCGTTGTGAATCGCATGCAGATCGAGTGCGGCAACCTCGAAGTCGAAGCGGCCGGCCTTGTCAGCGGGGTGGAACTCACCCTTGCCGGTCAACGTGGCGTTCTTGAGCAGCGCAATGCGCAAGTCGCTCAGTTGCTGGCTGTCGACGCCGAGATCAACTTTGGCCTTGACCGAGTTCAGCGGCAGGCGTTGCTGGTCGAGACTGCCGGGGATGGCGTTGACAATCTCGACCGGGCCGGCGACGCGCAAATTGTCCGCCGTCGCGCCGGCCACCGGCGCCAGATCGGCGTGCAACTGCAGATCTGCCTTCGGCGCGCCGCTGCTGAAGGCTTGCGGATTGACGTGCTGCACGTCGACCCTGGCGCGCTTGAGCGGCACCGTGGCGAACGGCGTGGCGACGACGTCGGCGTTGCCGTTGAGTTTGTCGCCGGTGGCGGTCAGGGCGATGCCGAGCTCCTGCAGCGAGCCGGACAATTGCGCCGCCAGCTGGAATTTTTCAGAGATCTTTTCCTGCGCATACAAGCCCGCCAGCTCGATGCCGCCGTTGAGCGCGAACGGCTGCTTGCCGTTCAGGTGCAGCAGCGCCGTGGCCTGGCCGAAAGCAGTAGTCAGCTTGTCCAGCACCAGCGTGTGCTGCACGCCGTCCGAGGTGCCGTGCAATTGCAGGCCGCTCAGTTCGGTGATGGACGTGCCTTGCTGCAGAATCAGTTTTTGCAGCGAGACGTCGTTCAGGTTCAGCGCCAGCGGCAGGCTCAACGACGTCGGCATGATGGTCGGCGTAGGCGGCGATGGTTGCTTGTTGATGTCGACCGTGCCTACGTGAAGGTAACTGATGGTGAGGCGGCGCTGGGTGAGCGACAGATTCCAGGCTGCGTCGATGCGATCGATGTCGAGTTGCATCGTGGCGTCGCGATAACGCAGGTTGCGCATGTGCAGGCCGTCGGCCAGGCTGCCGCCGCCGTGCACGCCGGACAATTTCCCTTGCATGCTCCAGACGGCGAAGCGCCAGGCATTGCGCGCGCCGCTGTCGGTGCCGACCACCCACGCCAGCGTCGCCGCCAGCGCCAGCAACAAGGCGGCCACAGCGAGCAATGCGTAAAGCGCCCGGCGACCGGCGCGTCCGCGCTTGGGTGGGGGCGCTTGCTGGTCTTCAGGATGATCGGTGGCGGTTGGTGCGGTCATGCGTGCGTCGGTTAAAAGTGATTGAGGTTCAAGAGCGAATCAGAAAGCGATGCCCAGCGAAATGTGCGGACGGATCTGCTTCTTTTGCACGCCATAGGCCAGGTCGAGGTTGAGCGAACCGACCGGACTGCGCCAGCGCGCGCCGGTGCCGACGCCGTTATAGAAGGTCTTGTTGTTCCAGTTGTCGGCGGCGGCGCCGACATCGTAGAACACCGCCGCGCCCCATTTTTCCGTGAACCAGCGCTGGTACTCGGCGCTGCCGGTCACCAGGTATTTGGTCGGATAGACGGTGCCGTTGACTTCATTGCCGATGCTTTGATAACTGTAGCCGCGCACCGAATCGTTGCCGCCCGCGCGGAACAGCAGCGACGCCGGCACTTCGGAGGCCGAGCCTTTGGTGAACACGCCGCCGAGCTCGGTACGCAGGATGATCAGGTCGCGCTTGGCGACCGGCAGATATTGCTTGAAGCGACCGTACAGGCGGCCGAAGGTCTGGTCGGTGATCACGCCCTTGACGGCGAAGCCGGTTTCCAGCGTCAGCAGGTTGCCCTTGCGCGGGAAGATGGGGTCGTCGACGTTGCGGCGCGCCCACGAGAAGCCCGGTACCAGCGCCTGATGGCGGCCTTGCGTGACGACAGTGTCGGGCGGCAGGGTGGCGCCGTTTTCCTGTTGCAGCTGGTCGCGGTAGTAGGTCAGCGTGTAGGCGGTGTCGTAGAACTCGCCCGTGCGTGCGCGCTTGATGCCGGTGCGCAGGCTGCGCAAGTCGACGCCTTCCAGGCGGGTGCGCTCCATCGAGGCGTTGACGCTGTTGACGAAGGCTTTTGTATCGGGCGGCATGGCCAGGTTGAGGAGGCCGTACTGGCGTTTCTGTTCGAGCCGCAGCTGGCTGTCGAACACGTATGCCTTGTTGAACACGTTGTAGTGCGAATAGCGGCCTTCGACCTGGGCGCCGGTGTCGGTGGCGTACCCGATACCGGTGCGAATGCGTTGCGTGGCGAATTCGGTGACTTGCACTTTTACGGGCGCCATGTCGGCGTTTTCAGGATCGTTGTCGATGCCGACGATGGCATTGCTGAAGTAGGGCGTGTTCTGGATCTGGCGTTGCAGCGACAGCAGGCGATTGACGTCGTACTCTTCGCCGACGCTGAGCGGGTTGACGTTACGGATGATGCTTTCGGGATAGCGCTTGGTGCCGGTGATCTGCAGCGGACCGAGCGTGAAGCGCGGGCCGCTGTCGTAGTGCACGGTCAGGTCGGCCTGCTGGTCGTCGGGGTCGACGCTGGCCTGCGATTCTGCGATACGGGCGGCGGCGTATTTGTGCTGCTGCAATTTGTCCAAGCCCTGGTTCTTGGCCTTGTCCCAGTCTTCCTGGCGGAATGGCGCGCCGACCGGCAGCGCCCAGGTTTTCTGAATATCGCTCACGCGTGCGGCGTCCTGCTCGGCGGCCGCGCCGGAGACGCTGACGTCAGCCGAGTTGATCTTTGTCTGCGGACCGGCGTCGACATGCAGCTGCACCAACTTTTCCTGCTTGCCGTCCTTGTCCAGGCGGACTTCGGTTTTGGGCGAAAAATAACCTTCGGTCGAGGCCAGTTGCACCACCTGGTCGCTGACGGTGTCGAGCAGGAATTGCAATTGTTCCTCGCTCAGGTCTGCGCGGTCCTGATAACGCATCAGGTCGAGGTGCTCCTTGAGGATTTTCTTGAGCGGATCGGGGGCGCTGATCTCAACCTTGTAGGCGGCATGCGCCGCGCCGGCAGCGCAGGACAGGAGGGCAATCGCTAATCGGCAAGTCCATTTCATCGGGTGTTCGTTGATTCTTGGTTTTTCGTAATCATGCACTTGCCGGGGCGTTCAGGCTGAAGTGCGGTTAGGATGTTGGTTGTGGCCCTGCCGGAGGGGATTAGTTCCCCTGCAACGCGCATGGCTATTGGCGCCGGCGGACGTATGGGCAGCCCTTCGCGGCGATCAGTTGCCATTGTATCCGGCAAAGTGGCGTATCGAGCGAAGCAAGCCCCGGGCAGGGCATTTTTGAGAGTTTTCCCAGACGTCGCTGGACGTTCGGGATGTTAGAGCCCGTTTCTTTGTGAAACGGGTTCTAATGCATGCAGACAAGGAGCAAGGACGTGAACGCGCAAATCCCGGCAACCGAAAAGGCCACACAGGAAACCTTGGTTTCCGTGCATCGCTGGACCGACAAATTGCTGACCTTCCGGACCACGCGTCCCGCAGAATATCGTTTTACACCCGGCCAGTTCGCTCGGCTGGGCTTGCTGGTCAACGGCGAAATGGTCTGGCGCGCCTATTCGATCACGTCGGCCGAGACGGAACACGAACTGGAGTACTACGCCATCGTGGTTCCCGACGGCCTGTTCACCACCGCGCTGAACGCCCTGAAGCCGGGCGACCCGGTGTGGGTCGAAAAGCTCAGCTACGGCTTCATGACGCCCGACCGGTTTGGCGGCGGCGACGACTTCTGGATGTTGGCGACCGGGACCGGGCTGGGACCTTATGTTTCCATCCTGCAGCAGCCGGAAGTCTGGCGGCAATTCCGCAATTTGGTGCTGGTGCACTGCGTACGCCACGAAGAAGAGCTGACCTATCAGGAAAAATTCCAGGCCTTGCGTGAACAGGCTGCAGCGCAAAACCTGCCGGGCCGGTTGCAGCTCATCCCCATGACCACGCGCGACGATGCCGCCGGACATCCTGACCGCCTGCACGGACGCATCACCAGCGCCTTGCGCGACGGCAGCCTTGAGCGCAAAGCCGGGCTCGACATCAATGCCGACGCATCACGCCTGATGGTGTGCGGCAATCCCGACATGATCACCGAGGTGCGGGAAATCCTGCGCGAGCGCGGACTCGGTCCGTGCCGCCGTGCTGGCGGAGGTCAATTCATTACCGAAGATTATTGGTGACGGTAGTGCAGGTGCGCGCAGCTCGCGCACTTCACTGAACGGACGTGCTGCGCCGCCTGGCGTAGCCGTCCGTTTTACTTTCTAGCGATAGTCGAAAGAAACCAGTACGGTGCTGTGCATGGCGGCGGCATCGACGTTGGCCGCCTTGCGCAAAGTTGCCGTCAATGGAATGGACACCGCCTGTCTGCCCTTGAAGTTGTAGCTGATGCTGTCGCCCGGACCGATCAGCGTCGCGCCATGACTGATGGCAACTTCCGCACCCGCCGTACCGCCGTCGAAGGTCTTGCGGCCGGTCGCCGTGCCCATGTCCTGCATGGAAATCCGCACGGACTGGCTGTTGTCGCAATACACGCTGAAGGGAATCTTGCTGCCGCCGCGCGACGTCGACAGTGTCTTCATGTCGATCGCCTGGGTTTCCACCGTGCATCCCGGATCGACGATTGCTCCGGAAAAGCGTATGGTTCCTCCAATGGCGAAAGCCAGCGAAGAGCATGTGCCGATGATGCCGAAGACGGCCAGGCGTTGAAAGCGGATGGTGGTGGGCATGGGTTGATACTCCTCGAAAAATAGGCTGCTGAAACGGACTGAGCAATTCGATGTTATATCGAATTTTTTCGAGAGTTTGAGAGGGTGTTACTTATATTGAATTGAATTTTTTCTAGATTATATGTCGCGATAGTTTTGTTTGCTGTTGCTTTTTCGCAATTTAAAAAAATCGCAAAAAAATATTTTTCGCCACGCGTCATAGGAGAAAAAACGCTTTGCCGGGATTAGCGAAAAACAGCAGGGAACCAAGCAAGATGGCTGCCACTCCAGAGCATATATTTTTTGAGGGGCATATCGCACTTGCACGAAGTGCGTATGGTTGAAGCCGCTAAGCGTGCAAATTAATGATAGGAGAATGTATGAGTTTAATTTTGAACAAGGTCCTGCAAATCGCGATTGCAGATGATCATCCGGTGGTGCTCAACGCACTCAAACACGAACTGGGCCGCCTGCCGGAATTCCGCATCGTGCTGATGGCGCACACCGGCGACGAATTGCTGGAGTCCCTGCAGCGCACGCCTTGTGAAGTGGTCATCACCGACTTTGCCATGCCCACCGAAGAGAAGGACGAGGCTGACGGCTTCGTGCTGATCAAGCGCATCCGCGCCGAGTTTCCGTCAACCAAGTTGATCGTCTACACCGCGATGAGCAACAGCGCCGTGGTCAAGCGCCTGTATCGCATGGGCGTCTTCTCCGTCATCAGCAAGAAAGAAAAAGCCGATGAACTGGTCAACGCCTGTCTCGCCACCCAATCGGCCAAGCAGGTCTATTTCCCCGTCTCGTTGCGCGGCGAGCTGGAAATGAGCTGGGCCCAGGGCGATGCGTTCGCACAAAACAAGGAGCTCACCATGAGCGAGTTGGAAGTGGTGCGACTGTTCGTCGGCGGCTGCTCTCTCGGCGACATCTGTGATCGACTGTCGCGTACGCCCAGTACCGTCAGCACGCATAAGAACAACGCCATGCGCAAGCTTGGCCTGGCGACGGACGCAGACCTGATCAAGTACGCGTACGCGACTGGCATGATCTGATTTTTATCGATTGATAAAAGAGGGGTTGGCAATCGCCGCACTCGCGGCCAAAAAAATAGATTGATCTGCAGGGATATGCGACGGACATCGTCCGGCGCGAAGCGGAAAACAATCATCTTCGACAGAGCGCAGCAGATGGGGCGCGCTCTTTCTTTCCTCCTTCCCATTTTCCTTTTCCTTTTCGCTTTTTCCTTCCGCACCCGGTGAGGCGAGACGCGTGCGCGTCTTCGCTTTTCTTTTCCTGAAACATGCATTGCTCTGCGCGCAGCATTGCGTTGCCGGAGCAGAGAACGCGTCTCGACATTCATCTTGATGGTCTGATTGTTGTGCAGCGCGCAGAGTTTTCATGTCCTGTCTCAACGGATTTTGTCGGATTTTTTTCATCGGGAGCAGTTTGAGATTTTTCTTATATTTTTAGCACCGGTGAATCCCTATGATGCGTCCTGTGATGAATGTGTCAGAACCAAAAGCGACACGCTCAACGCAACGTCACGCTACGCAATGCAAGGTCGCCCGGCGGTATCGGGGGAAGCTGTAGCAAGGTCTTTTGCAGGTTCAGGCATCTGCATGAATTGCGAAAAATTTTAAATTCCATTTGGAGTATCAACATGAAAAAAATCATCCTGTCTTCGTTGCTGGTGATCGCGGCAGCACCAGTTCTTTCCCAAGCGGCTGACGGTACCATCACCTTCAACGGTAATGTCACCGGTCAGACCTGCAGCATCAGCGGCAACGGTGGTACCAAGGACTTCACAGTTAAATTGGACTCTGCTCCAACTTCTGCGCTTGCCGGTAAGGGTCAAACTGCTGTTGTCCGGAACGATACGATCAGATTCGTTCTGACCGGTTGCACCAATAACGGCGCCACTCCTGCCGCGAACGGCGCTGTCCGCGTCCGATTTGACGGCGGTCCGACAGTGAATCCTACGACGCATCGTCTGATCAATACCACTGGTGCGAATTTTGCCACCAATGTTGAAATCGGTTTGATCAATTCGGACTTCTCGGATATCAATATCGGCGGCGATCAAAACACAGGTGGCAATCCCTATATCCCGATCACCGGCGACACTTCTGCAACCCCCAGCACCGGCACCGCGACAGTCGTCTACGGCACCAAGTATGTGGCAACTGGCATAGCAACAAGAGGTCAGGTCGTTACCACAGTTCAGTACAGCCTCGATTTTCAATAAGTCGTCCGGTTCAAAAAAGCGCCGGTCTTGGGCCGGCTTTTTTTGACGCCATCTTTGCACCTGAGTCCGGGTGTCGGGCATCAGCCTCATGCATCCGGGCTCATCAACAGCAAATAAGGGATACCTATGAAACGCACCATAACAAGAACAGCCGTTGCCTTGCTGCTGGCTGCCGGCGCCGCCTCCAGCTGGGCAAGCGTGATTATCCACGGCACGCGCGTGATTTTTCCGTCCAGCGAAAAAGAAGTGTCCGTACGCCTCAGCAACGAAGGGCAATCGCCAGGTCTGATCCAGATGTGGATGGACGCAGGCAACCCCGATGCCAAACCGGATGAAACCAAAGTGCCGTTCATCCTGACGCCGCCGTTGTTCCGTATCGAACCGGGCAAGGGACAGACCCTGCGCATGATCTACACGCGCGAGCCCCTGCCGCAGGACAGGGAATCGGTTTTCTACCTGAACCTGCTCGAAGTGCCGCCGCGGCCGGTCGATCTGGACGCGGAAAACGTCAACTTCATGCAGATGGCCTTCCGTACACGCATCAAGGTGTTCTACCGTCCCAAGGCCCTGGACAACCAAGAGGCCTATTACAAGGTGCCATCGCAGATGACATGGACAGTCGTGCGCGAAGACGCCGGTTACGCGCTCGAGGTCAAGAACCCGTCGCCGTATTACTACAACCTGATCAATGCCGGCCTGGCCGCGTCGGTGGAAGGCGGAAAAGACATCATGAATAGCGAAGGCGGCATGGTCGAGCCGGGCGGCACCCAGCGATATCCGCTCAAGGACCTCAAGAGCATGCCGGCTGCGGGGCAAAAAGTGAAGTTCGAATTCCTGAATGACTATGGCGCCGGCGTTGTCGGCGAAGGCGTGTTATCGAAGTGATCGTCCGGGCGGTGAACATATCGCCGTGCCATTTTTACCCTCATTGAAACGCAGCAGGCCCTCGCAAGAGGGCAAAGCAGAAACCATGAAACCCATTCGACAGACGTTCAAGCGCAAGCCCTTATGCAACATGATCCTGATCATGCTTGCCGCGTTGCCGGCCAGCGCCGCTTACGCGGAAAAGAAGCCGACTACCCTGGCGCAGGCACAGTTCAACGACCAGTTCCTGCAGCGCAAGGATGGCAAGTCGGTCGATTTGTCGCGCTTCCAGAACGGCAATCCGGTCCAGGCCGGGTCGTATCGCGCCGACGTCTACGTGAATGACTCCTGGATGGGGCGGTCGGATGTGGTGATGCGCAGTGTCAATGGCGATCCGACCAACGTGGTGTTCTGTGCGGATCGTGCTTTCCTCGACATGGCCGGTGTCGACTTCGCCAAACTCTCGCCCGAGGCGCTGGCGATCATCAAGCAGGCAGCACCGGAAAGCTGCCTCGATATTGAAGAACTGATTCCCAGTGCGACCGCATCGTTCGACAATGCCGAACTGCGCCTGAATGTCAGTATTCCGCAGATTGCGCTGCGCCGGCAGGCGCGCGGCTACGTCAGTCCGGAATTCTGGGATCGCGGCGTCAATGCGGGGATCCTCGGCTACAACTTCAATACCTATCGCACCAGCACGCCTGGAGCGCCGTCCAATTCATCCTCTTATCTGGGTCTCAACGGCGGCATCAATCTGGGCGACTGGCGCCTGCGCAATTTTTCGGCGGTGACGAAACAAAGCGGCGGTCAGACGCGTTTCCAGAATACCGCGACCTATCTGCAGCGCGATCTCATCGACCTGAAAAGCCAGCTGACCATCGGCGACACGTTCACGCCAGGTAATTTTTTCGACAGTTTCTCGTTCCGTGGCGTGCGGCTGGCATCGGATGATCGCATGCTGCCGGACTCCCTCAGCGGCTATGCGCCGGTGGTGCGCGGTGTCGCCAAAACGAACGCCAAGGTGACGGTGTCCCAGGGCGGCAACATCCTCTATGAAACCACGGTCGCTCCCGGTCAGTTCGAGATCAACGATCTGTACGCCACCGGTTACGGCGGCGACCTGACGGTCGTCGTCACGGAAGCTGACGGCAGCCGCAGCAGTTTCACCATCCCGTATTCATCAGTGGCGCGATTGCTGCGCCCAGGCGTCGGCCGCTACAGCGTCACCGCCGGTCGCACACGCAGCTACGGATTGTCGCAGGCCAATTTCGTCCAGGCGACGTATGAGCGCGGCATGACCAACAGCGTCACGCTGTTCGGCGGCGCCCAGGCGGCCAACGATTATCTGTCGGCGGTAGGCGGCGCGGCGCTCAACACCGAGGTCGGCGCGTTCTCGGCCAGCATGACGCAGTCGCACGCCAAGGTGTCGGAACAGGAGACGCGTTCCGGTCAGAGCTACCGGGCCGATTACAGCAAGTTGCTGAAAGACACCGGCACCAATCTGTCACTGGCGGCATATCGGTATTCCAGCGCAGGTTTCATGCGCCTGCAGGACCTGTTGGCGGCAAAAGACCAGATCGCAAGAGGATTGCCCGGCAGTCAGATCGACCGCCAACGCAGCCAGCTGCAATTGTTGGTCAATCAGTCCCTGGGCGACAAGAATGGTTCCTTCTACCTCAGCAGTTCGATGCAGAACTACTGGAACCGCGACGGCTCGACACTGCAATACCAGGCCGGCTACAACAACAACTGGAAGATGATCAGCTACAGCGTCTACATGCAGCGCCAGAAAGACTTGGCCACCGGCGCCACCAGCACCCAGTACTACGCCAGCGCCAGCATGCCGCTCGGACGCGAAGTGCATTCGCCGATGATGACGGCCAGCGTCAGCAAGGACAGCGCCGGCGGCACCAGTTTGCAATCGACACTCGGCGGCGTGCTGGGAGAGGACAATGCGTTCAGCTATGGTGTCAGCGCAGGCAAGAACCCGGGTTCCTCGACCGCGTCGGTCAATGGCCAGTACCGGGCCGCTTACGCCAATGTCGGCGGCAGCTACGGTTATACGACCGGCGGTTCGACGCAAATGTCGGCGCAGGTGTCCGGCGCCATCGTCGCGCATCCGGGCGGCGTGACGCTGGCCCAATCGGTGGGTGAAACCATCGGTATCGTCGAGGCGCGCGACGCCGAAGGCGCCATGGTCAACACCGCCGGCGTGCGGGTGGACGGTCGCGGCTACGCCGTCGTGCCTTACATGACGCCATACCGTCTCAATGAAATTGCCCTTGATCCCAAGGGTACCTCTACCGACGTCGAACTGGCGGTGACCAGCCAGCGCGTGGCGCCGCGGGCAGGGGCAGTGGTGATGTTGAAATATCCGACCGTGAGCGGCCGCTCCATGCTGTTGCAGGTGACGCTGCCCAACGGCGATGCGGTGCCGTTCGGCGCCGAAGCGCTGGATGACAAGGGCAACTCGATCGGTCTGGCCGGGCAGGGCGGCCGTGTGTTCGTGCGCACCACCAACGAGGATCAGGGAAGCCTTCAGATGCGTTG
Organism: Herbaspirillum sp. NPDC101397; assembly: GCF_044767325.1. NCBI lineage: Bacteria > Pseudomonadati > Pseudomonadota > Betaproteobacteria > Burkholderiales > Oxalobacteraceae > Herbaspirillum > Herbaspirillum sp. NPDC101397. Next base: position 55,957 of record NZ_JBIWNS010000009.1, read on the forward strand.
GGGACCTGCGGCGACCCAGCAATGTTCGGTGCAGTACCAGCTGCCGCCGCGTCCGACGGACGCCAAAGGCATCGTGTTCGACACGGCGGAAGCGCGCTGCGAGTTCACGCCCCAGGCCGCCAGCAAGAAGCCGGACCTCAATATCGTCGGCAAAGTCGCAAGCCCGAGCGTGACGCGCTAATCAACTGCGTCCCCTCAAAGAAAAAGCCGTCCACGAGACGGCTTTTTCCATGGGATTGCCGCGTCACCGGCATCGGAAAGAATGCAGACCCGATTCAGCGTCCGACAAACTTCGCTGCGCGCTTTTCCTTGAACGCAGCGATTCCCTCGCGGCGATCTTTGCTGGCTGCCAGCAGCGAGAAGGACTTGCGCTCCAGGTTCAGGCCGGCTTCCAAGCCCAGCTCATATGACTTGAGCATGGCTTCCTTTGCCAGCCGCAACGCCAGCGGCGACTTGGCGGCGATGGTCTCGGCCAGCGCCAGCGCACGCGGCAGCGTTTGCTCATCGTCGGCAACTTCGGCAATCAGGCCCGCAGACAAAGCATCGTCAGCCGACAAGAACTCTCCGCTCAGCACCATCTTCATCGCCAGCGGCTTGCCGACCGTACGGATCAGGCGCTGCGTGCCGCCTGCGCCGGGGATGGTGCCGAGGTTGATTTCCGGTTGGCCGATCTTGGCGCCGCGCCCGGCGATGGCGATGTCGGCGTGCATCAGCATTTCGCAGCCGGCGCCCAGCGCGTAACCATTGACGGCGGCCAGCAGCGGCTTGCTGAATCCGGCGATGGCTTTCCAGTATTGCGGACGGACGTCGAGCAGGGCGCCGATGGCGTCGGTTTGCGCCATCTCGTTGATGTCGGCGCCGGCGGCGAATACTTTCGCGCCGCCGGTGATAACCACCACGCGGATGCTGTCGTCGGCTTCCGCCAGCGCCAGCTCTGCGGCGATTTCGCGCAGGCTGTTGTTGCGCAGCGCATTGCGCACGTCCGGGCGGTTGAGCGTGATCAGCAGCACGTGCGCGCTGCTGCGTTCAACCAGGATGTCCTGATGGGCGGTGACAGGTTGGTCGCTCATGGAGTGGCCGCCCTTCAGACGCGTTCGATGATCACGGCGATACCCTGGCCGACGCCGATGCACATGGTGCACAGCGCGTAGCGGCCGCCGGTGCGTTCCAGCTGGTTGATCGCGGTGGTGATCAGGCGTGCACCGGACGCGCCCAGCGGGTGGCCGATGGCGATGGCGCCGCCGTTCGGATTGACGTGGGCGGCATCGTCCGCCAGGCCGAGATCGCGTGTCACCGCCAGGCCTTGTGCTGCGAAGGCTTCGTTGAGTTCGATCACATCCATTTGTTCCAGCGTCAGTCCGGTCTGGGCCAACACCTTGCGCGAAGCCGGCGACGGGCCGAAGCCCATGATGCGCGGCGCCAAGCCCGCTGTGGCCATGCCCAGCACCTTGGCGCGCGGCTTCAATTTATAGCGGTCGACGGCGGCGGCCGAGGCCAGCAGCACGGCGCAGGCGCCGTCGTTGACGCCAGAGGCGTTGCCGGCGGTGACGGTGCCGTCCGGACGGACCACGCCTTTCAGGCGACCCAGCGCTTCGACCGTGGTGTCAGGGCGCGGATGCTCGTCGTCCTTGACGATCTTGGGATCGCCCTTCTTTTGCGGGATCGTGACCGGCACGATTTCGCCGGCGAAGAAACCGGCTGCATTGGCGGCGGCCCAGCGTTGCTGACTGCGCACGGCGAAGGCGTCCTGGTCGGCGCGGTTGATCTTGAACTCGTCAGCCACGTTTTCTGCCGTCTCCGGCATGGAGTCGATGCCGTATTTGGCCTTCATCAGCGGATTGATGAAACGCCAGCCGATGGTGGTGTCTTCGATCTTTGCCGAGCGTGAGAAGGCAGACTCCGCCTTGGCCATCACGAACGGCGCGCGCGTCATGCTTTCCACGCCGCCGGCGATCACCAGGTCGCATTCACCGGCCTTGATGGCGCGGGCGGCGGTGCCCACCGCATCCATGCTCGAACCGCACAGGCGGTTCAAGGTAGTGCCAGGCACCTCGACCGGCAAGCCGGCCAGCAGGCCTGCCATGCGCGCCACGTTGCGGTTGTCTTCACCGGCCTGGTTGGCGCAGCCGTAGATGATGTCGTCGACCTTGGTCCAGTCGACGCCGGGATTGCGTTCGATCAGCGCACGGATCGGCAACGCGGCCAGGTCATCGGCGCGTACGCCGGCCAGGGCGCCGCCAAAGCGGCCGAAAGGGGTGCGGATGGCGTCGCAGATAAAAGCTTCCATGATGTTCCTTGTCTGTTGCCTGATGGCTGAATAGGGGTTGGTTCGTGTTGTTCAGATCGCGCCGGTCGGCGCTTCATGCACCACCTTCGGACGCTGGTCGATCACGCGCTTGGCCTTGCCCACGGCTGACCGCTCGATCTTGCCGCTGGCCACCACCTGCACCGCCGTGGTCACGCCCACGTGCGTCTTGATGTGATGCTGCAGCTCGTTCGCCAGCGCATCAATGTCGCCCGCCGACAGCGCAACTTCGGGACGCAGTTCGACCGTCACGCCCAAGGTGTCGAGATGGCCGTTGCGACCGACCACCAGCTGATACTGCGGCGCCAGCTTCGGCATCTTCAGGATCAGTTCTTCGATCTGGGTCGGAAACACGTTCACGCCGCGGATGATCAGCATGTCGTCGGAGCGGCCGGTGATCTTGCCGATGCGGCGCATGGAGCGCGAGGTCGCCGGCAGCAGGCGCGTCAGGTCGCGGGTGCGGTAGCGAATGATCGGCAGCGCTTCCTTGGTCAGCGAGGTGAACACCAGTTCGCCGTCGGAGCCGTCCGGCAGCACTTCGCCGGTTTCCGGGTTGATGATTTCGGGATAGAAATGATCTTCCCAGATCACCGGGCCGTCCTTGCTTTCAATGCATTCGCTGGCCACGCCCGGTCCCATGACTTCGGACAGGCCGTAGATGTCGACCGCGTCAATGCCGGCGCGCGCCTGGATCTCGGCGCGCATGGCGTCGGTCCACGGCTCCGCGCCGAAGATGCCGACCTTGAGCGAACTGTCGACCGCATCCAGACCCTGGCGTTGGAATTCTTCAATGATGTTGAGCATGTACGACGGCGTCACCATGATGATGCTCGGCTTGAAATCCTGGATCAGCTGGACTTGTTTCTCGGTCTGGCCGCCCGACATCGGGATCACCGTGCAGCCCAGCTTCTCGGCGCCGTAGTGCGCGCCCAGGCCGCCGGTGAACAGGCCATAGCCGTAGGAGATATGCACGATGTCGCCCTTGCGGCCGCCGGCTGCGCGGATCGAACGCGCCACCACGGTGGCCCAGGTGTCGATGTCGTTCTGGGTGTAGCCGACCACGGTCGGCTTGCCGGTGGTGCCGCTGGAGGCGTGGATGCGCACGACCTGCTCGCGCGGCACCGCAAACATGTTGAACGGGTAGTTGTCGCGCAGGTCCTTCTTGCCGGTGAACGGGAATTTGGCCAGGTCGGCCAGCGTCTTCAGGTCGTCCGGATGCACGCCGGCGGCGTCGAACGAGGCGCGGTAATGCGGCACGTTGTCGTAGGCGTGCTTGAGCGACCATTTCAGGCGCTGCAATTGCAAGGACTGCAGCTCGTCCTTGCTGGCGGTTTCGATGGCTTCCAGGTCGCCTGGTTGTGGGGTGCGTTGTGGCATGGTGGTCTCCGTGAGGGCTCTGCTCTATTGTGTAATGGGTAATTTCGTGTTCAGCACGTCAGGCTGCAGCGGCGCGCGCCAGCGCCGTGGCGTCCAGTCCGGCGATGACTTCGCCCTTGATGCGATAGGACTTGCCGCGGAACAGCGCGATACGCTTGCCGTCCTGGTTGGTGACGGTGATGTCGTAGACGCCGGTGCGTCCCGCCAGCGATTGCTCGATGGCTTCCGCCGTCAGCACGTCGTTGACCGCGCCGGGCGCCAGGTACTCGATGCTGCAGCCGGAGGCGACCGTGGCCTGGTTGCGGCTGTTGCATGAGAATGCGAATGCGCTGTCGGCCAGCGCAAAGATGAAGCCGCCGTGGCAGGACGCATGGCCGTTGAGCATGTCTGAACGCACCAGCATCGACAGCCGCGCATAACCGGGACGCACTTCATGGATCTTCATGCCCAGCGCCTGTGTGGCGTTGTCGCGTGCATACATGGACTTGGCGGTGGCTTCGGCCAGCGCCTGCGCTTCTTCGGGGTTGAGCGCAACCGCGGGCACAGCAGCGGCGTTGATGATTGCTTCAGCCATGGAACTTTCCTTTGCTTGCGGTTTTTCTCATGATCAGCGGCGACACGCGGTAGCGGTCTTCGCCATAGGCGGCGGCCAGGTGCGACAGCACTTCGGCGATGGTGTCCAGTCCGATGGCGTCGGCCCAGGCCAGCGGTCCGCGCGGATAATTGACGCCTTTCTGCATCGCCATGTCGGCGTCGGCGGCGCTGCACACGCCCTGGTTGACGGTGTCGGCGGCTTCGTTGGCGAGCATCGCCACCGTACGCATGACTGCCATGCCCGGCACGTCGTCCAGACGCGAAACGGCAAAGCCGGCCGCCTGCAGCAGCGCAACAATCGAGGAATAGGCGGCGTCGCTGCACTGATCGGCGCGCGTCACGGCCACGCGCGTGGCCTTGCCGAAGTCCAGCGCCAGGTCGATCAGCACGGTATCGGCATGACGGTTGTCGGCGGCGCGCTGCGTGGCGCTGCGGCCGTCGGTCAGATAGGCGCGGGCGCTGCCGCACTGGAGCACTGCATTATCGGCGCCGGGAGTGCTGCTACGTTCTACGCTGACGTTGCCCAGTCGTGCAGCCAGCGCCTCGGCCAGCGCGCCGGTGCCGAACAGCTGTACCGCCTGCGCCGCACGTTCAAAGGAGCCCTCGGTAGCCGGCGTCGGTGCGACGGCATCCGTGCCGTAGCGATAGAAGCCGCGTCCGCTCTTGCGCCCGAGGAAGCCGGCGTTGACTAACTCCTGCTGAATCAGCGACGGCGTAAAGCGCGGATCGGTGAAGTAGGCGTTGAATACCGACTGCGTCACTGCAAAGTTGACGTCATGACCGATCAGGTCCATCAGCTCGAACGGTCCCATGCGGAAGCCGCCGGCTTCGCGCAGGATGGCGTCGATGGTGGCCGGTTCGGCCGCCTGCTCATTGAGGATGCGCAGGGCTTCGGCGTAGTAGGGACGCGCCACGCGATTGACGATGAAGCCCGGCGTCGATTTGGTGTGCACCGGATTTTTGCCCCAGGCCAGCGCGGTGTCGTACACGCACTCGGCCACGGCCGCATCGCTGGCCAGGCCGCTGATGATTTCGACCAGCGCCATCAACGGCACCGGGTTGAAGAAATGCATGCCCACCAGTCGTTGCGGCAACCGTAGCGCGGCGCCGATGCTGGTGATGGAAATCGACGAAGTGTTGCTGGCGAAGATGCAGTCGTCCGCGACCACGGCTTCCAGGTCGGCGAACAGCTTGCGCTTGACGTCGAGGTTTTCGACGATGGCTTCGACCACCAGGCCGGCTTCGGCTAGCTCGGACAGGGCCGCCGCCGGACGCAGGCGTGCCGTGGCGGCGCGCGCTTCGTCGGCCGTCATGCGGCCCTTGTCGGCCAGCTTGCTGAACATGCCGCCGATATCGGCGATCGCTTTCGCCACCGCTTCGGCGCGCGTGTCGAACAGCTGCACGGTGTAGCCGGCTGCTGCCGCCACTTGCGCGATGCCGGCGCCCATGGCGCCGCTGCCGATGACGGCAACAGTGCGCGAAGGGGCCAACGCTTTGGGATAATTGCTGCCGGACATGCTCATTCTCCGGTGAACAGCGGCGCGCGCTTTTCAAGGAAGGCCGTGACGCCTTCCTTGTAGTCGCGGCTATAACCGAGCGCGCGCATGCTGTCGCGTTCCAGCGCCAGCTGTTCGGTCAGGGTATTGGCCGGGCTCTGATAGATCGCCGCCTTGGTGTGCGCCAGACCCTTGGTCGGCGCGGTGGCGAAATGTTGCGCCATGGCGCGCGCTTCAGTTTGCAATTTGTCGTCGTCGACGCATTTCCAGATCAGGCCCCATTGCTCGGCTTGTTCGGCGCTCAGCTTGTTGCCCAGCATCGCCAGGCCCATGGCGCGCGCGGTGCCGACCAGGCGCGGCAGGAAGTAGGTGCCGCCGGTATCCGGCAGCAGGCCCAGCTTGCAGAACACTTCCACGAAGCTGGCCGAACGCGCCGCCAGCACGATGTCGCACGCCAGCGGAATATTGGCGCCGGCGCCAGCGGCCACGCCATTGACCGCGCAGATCACCGGGAAGGGCAGGGCGCGCAGCGTCTGCACCAGCGGGCCGTAGTATTTTTCAATCGATTCGCCCAGATCGACGGCGCCGTCGCCCGGCTTCACCGCGCGGTCGGACAAGTCCTGCCCGGCGCAGAAGCCGCGACCCGCGCCGGTCAGCAGCAAGACGCGCACGCCGGCGTCGGCCTTGATTTTTTCCAGCGCATCGCGTACTTCCAGATGCATGGCGACCGTGAAGCTGTTGAGCTTGTCGGGCCGGTTCAGCGTGATGACGGCGACGCCGTCGGTGTTTTCAAACAGGATGGATTCGTATTGCATGGCGGGTTCCTAAACGATCAGACAGGTTCGCGGGTCTGCACCACGCGGAAGCGGCTTGCGACAAAGGCCGTATCGGCCAGCGCGGCGTTGGCCGCCGGATTGGCGCCGGTGCCGTGGAAGTCGCTGAAGGCCGCCGACTGATTGACGAACACGCCGCCGGTCAGGTTCAGCGACAGCGCCACGCCGGCTTCGGCGGCGGCATCACCCAGTGCTTCCTTGACGGCCGCATCGGTGGTGTAGGCCGACAGCGTCAGCGCGCCATGTTCGCGCACGGTTTTCTCGGCCAGCCTGATGCTCTCGGCGGTGCTGTCGGTGCCGATGGCAAACGAGATCGGGCCGAAAAACTCTTCCGTCACGGCCTTGCCGCCGGCCGCCTTCACCAGCAGCGGCGTACGAATGCGTGCCTCGGGGAATTGCGGATGTTGCAGCGCTGTGCTGTCGAGCACAACCTCGCCGACCTTGCGCGCCGCCTCGATGCGGTCCAGCACGGCAGTGTTCTGGATCGCGCCCAGCAATTCCACCGCCTTGACCGGATCGCCGGTCAGCTTGTTGATTGCCTCTCCGATGGCGGCCACCACGGCGTCAAAGCTCACATGGCCTTCTTCGGTGGCGATGCCGTCTTTCGGGATATAGATGTTCTGCGGCGTGGTGCACATCTGGCCGGAATACAGGACCAGCGAAAACGCGATGTTGCGCGCCATGCCCTTGAAGTCGGCGGTCGAGTCGATGACGATCTGGTTGACGCCGGACTTCTCGGTGAAGACTTGCGCCTGCACTGCATTGCGCTCCAGCCAGTTGCCGTTGGCGGAACTGCCGGTGAAGTCGATCAGCTTGATCTCCGGACGCAGCGCCAGTTCGGTGGCGACCTTGTCGCCGGCTTCATGCGCGACCAGGGTGACGACGTCGGGATTGAAACCGGCTTCGGCGATGACCGCGCGCGCGATCTCGACGGTGATCGCCAGCGGCAGGATCGCACCCGGATGCGGCTTGACGATCACGGTGTTGCCGGTCGCGAGGTCGGCGAACATGCCGGGATAGCTGTTCCAGGTCGGGAAGGTGCAGCAGCCGATCACCAGGCCGATGCCGCGCGGCACGATACGGAAGCTCTTCTGCATCTTCAGCGGGTCGTGCTTGCCTTGCGGTTTTTCCCAATGCGCGCCGGCCGGGATACGGCTGGTTTCCTGCCAGGCGTAGGCGATCGCTTCGACTGCGCGGTCCTGCGCATGCGGGCCGCCGGCCTGGAAGGACATCATGTAGGCCTGGCCGGTGGTGTGCATGACGGCATGGGCGATTTCGAAGCTGCGGGCGTTCAGGCGGGCGACGATTTCCAGCGCGACGCCGGCCCAGACTTCCGGTCCGGCCTTGCGCCAGGCGACGCCGGCGGCGGCCACGCCTTGCAGCAGCTGATCGATGTCGGCCTTCGGGTAAGTGATGCCGAGCGCCGGGCCGTAAGGCGAGACTTCATTGCCGGTGCGGCCGGTGGTGCCGGCCTGGTCGATCTCGAACGGACGGTTGAGGCGCGCCTCGTAAGCGGCCTTGCCCTCGTCGGCGGCGGTTTCGCCGTAGACGCGCGGGCTTGGGCTTTCGCTGTACGGGCTCCAGTAGCCGCGTTCACCGATGGCTTGTACCGCTTTATCCAGCGTGGCGCGGTGGCGTTCAAAGAAGGTGGTCGACATGTGGTCTCCTGAATGATTGTGTAGTGGTCGACGTAGGATCAGTTGGGATCAGTTGGGATCAGCGCGGATCAGCTCGGCTCAGCGAGTTTAATTATCCTGATCGAAGTCGATCAGCAGCTTGTCGGTGACCGGGAAGCTCTGGCAGCTCAGCACGAAGCCGCGCGCGATTTCATAGTCTTCCAGGCAGTAGTTGGCGTCCATGTCGACCTTGCCTTCGACGATCTTGCAGCGGCAGGTGGCGCAGACGCCCCCCTTGCACGAATAGCGCATGTCGATGCCGTTCTTGAGGCCGGCGTCGAGCAAGGATTCTTTTTCCTTCTCCATCGTGAAGACGGTGTGGTAGCCGTCGACGATCACGGTGACTTCGCATTCCTGCTTGCCGACCACCGGACGTTGCGCCACGGCCTTGTGTTTCGGGATGCTGGCGGCGAACAGTTCGACCTTGATGGCGGACTTGTCCAGGCCGTTGGCCTGCAGCGATGCGCTGACCGCGTTGAGCATCTCTTCCGGGCCGCAGATGAAGGCGGCGTCGATGTCGTCGAGGTCGATCCAGGACTTGAAGAACTGATCGCATTTTTCGCGCGTGATGCGGCCGTTGAACAATTCAACGTCCTGCTGTTCGCGGCTCATGACGTAGACGATGTTGAGGCGTTCCAGGTAGACGTCCTTCAGATCAGTCAGCTCTTCCTTGAAGATCACCGACGACGACGCGCGGTTGCCGTACACCAGCGTGAAGCGGCTGCCCGGTTCGGCCAGCAGCGTGGTCTTGATGATCGACAGCATCGGCGTGATGCCGCTGCCGGCGGCGAAGGCCAGGTAGTGCTTCTGGTTGGCGGCGTCCAGCGGCAGGTTGAAGTGGCCCATCGGCGGCATCACCTGCAGGCTCTGGCCCGGCTTGAGCGTGTCGTTGGCCCAGGTCGAAAAGACGCCGCCTTGCGTGCGCTTGATCGCCACGCGCAACTGGTCGTCCTGCACCGCCGAGCAGATCGAGTAGGAGCGGCGCAGGTCTTCGCCGTTGATCTCGGAACGCAGCGTCAGGTGCTGGCCCTGCTGGTACTGGAAGGTCTCTTTGAGTTCGGCCGGCACGTCGAACGACACGACGATGGTGTCGCGGGTTTCGTTCTTCACGTTGCCGACGGTCAGAGGATAAAATTTGCTCATGATGGATGTCTGCCTGATGTGCTTGGGACGCCTATTGAGATATCAACGGACTCAATGGGCTTTGAAATAGTCGAACGGCTCCAGGCAATCCTTGCACTGGTACAGGGATTTGCAGGAGGTTGAACCGAACTGGCTGACGACCACGGTATGCATCGAGCCGCAATGCGGGCAGGCCACCTTGGGCGCCTGCAAGCGCTTGCGGCTGATGCCGCTGATGTCGATCACCTGCTGCGCCGGCGGCGCGATGCCGTAGCCCTTGAGCTGGCTCTTGCCGTGCTCGCTCATCCAGTCGGTGCTCCAGGCCGGCGACAGCCGGGTCTGGATGTCGACGCCGGCAATGCCATGCTGCGCCAGCACTGTGACGATCTCCTGGGAAATCACCTGCATGGCGGGGCAGCCGGAATAGGTCGGCGTGATCACGATGGTGCATTGCACTTCCTGCTCGTCGCCCGTGCTGACTTGCACGTCACGCACGATGCCCAGGTCCACCACCGAAATCACCGGGATTTCAGGGTCGGGGACCAGGTGCAGCCAACTCCAGATTTGTTCCTGGAGTTGCTCGGTCGACAGGCTGGAAGCGCTCGCGATCACCAGGTGGCTCCCGGATAGGCGCGCTGCAGGAACTGCATTTCCGCCAGCAGGTAGCCGAGGTGTTCGGTGTGCTTGCCTTGCTTGCCGCCGCTTTGCATCCAGGCGTCGGCCGGCGGCGTCTGCAGGGTGGCTTCGGTCAGGATTTCCTGTACATGCTGCAGCCATTGTGCGCGGATCGCGTCCGGCGCGGGCGCCACACCTTCCTGTTGCATGGCCAGGTCGGCGGCGTCGCTGCTGAACAGTTCGCCGGTGTACGGCCACAGGTAATCGACAGCCTGCTGCACCATGCGATGGCTCAGTTCGGTGCCGTCGCCGAGGCGCACGATCAGGTCGCCGCTGCGGCGTACGTGATAGGTCACTTCCTTGATCGACTTTTGCGCGATCTCGGCGATGCGAGGATCGGTCGAGGTCGTCAGCGCTTCCAGCAGGAAGTAATGCGCCGCGTCGAAGAAGAACTGGCGCACCAGCGTATCCGCGTAGTTGCCGTTGGGCTGTTCGACCAGCAGCACGCTGCTGAACTGATGGGCATCGCGCAGGAAGGCAAGCTGGTCTTCGCTGCGGCCGTCGCCTTCGAGTTCGCCGGCGTAGGACAGCCACATGCGCGCCTGGCCGATCAGGTCCAGGGCGACGTTGGTCAAGGCCATATCCTCTTCCAGGGCAGGGCCCTTGCCGCACCACTCAGACAGGCGCTGGCTGAGGATCAGCGCGTTGTCGCCGAGGCGGCGTACATAAGTTGCTTTATCTGACATGCCGGTTTCCTGAACGCAAGGGTTAGAGGTTCTTCACTTCTTCCGGCATCGGGAAGAAGGTCGGGTGGCGATACACCTTGTTGTTGGCCGGCTCGAACAGCGCGACCTTGTCGCCCGGGCTGCTGGAGACGATATCCGCGGCGCGCACCACCCAGATGCCGACGCCTTCGTTGCGGCGGGTGTAGACGTCGCGCGCATTGTTGATCGCCATCTCGGCGTCAGGCGCGTGCAGGCTGCCGACGTGCTTATGCGCCAGGCCGTGCTGACTGCGGATGAAAACTTCCCATAGCGGCCATTCTTTACTCATCATCTCTTCCTTTGGACTGGACCGGCCGCACTGCAGGCAGGCGGGCGGTCGTGGCTGTGTTGTATTGGATTGCGTATTTATGTGGCTACTTATGCGGCAGCTTGCGCCGTCTGTTTCTTGTCGGCGTGGGCGACCAGTGCGTCGCGGAACCATGCGCCGTCGTCGTAGGCCTTCTTGCGCGTCTGCAGGCGCTCGCGATTGCAAGGGCCGTTGCCGCGCAGGACGTTGTGGAATTCTTCCCAGTCGATCGCGCCGAAATCGTAGCGGCCGGTTTCCTCGTTCCACTTGAGATCAGGATCGGGCACGGTCAGGCCGAGGTATTCGGCTTGCGGCACGGTCTGGTCGACCATGCGCTGGCGCAGCTCGTCGTTGGAGAACAGCTTGATGCGCCATTGTGCCGACTGCGCGCTGTTGACCGAGGCGGCGTCGGACGGGCCGAACATCATCAGCGACGGCCACCACCAGCGGTTAAGCGCATCCTGCGCCATCTGTTTCTGTTCCGGCGTGCCCTTGCACAGCGACATCATGATGTCGTAGCCCTGGCGCGCATGGAAGGATTCTTCCTTGCAGACGCGTACCATGGCGCGCGCATACGGACCGTAAGAGCAGCGGCACAGCGGGATCTGGTTGATGATCGCGGAGCCGTCCACCAGCCAGCCGATGGCGCCCATGTCGGCCCACGACAGCGTCGGGTAATTGAAGATGCTGGAATACTTGGCCTTGCCCGAATGCAGGTCGGCCAGCAACTGGTCGCGCGATACGCCCAGGGTCTCGGCGGCGCTGTACAGGTACAGGCCGTGACCGGCTTCATCCTGGATCTTGGCCAGCAGCACGGCCTTGCGTTCCAGCGTCGGTGCGCGCGTGACCCAGTTCGCCTCCGGCAACTGGCCGACGATTTCCGAGTGCGCGTGCTGCGACACTTGGCGGATCAGCGTCTTGCGATAGGCGTCCGGCATCCAATCCTTCGGCTCGATCTTGACGCCCTCGTCGATGCGCGCCTGGAACGCGCGTTCTTCCGCGCTCATCTCGTCAAGCGAGCGCACGTTCTTGAGGCCGGTTTCTACCAGTTGTGCATACATGATGTTCATCTCCACTGAGGTGATAGTGCCGCGCTGATCAATGACCTGAACAGTGATTCACTGCGGCGCGACGGCGTGTTTCTAAATAAGCTAAATGGGTAACGCTTCAGTTCTTCTTTGCCGCGATCAGGGGCTCCACCGCGGGCGCTTTCAATTTTGGCCGATCGGCTTCGATCTCTTGCAGCGGCTGGACTTCCTTCATGCTGGCCAGGCAGCGCTTGGTCAGGTTCTGATAGGTATGCGTGCCTTCTCGCTTCCAGGCGATTTCCTGCTCAGTCAGTTCGCGCAGGATCTTGGCCGGGACGCCGGCGGCCAGCGAGCGCGGCGGCACTTTCATGCCGGCGCGGATGAAGGCGCTGGCGGCGACGATGGCTTCTTCACCGACTTCGGCGTCGTCCATCACCACGGCATTCATGCCGACCAGCGCGTCGCGGCGCACGATGCAGCTGTGCAATACGGCGCCGTGGCCGATGTGGCCGTTTTCTTCGATCACCGTGTCATGCGCGGGGAAGCCGTGCACCACGCAGGTGTCCTGCACGTTGGAGCCGCGATGCATGACGATGCGGCCGAAATCGCCGCGCAGGCAGGCGGCCGGTCCTATATAGCAATCCGGTCCGACGATCACGTCGCCGATCAACACGGCGGTCGGATGAACGTAGGCGCTGGGATCCACCACCGGGATCACGCCTTCTATCGAATAACACGGCATTGCTCGTCTCCTTGATGACCTGCTTGTCCAGATGTTCCGGCTCTGTTTTTGGTGGGGCGGGGCAATGTAAAAAACATTTGCCTGGCATCCGATTTTGGTTAATAATAAATTCAACCGACCGGTCGGTCAATAATGTTTTGAACTATTTTCGCTATTTGTGTTGCGTTCGCGGCGTGCAGGAGTGCGCGCCAAAGCCGCGCCCAGAGCGGAAGAGCGAGCCATTGTAAAAACGGTCGGGAGATGGTTTGACGTTCTTTCAGCATGTCGCGACATGCCGGAATGCCAGCACGAACTTGCGCAGCGACGAGTGAATGCAAGCCGGTGAGAGCGACAGGTGAAGCTGAATTGGGTCGGATTTACGGCACAATCACGGCTTCTTGGAATTTGTTGAAAGGAAGAAAATGCCACGCAAGCGTGCAGCAGGATTTGATAACCAGCGCGACCTGATCATCGAGCAAGCGGCAACCTTGTTCGCGCGCAATGGTTTTCCCGGCACGTCGATGAATGAAGTGGCGGAGGCATGCGGCCTGTCGAAGGCATCGCTGTATCACTACATGTCGGACAAATATCAGTTGCTGATGTTTATTTGCGAAGGCCATATCGAGCGCCTGTGCGCTCTGGTCGATGAAGTGGCGCAGCAGGATCTGGCGCCGGAACCGCGCCTGCGCCTGATGGTGCAGCGATTTGTCGAGGAATACGCCGATGCCCAGAACGAGCATCGGGTGCTGACCGAAGATGTGCGCTTCCTGAAAGAGGAAGACCAGCAGCGCATCTTCGCCGGCGAGCGTAAGGTGGTTGGCGCCATGGCGCAGGCGATGATCGGTGTACGGCCCGAGCTGGACGCCAGCAAGATGGCCAAGCCGTTGACGATGCTGCTGTTCGGCATGATCAACTGGATGTTCATGTGGTTGAAGCCGGATGGCGAACTGACGCATGAGCGCATGGCGATGGTGGTGTCGGACCTGCTGTTCGGCGGCATCGGCGCAGTGCGACTGGACGATATCGGCCAGTCCTGAGACGGAAAAGAATACGGCAGGAATGAGCAAGGCTCCAGATTGAGAGTCGATCATTTCTGCGCAAGAGACGGGGAGGGGACGGTGCAAACCGCTTCCATCCGGGCAGGACGCTGCAGGCAAACGATGCAGCAAGAAGTGACCAGAAAATCAACCAAGGAGACTGCAAGTGAAATTCGTCCAAAAACTCAACGCCCTGACCACGTCGGTTGCATTGGCAATGCTGGCTTTTGCCGGCGCAGCGCACGCCGACATCAACGTCGGTGTGACCCTCTCGACCACCGGCCCGGCTGCATCGCTCGGCATCCCGGAAAAAAACACCATCGCCCTGCTGCCGACCACCATCGCCGGCCAAAAAGTGAATTACATTGTCCTGGACGACGCCTCCGACACCACCCAGGCAGTCAAGAACACCCGTCGTTTCATCTCCGAAAACAACGTCGACCTGATCATCGGTTCGACCGTGTCGCCGAACTCGCTGTCGATGATTGAAGTGGTCGCCGAAGCGCAGACGCCGATGATTTCGCTGGCCGCCTCGGCGCGCATCGTCGAACCGATGGACGCGAAAAAGAAATGGGTCTTCAAGACGCCGCAAAACGACATCATGATGTCGCTGGCGATCGTGCAGGACATGGTTGCGCGCGGCATCAAGCGCGTCGGTTTCGTCGGCTTCGCGGATGCCTATGGCGAAGGCTGGTATAGCGAATTCAGCAAGGCCGCCGCCTTGAAGAAGGTCGAAGTCGTGGCCAACGAACGTTTTGCACGCAACGATACCTCGGCCACCGCGCAAGCCTTGAAGCTGATGTCGGCCAAGCCTGATGCGATCCTGATCGCCGGCTCCGGCACCCCGGCCGTCGTGCCGCAGCGCGCCCTGGCCGAACGCGGCTACAAGGGCCTGATCTACCAGACCCACGGCGTCGCCAATTCCGACTTCCTGCGCGTAGGCGGCAAGCTGCTGGACAACACCTTGCTGCCGGCCGGCCCCGTGCTGGTGGCGGCGCAACTGCCGGCCGACAATCCGATCCGCAAGGTAGCCCTGGCCTACACCGTCAAGTATGAAGCGGTGCACGGCAAGGATAGCGTCTCGCTGTTCGGCGGCTATGCCTGGGACGCCGGCCTGCTGCTGCAAGCCGCCGCGCCGGAAGCGCTGAAGAAGGGCAAGCCCGGGACGCCTGAATTCCGCGCCGCACTGCGTGACGCGCTGGAAGCCTCCAAGAATGTCAACGGCGTGCACGGCGTCTACAACATGTCGGCCACCGACCACCTCGGCCTGGATCAACGCGCTTCGGTGATGGTGAAGATCGTCAACGGCGCATGGAAGTACCAACCGTAAGCGCAACATCGTTACCGGCAATGCGATGACGTAGAAACGGGCAGGGCGGCTGAGGGATGGCTTCCGAGGGGAGGCTTACCTCAGCGCCTTGCCGTTTTAGCGTCCCAACGTCGTCGCTGCCTCAGTTTTTCGAGCACAAATCGGACACAACAATGACAGCACAATCCACACTCTTGCAAAGCTACATCGGCGGCCGCTGGATCGGTTCCACCGCCGCGACGCCGCTCAACAGCGCCGTCAACGGCCGTCTCATCGCCTCCACGCATGCCGAGAGCATCGACTTCGATGAAGCCGTGACCTATGCGCGCAAGCAGGGATTGCCGGCATTGCTGAAGCTCGATTTCCAGCAGCGCGCGGGCATCCTGCGCGCGCTCGCCAAATACCTCAACGAACACAAGGAACAGCTCTACGCCGTCTCCGCGCATACCGGCGCCACGCGCGCCGACAGCTGGATCGACATCGAAGGCGGTTCCGGCACCCTGTTCGCCTACGCCAGCGTGGGCGGCAACGAATTCCCATCGGGTAACCTGGTGCATGAAGGTCCGGCCATCCCGCTGGGCAAGCAGGGCAAGTTCGCCGGCACGCATATTCTGGTGCCGCGCGGCGGCGTCGCCGTGCACATCAACGCCTTCAATTTCCCGGTCTGGGGCATGCTTGAGAAATTCGCGCCGACCTTCCTCGCCGGCATGCCATGCCTGATCAAGCCGGCCACCGCCACCAGCTACCTGACCGAAGCCGCAGTACGCCTGATCAACGCCTCCGGCCTGCTGCCGGCCGGCAGCCTGCAACTGATCATCGGCGGCACCGGCGATCTGCTGGACCGCATGCTGGGCCAGGACGTGGTGACCTTCACCGGCTCGGCCGACACCGCCGCCAAGCTGCGCGTGCATCCGAACCTGATCCGCCATTCCGTTCCTTTCAACGCCGAAGCCGATTCGCTCAACTGCGCCATCCTCGGCCCGGACGTCTCGCCGGACGACGAAGAGTTCGATCTGTTCGTCAAGGAAGTCGCGCGCGAAATGACCACCAAGGCGGGCCAGAAGTGCACCGCGATCCGTCGCGCCATCGTGCCGCGCCAACACATCGACGCCGTCGCCGAACGCCTGCGCGCGCGCCTGGCCAAGACCGTGGTGGGCGACCCGTCGCTGGAACAGGTGCGCATGGGGCCGCTGGCTTCCAAGGCGCAACAGCATGACGTCGCCGAACGCCTGGCGCTGCTCAAGGCCGGCAATGAACAGATCTTCGGCGCCGGCGACGGCTTCAACCCGGTCGGTGATGCGGTTGGTGACGGCGCCTTCTTCGCGCCGACGCTGCTGCTGTGCCGTGACGGCGTCGCCAATCCGGCGGTGCATGATATTGAAGCTTTCGGCCCGGTCAGCACGCTGATCGCCTATGACGATTTCGACGGCGCGCTGGACCTGGCCGCACGCGGCCGCGGCAGCCTGGTCGGCAGCCTCGTGACGCACGACCCCAAGGTCGCCGCCAAGGCCATTCCGATCGCCGCCGCATGGCATGGACGTTTGCTGATCCTTGACCGCGAAGCGGCAGTGGAATCCACCGGTCACGGCTCGCCCTTGCCGCAACTCAAGCACGGCGGCCCCGGCCGCGCCGGCGGCGGTGAAGAGCTGGGCGGAGCACGCGCCGTCAAGCACTACCTGCAACGCGCGGCGGTGCAAGGTTCGCCGACCATGCTGGCCGCCGTCACCGGCGAACACGTGCGCGGCGCTGCCGTGCGCGAGTCCGACATCCATCCGTTCCGCCATCACTTCGAAGACCTGCAGATCGGCGACTCGCTGCTGACCCATCGCCGCACCGTCAGCGAAGCCGACATCGTCAATTTCGGCGGCCTGTCGGGCGACTACTTCTACATGCACTTCGACGAGATCGCCGCCAAGGAGTCGCCGTTCGGCAAGCGCATCGCGCACGGCTACTTCGTGCTGTCGGCCGCCGCCGGTCTGTTCGTCTCGCCCGCGCCGGGTCCGGTGCTGGCCAACTACGGCCTGGACACGCTGCGCTTCGTCAAGCCGGTCGGCATCGGCGACACCATCCGCGCACGCCTGACCTGCAAGCGCAAGATCGACCGCAACAAGAAAGACGTCAACGGCGTCGGCCAGGGCGTGGTCGCATGGGACGTCGAAGTGACCAACCAGGACGGTGAACTGGTGGCTTCGTACGACATCCTGACGCTGGTCGCCAAGAAGAACTAATCACGGTAATACCCCGCAACACCCAATAACAAAAAGCCTGCGGCAGCGCTCCTGAATTTCCGGAGTGCGCACGCAGGGCAGAAGGCGACAACCGGCATCGACCGGCATCGCCTTCGACAACACTATTTCAATCTGCACGGCGCGCGCCTGCCGCCATGCAACCAAGGGAGGATGGACGTGGACGCAAGTATCTTTGCGGTCCTGGTGCAAGACGGCATTACGACGGGCGCAATTTACGCCTTGCTGTCGCTGGCATTGGTACTGGTTTTTTCGGTGACGCGAGTCATCTTGTTGCCGCAAGGCGAATTCGTCGCCTTCGGCGCACTGACCCTGGCGGCCATCCAGGGCGGCCATGCGCCGCAATCCGCGCTGCTGATGGTGGCGCTGGGCGTGGCAACCATGCTGTGCGAGCTGGCCAGCAACCTGCGCCGCGCCGATCGCCGCGGCAAGCTGCTCGGTCGGCTGCCGCTGCTGGCGGGCAAATACCTGCTGTTCCCGATCGCCATCTACGCCGTCACGCTCTACGTCCCGCTCAAGGATTTGCCGATGCTGGCGCAGATCGCGCTGGCGCTGGCCATCGTCGTGCCCATGGGCCCGATGGTGTATCGCCTGGCCTATCAGCCGCTGGCGCATGCCAGCATCCTGGTGCTGCTGATCGTCTCGCTCGGCGTGCATCTGGCGATGGTCGGCCTGGGCTTGCTGATGTTCGGTCCGGAAGGCTCCAACACCTTGCCCTTCACCGATGCGCAATTCACCATCGGCGAGATGACGATCTCGGGCCAGAGCCTGATCGTGATCGGCACCGTGATCGCGCTGATCGTCGGCATCTATTTCTACTTTGAACGCACATTGTCGGGCAAAGCTCTACGTGCGACCGCCGTCAACCGCCTCGGCGCACGCCTGGTCGGCATCGGCACCAACCAGGCCGGCAAGCTGTCGTTCACGCTGAGCGCCGGCATCGGCGCGCTGTGCGGCATCCTGATCGCGCCGTTCACGATCATCAATTACGAATCGGGCTTCCTGATCGCGCTCAAGGGTTTTGTCGGCGCCATCTTCGGCGGCCTGGCCAGCTATCCGATCGCTGCTATCGGCGCGGTCGGCGTCGGCCTGATCGAGAGCTTCTCCTCGTTCTGGGCCAGCTCGTTCAAGGACCTCATCGTCTTCACGGTGATCATCCCCGTCTTGCTGTGGCGCTCGCTCACCAGCAACCACGTCGATGAAGAAGCCTGAGGTGGAACACATGAAAAACAAACTCGTTCTCTCGACCATTGCGCCTGTCGTCGTCCTGTTGGTAGTGCTGGCTTTGCCGTTCCTGTCGGTGCCGCCGTTCTGGATCACGCTGTTATCTTATGTCGGCCTGTACAGCATCGTCGCGCTCGGCCTCGTGATGCTGACCGGCGTCGCCGGCCTGACCTCGTTCGGCCAGGCTGCATTCGTCGGCATCGGCGCGTACACCACCGCTTACGTGACCACCCAATTCGGCCTGTCGCCGTGGATCGGCCTGCTGGCCGGGCTGCTCATCACGGGCGTCTCGGCGCTGCTGATCGGCGCGGTCACGATGCGCATCTCGGGCCACTTCCTGCCGCTGTCGACCATCGCCTGGGGACTGTCGCTGTACTTCCTGTTCGGCAATCTGGAAAGCCTGGGCAAGTACGACGGCATCGGCGGCATCCCGTCGATTCCGCTGTTCAACTTCGAGTTCAGCAGCGGCAAGTCGATGTACGTGCTGATCTGGGTAGTGGTGATCCTGGCGCTGGTGTCGGTCAAGAACTTCCTCAACTCGCGCACCGGCCGCGCCGTGCGCGCGCTCAAGTTCGGCTACGTCATGCCGGAAGCGATGGGCGTCAACACGGTCTGGCTCAAGATCGTCATCTTCGCCTACGCCGCCATGCTGGCCGGCGTGTCCGGCTGGCTGTACGCGCATTTGCAGCACGCGGTCAATCCGACCCCGTTCGGCCTCAAGTACGGCATCGACTACCTGCTCATGGTGGTAGTGGGCGGCGCCGGCTACGTCTGGGGCGCGCTGCTCGGCGCCGGCCTGATCACCTTGCTCGGCAACTTCCTGCAAGAGTGGCTGCCGGCCGTGCTCGGCACCGGCGGCAACTTCGAGGCCATCGTCTTCGGTATTGCACTGGTGCTGTTCCTGCAATACGCCAATGAAGGCCTGTGGCCGTTCATCCAGGCGCGCTTCCCGGGCCGGCCGTCGGCCAGGGCGCCGGACGATGCGCCTGCGCTGGCGCACAAGGACAAGCCTGCCGCCGGCGACGTCATCCTCGACGTCAAGGCCGCGCGCAAGCAGTTCGGCGGCCTGGTGGCGGTCAACGACGTCAGCTTCTCGGTCAAGGCCGGCGAAGTGGTCGGCCTGATCGGCCCCAACGGCGCCGGCAAGTCGACAACCTTCAACCTGGTCACCGGCGTGCTGCCGATCACCAGCGGCGAAGTCAATTATCGCGGCCGCTCGATCGCGGGATTGTCGTCGCGCCAGATCGCCAGCCGCGGCATCGCGCGCACCTTCCAGCACGTGCGCCTGGTGCCAGGCATGAGCGTGCTCGAGAACGCCGCCATGGGCGCCTACCTGCGCGGCGACCGTGCAGCGCAAGGCGGCGCACTGGCCAGCATCCTGCGCCTGAACCGCAAGGAAGAGGACAAAATTTTGCTCGAAGCCAAACGCCAGCTGGAACGCGTCGGCCTCGGCGACATGCTGTACCGTCCCGCCGGCAGCCTGGCGCTGGGCCAGCAACGCATCCTCGAAATCGCCCGTGCGCTGTGCTGCGATCCGGCCTTGCTGCTGCTGGATGAACCGGCCGCCGGTTTGCGCTACAAGGAAAAAGAGGCGTTGTCCGAACTGCTCAGGAAGCTGCGCGCTGAAGGCATGGCCGTGCTGCTGGTCGAGCACGACATGGACTTCGTGATGCAATTGACCGATCACATCGTGGTCATGGAATTCGGCACCAAGATCGCCGAGGGAACCCCGGCGCAGATCCAGGTCCATCCTGCCGTGCTGGAAGCCTATCTCGGAGGAGTTGAATAATGAGCGCGATAATCAACAACGGCGAAGTGCTGCTCGACGTCAGCAACCTCGACGCGCGCTACGGCAAGGTGGAAGCGTTGCACGGCGCCAGGCTGCAAGTGCGCGCCGGCCAGATCGTCACCGTCATCGGCCCCAACGGCGCCGGCAAGTCGACCCTGCTCAACGCCATCATGGGCGCCTTGCCGACCAGCGGTTCGGCCAGCGGCAGCGTGAAGTACCTCGGCCAGGAGCTGAGCAGCATGGACGTCGAAGACCGCGTCGCGCGCGGCCTCTGCCTGGTGCCGGAAAAGCGCGAGCTGTTCGCCACCATGAGCGTCGAAGACAACCTGCAACTGGGCGCCTACAAGCGCAAGAAGAATGGCGAAGCCAACTACATGGACCAGCTCGACCCGGTCTACGCCTTGTTCCCGCGCCTGCTGGAACGGCGCAAGCAGGCGGCCGGCACCTTGTCCGGCGGCGAGCGCCAGATGCTGGCGGTCGGCCGTGCGCTGATGGCCAAGCCGCAAGTGCTGATGCTCGATGAACCGAGCCTGGGCCTGGCGCCGCTGATCACCAAGGAAATCTTTCACATCATCAGCGAGCTGCGCAAGACCGGCGTCGCCACGCTGCTGATCGAGCAGAATGCGCGCGCCGCATTGCAGGTCGCCGACTATGCCTACGTGCTGGAAATGGGTGAGCCGGTGATGGAAGGTCCGGCCTCGGAACTCGCTGCCAACAAACAGATCATCGAGAGCTATCTGGGTTTCGCGAAACATTAAAAACTTGGCAAAAAAACATAGCGGCGAAGATCGCAAAACAACAACGGAGTGGAGACAATGAACCTGCGTCGGTTTTCTATCGGTGTGCGGCTGGGCGGCGGCTTTGCGCTGCTGTTCGTGTTGCTGGTCGCGCTCGGCGCGGCGATCGCCATCCAGGCGGCGTCGCTGCAAAACGATTTGTCGCAGCAACTGACGCAAATCGCCGCCACCGTGCCGGCGGCGCAGAAGAGCGCCATCGCTGCGGCGCTGACCGATTCCGACGCCGCGCGTGGCGTGCTGCTGAAATTCGCCCTCGGCGCCGGCGTTGCGCTGATGCTGGCATGCGCCCTGATCGCCTGGCGCCTGAGCCGCAGCATCACGCGACCCTTGCAGGCGGCGGTGTCGGTCGCACGGCGCGTGGCCACCGGCGACCTGTCTTCCAAAGTGGTGGTGGAAGGGCGCGACGAAGTCAGCGACCTGCTGGGAGCGTTGCAGGCCATGAACCAGAGCCTGCTCAAGATCGTCGGTGAAGTGCGCTCCAGCACGCAGGTGATTTCGGACGCATCCGGCCAGATCGCCAGCGGCAACAGCGAATTGTCGGCGCGCACCGAAGCGCAGGCCAGCTCGCTGGAACAGACCGCTTCCTCGATGGAACAGCTGACCGCCACCGTCACCCAGAACGCCGACCATGCTGTGCGCGCCAACCAGATCGTCGAAGCGGCGTCCGGCTTCGCCGTCAAGGGCGGCCAGGTGGTGAGTCAGGTGCTCGACACCATGGGTTCGATCAACGAGAGCTCGCGCAAGATCGTCGAGATCATCAGCGTGATCGACGGCATCGCCTTCCAGACCAACATCCTCGCGCTCAACGCTTCGGTGGAAGCGGCGCGCGCCGGCGAACAGGGCAGGGGCTTCGCCGTGGTCGCTTCGGAAGTGCGCAATCTGGCGCAACGTTCGGCCGTCGCCGCCAAGGAAATCAAGACCCTGATCGACGACTCCGTGCAGAAGGTGCAGAGCGGCAACGCCCTGGCCGGCCAGGCCGGCGGCACCATGAAGGAAATCGTCGACTCGGTGCAGCACGTCGAGCGCATCATCTCCGAAATCACCCAGGCCGGCCGCGAGCAGAGCAGCGGCATCGGCGAGATCAACCAGGCCATCACACAGATGGACCGCATGACGCAGCAGAACGCCGCGATGGTCGAGCAAGCCGCCTCGTCGGCGGTCAAGATGCAGGAGCTTGCGACTTCGCTGGCGCAATCGGTCAGCGCCTTCCGCCTCGAGAACCATACGGAAGACGCGGTGGCGATGGTCAAGCGCGCGGTGCAGCACGTGAAGCAGCAGGGCAAGGACGCGGCGCTGGCCGACTTCAGCCGCCCGACGCCGGCATTCAAGCAGCGCGACCTCTACATCAACGTCATCGACCTCAACGGCAACACGCTCGCGCACGGCGAAAACGCCAAGCTGATCGGGCGTAACCTGATTGACCTGAAGGACGCCGACGGCAAGCTGTTCATCAAGCAATTCGTCGACACCGCCAAGGGCGCCGGCAAAGGCTGGATCGACTACCGCTGGCCGAATCCGGTCACCGCCGTGCTGGAAGAAAAGACCACCTACATCGAAGAGATCAACGGCCTGGTGATCGGCTGCGGGATTTACAAGGGTTAAAAAGTCTTGCGTTGCCTCAGATCGGCAGCGCAGTCTCGTATTTCACTTCACGCAGCGCCACGCTGGTGTTGACCTGCGAGACGCCGTTGAGCTTGACCAGCACGTTGTGCAGGAAGTCGTGATAGGCGTCCATGTCGGGCACGATGACCTTGACCATGTAGTCGGCGGTGCCGGTGGTTTCGTAGCATTCGATCACTTCGGGACGCATGCGCATGGTTTCCTCGAACTTCTCCACCACGCCCTCGGCATGGCGCAGCAGGGAGATGTGCGCCAGGCAGCACACCGACAATCCCAGCTTGCGCCGGTCGACCACGGCGGTGTAGCGCACGATGTAACCGTTGTCTTCCAATTCCTTCTGCCGGCGCCAGCACGGACTGGCCGACATGCCGACTTTCTCCGCCAGTTCATTGGAGGAAATCCGGGCGTTTTTCTGCAGCTCGGCGAGGATCTTTTGCGATGCGGGATCGAGAGGTGAGTTTTTCATTTTCGAGGTCGTATCTAGAAAAATAATTCCCATTCTATCGACTATCAAGGCATAAATAGAAATAATTTTTCCGGTTCGAAGTCATATCCTTTCTCGTATCAATACCCGTTTTTGACGGGTTTTCCGGCAGCCTTCCGCCCCCTATTGAGACGACAACGATAACGATGAACTCGGTGACAATTCCCCCCTTCCGATCGGCCGCTACGGCGCCGATTCAGCCTGCAACTCTGCCGCTGGATCAGTTTGAAACGCAGTTGGAAACCCCGCTTGAAACGACCGCATCGCTGGTTTCCGCGCTGGCAGATCCGGATTACGCACTCGAAGACAATCTCACCCGCAGCAGCGGCCGCGTCTTCCTGACCGGCACCCAGGCGCTGGTGCGCCTGCTGTGCATGCAGAAGGTTGCCGACGCCGCCAACGGCCTCAACACCGGCGGCTTCATCAGCGGCTATCGCGGTTCGCCTCTCGGTGCCGTGGATCAGGAACTGTGGCGCGCCTCCAAGTTGCTGAGCGCGCACAACGTCGAGTTCCTGCCGGCCATCAACGAAGAACTCGGCGCCACCGCCGTGCTCGGCTCGCAACAGGTCGAAGCCGACCCGACGCGCAAGGTGCAGGGCGTGTTCGCCATGTGGTACGGCAAGGGCCCCGGCGTCGACCGCTCCGGCGATGCGCTCAAACATGGCAATGCCTATGGTTCGTCGCCGCACGGCGGCGTGCTGGCGATCCTCGGCGACGACCACGGTTGCGTGTCGTCGTCGATGCCGCACCAGAGCGAACAGGCGCTGATCGCCTGGGGCATGCCGGTGGTCAATCCCGCCAATATCCAGGAATACATGGAGTTCGGCCTGTACGGCTGGGCGCTGTCGCGCTTCTCGGGCGCGTGGGTCGGCTTCAAGGCGATCTCGGAAACCGTGGAAGGCGGCGCCGTGGTCGAACTACCGCCGCTGCCGAGCTACACCGTGCCGACCGATTACACGCCGCCGGCCGACGGCCTGCACAACCGCTGGCCCGACTTGCCCGGCCTCGCGCTGGAGCAGCGCGTCGATGACAAGCTCAAGGCGGTGCAGGCATTCGCCGGCGTCAATTCCATCGACAAGCTGATCGTGCCGTCGCCGCACGCGCGCATCGGCATCATCAGCGCCGGCAAGGCCTACCTCGATTTGCTGGAAGCGCTGGAGCGCCTCGGTCTGTCTCAACAGCAGCTGGAAGACCTTGGCGTGCGCCTGTACAAACCGGGCCTGACCTATCCGCTGGAGCGCACGCGCCTGTCGGCCTTCGCCGCGGGCCTCGATGAAATCCTGGTGGTGGAGGAGAAGGGCGCCGTCATCGAGCAGCAACTCAAGAACCTGTTCTACAACCTGCCGCAAGAGCGCCGCCCCTCGGTGATCGGCAAGACCGACGCCCACGGCGAAACGCTGTTGTCGGCGCTGGGCGAGCTGCGTCCCTCGCGCATCGCGCCGGCGCTGGTGCGCTGGTTCGGACCACGCTTCCCGACGCTGAACCTGCAACGCTTCCTGCCCGATTTCTGCGCCGCCGACCTGTTGTCCAACGGCGCCGACAGCGTCAAGCGCACACCGTATTTCTGCTCCGGCTGCCCGCACAACACCTCCACCCGCGTGCCGGAAGGCAGCCGCGCCATGGCCGGCATCGGCTGCCATTTCATGGCGACCTGGATGAAGCGCGACACCAACTACCTCGCGCAGATGGGGGGCGAAGGCATCAACTGGGTCGGCTCCTCGCGCTTCGTCGACGAGAAGCACGTGTTCCAGAATCTGGGCGACGGCACCTATTACCATTCGGGCTCGCTGGCGATCCGCCAGGCCATTGCCGCGCGCACCAACATCACCTACAAGATCCTCTACAACGACGCCGTCGCCATGACCGGCGGCCAGCCGGTGGACGGCTCGCTGTCGGTGCCGCAGATCGTGCAGCAGGTCACGAGCGAAGGCGCGAAGAAAGTCGTGGTCGTCACCGATGCGCCCGAGAACTACGCGCTGATCAAGCTGCCGGCCGGCGTCACCGTGCATCACCGCAGCGAACTCGACGTCATCCAGCGCATGCTGCGCGACATCCCCGGCGTGACCGTGCTGGTCTACGACCAGACCTGCGCCGCCGAGAAGCGTCGCCGCCGCAAAAAGAACAAGCCCGGCCACATCGCCTTCCCCGACCCGGCGCGCCGCATGATGATCAACCCGGCGGTGTGCGAAGGTTGCGGCGACTGCGGCGTGCAATCCAACTGCCTGTCGATCCTGCCGCTGGAAACCGAACTCGGCCGCAAGCGCCAGATCGAGCAATCCTCCTGCAACAAGGATTACTCCTGCGTCGAAGGCTTTTGCCCGAGCTTCGTCTCGGTGCTGGGCGGCACGCTGAAGAAGCCGGAAAGCGTCAAGCTCACCCTGGCCGACCTGGAAGCCACGCTGGCCGCGTATCCGACACCGGCGCCGCATCGCTTCGCCAAGCCTTTTGAAATCCTCGTGGCCGGCGTCGGCGGCACCGGCGTCGTCACCGTCGGCGCGCTGATCACCATGGCCGCGCACCTGGAAGGCAAGGGCGCCTCCACGCTCGACTTCATGGGCTTCGCGCAGAAGGGCGGCGCGGTGCTGTCGCACGTGCGCATCGCCGCCTCGCCGGCGGCGCTCAACCAGGTCCGCATCGACCTGCAACAGGCCGACGCCGTCTTCGCCTGCGACCTGGTGGTCTCAGCCATGCCGGAAGGTCTGTCGGTCATGCGCCGCGGCCACACCAAGGTGATCGCCAACGACCGCGAAATCCCGACCGCCGATTTCACGCGCAACCCGGACTCCTCCATCAACAAGGAAGGCCTGCTGGAGAAACTGGCCGCCTCGGCCGGCGCCGACAACGTCGTGCAGATCGACGCGCAGGACACGGCGCTGCGTTTCCTCGGCGACCCCATCGGCGGCAACATCCTGCTGATGGGCTACGCCTGGCAACGCGGCCTGGTGCCGGTCGGTCTGCCGGCATTGATGCGCGCCATCGAGCTCAACGGCGTAGCCATCGACATGAACAAGCGCGCCTTCACCCTCGGCCGCCTGGCCGCCGCCGACGCAGCCGCGCTGGACAAGCTCGGCAAGCCGAAGCAGCAGGTGATCCAGTTCGCCGCACCGAAGACGCTGGCCGACACCGTCGCCTTCCGCATCGACTTCCTGACCAAGTACCAGAACCGCGCCTACGCCCGCCGCTACGAAGAAGCCGTGGCGGCAGTGGAACGCGCTGAAGCCCGCGTGGAAGACAACGCCTCCAGGCGCCCGATCAGCAAGATGGTCGCCCGCAACCTGTTCAAGCTGATGGCCTACAAGGACGAATACGAAGTCGCGCGCCTGCATGCCGACCCGGTATTCCGCGAACAGATCGCCGCGCAGTTCGACGGCGATTACAAGCTGGCCTTCCACCTGGCGCCGCCGATGCTGGCGCGCAAGAAGCCGGGATCGGACGTGCCGGCCAAGATGCGTTTCGGCGCATGGATGATGTCGGGGTTTGCCGTGCTGTCACGCTTCAAGTCGCTGCGCGGGACGCCGTTGGATGTGTTCGGTTATACCGAAGAGCGTCGGCGTGAGCGGGCATTGCGGGATCGGTATCTGGGGTTTGTGCTTGCGTTGGCGGAACAGCTGAATGCCGGCAACAAGGGAGCGGCGTTGAAGTTGGCGCAGTTGCCGGAGCAGGTGCGTGGGTACGGGCACGTCAAGCTGGCGGCGATGGATAAGGCGGATCGGGAGTGGGAGGTGTTGATGGGGGAGTTCTCGGGAGAATTGCGCAGGGATGAACGCGTGGCCGCTTGACGATTTGATAAACCGATGATGTAGAGCCAGAAAAGAAGTCGATGAAGCTTTATTGCATCATCGACTTTTTTGTTGAGAGGACGATGTGGAGTAGAGCAATACAATTATGATGTCCAGAGCGCTGGAAGTATCTCTTATAAGAAACGTTCAAGATCGAACGCCGGGGACTTGAAATGCTTCTTGTAAGATCTGGTAGGATTACCACCCATGTTCCATAACTAACTATAAAAGGACTAGCATGGCAGACGATATTGAACCAGAAGAAGCGGACCTCTTAGTAGACGAGGAAGTTGACGAAACAGGGGCCTTCGTAACATACGATATTGCGTCATATCCATCTGATTTGACCCTATGGGGCATTAAAGAAATGTGGGATGAAGGGGATATTTTGATCCCTGGATTTCAACGTAAATATGTGTGGAAGATAAGCCAAGCATCGTTACTTATTGAATCATTCCTGTTAGGGCTTCCTGTTCCACAAGTATTTTTCTACGTTGATGATGACAATAAAAGTCTCATTATCGATGGTCAGCAACGCATTCTCAGTATGATTTTTTTCTTCGAAGGATACTTCGGACATGAAAATACTCATGGACGTCGGCAGATATTTCGGCTGACGGGATTGGACGAGCGCAGTCCTTTTGCGAATAAACGGTATGAAGATTTGGAGGAGCCTGTCCAAAGAAAACTAAGAAATGCAGTGCTACGAGCAATAAATATTCGGCAGCTCAGCCCAAAAAGTGAACATACAAGTATTTATCATATTTTTGAGCGTCTCAATACCGGTGGAACGCCTCTAAAACCTCAAGAGATTCGCAATTGCGTCTTCCGAGGCTCGCTTGGTCAGTACCTTAGAGATTTGAATAAAGATCCTGCCTGGAGATTGATAATTGGGAAAAGAGACGAGGACAAACATCAGAAAGACGTTGAACTGATTTTGCGCTTGTACGCTTTATCGGGCTCTGGAAGTCTTAGTTATGAAAAGCCAATGAAGGAATATTTAAACGTTGCAATGGCTAATGACTTAGACGGGAAAGCAAAACATTCTGTTCGATTTATAAATCGTTTTTCTAAAGTGTGCAAAGTGATTGCAAAGGAATTGCGTCCTAAGCCCTTCCATTTAAGAGGTCCTTTAAATTCCTCAGTATTGGATTCCGTGTTCTGCACATTGCTCGACAACTTCAACGCCATTCCTGACGATCTCGCTCGGCGCTACGCTGCACTATCTAAAAATAAAGCTTTTCTTGAAGATACGTATTACGGCACTAGCGACGTAACGGTATTGCAGCGACGTTTTACTACGGCGAAGCAGTTTTTAATAGATTAGGGGCTTAAGCCATGAGCTACGCTGTCTATTTTAATTCTACTGATGTCACTATCAATCATTTAGCTGGTGTAATTGCGCAATGCCCTCCTTTGGTCGCAATGCAATACACAGGTTTTGCGGCGGTGAGTGCAGTAACGGTTTACGAATTGGCTATAAAAGAACTGTTTACAGAGTTCGGTAGAAAAAAACATAAAACTTTCGGCCATTTTGTAGACAAACATTTCAAACGGCTAAACGGTCGTATTGGATTAAAGGATTTGCGAGAAGAAAGTTTAGCTCGTTTTGGGGACAAGTATCTAAATCGCTTTGTTCGCCTTTTAGATATAGAGGAGAAGAATTTTCTTGCAAATCATCGCGCAAGTATTAAGTCGAACTACGGAAATTTGATCGTGTGGAGAAACAGCTTTGCACATGAAGGAAAAGTTCCAAACAATGCGACATTTCAAGAGGTTCAAAGATCTTACGAGAACGGGAAAAAAGTGATCGAATGTCTCGCAAAAACTTTAGTCCGATAAGATTCAGCAGGAAGCAGTTTCGAGTGTTGAATCGACAAAAAAGCTCCCATTCGGGGGCTTTTTTGTTTGGTGTCTTTCCCACAAGCCTGAGCCCGGAGAAAAGAGTTTTTATCACCCTCGCGCAACCCACGGAATAGCAATATTCGCCAACACGCAAGAGCTCAGCAACACCCAGAACATCACGCGATCCAGCGCATAAGAAAGTGCCTTGTCTTCCTTCTTGACCATGATGAAGTTCGACAGCAGCGCCAGGATTAGCGACAGCGCGATCGTGGCCAGGCCGAACGCCGCTACATAGTCGACCAGTCCGAACGAGCCCGACGGCGGCAGGATGGAGTTGGCCACGTAGGAGTTGGCCACGGCGCCGAAATAGGCTGCGGACGGCAGCGAGAAGCGCGGGCCGACGTCGGATGCCTTCACGTAGAAACTGCACAGCGCCAAGGCCAGAGCGGCGAACAGCGACAGGAAGATCTTGTTGTACACGCCGGCGCTTGAACGCGCGATGTTGATGCCGGCGATATATTGCGTAAATACTTTTTCACTCTTAGCATCGACGCGTGGATCGCCATAGGATGAACGGTAGGCGTGCGGTTTGACGACGTTGGACTTGCCGGTGATCTTGTAGCCGGAAATCTGTACCCGCGAGCTGACGTTGGAGCTTGCGTCAGCGACGTAACGCAACCGGGTGCTGTCGCGCGCGCCGTCTTCGAGATAGATGTTGAGCATGTGGTCTTCGAGCGGGACACGCATGGTGTCGAAGAACTTCAGGAACTTGGCGGTGACGCGCAGCCGCTGGTAATGCGTGCCGTCGTCGCCGTGGTATTCCTCCAGCACTTCTTTCTTGATGATGTTGCCGTCGACGACGACGAGCTTGCCGCCCGGGTCGAGGGCTTTGTCGCCGGTCCAGCGGAACCAGACGTAGAAGGTCCCGCTCCAGCTCGAATCCTTGATCGAGAACGTATCAATCCCATCTACATAGGTGCCCACCGAGACGGTAGGAACAGTGCTTGCGGCAGCGGCGAGTGCCGACGAGGAGTCGCCTTGTTCCTTGCCGAGGCTGGACATGCGCGCCTGATGATTGAGCTCCGCCGTCACGCGGTTGTTGCGCAGAACATTCACGCTGAGCAGTATGCAAATCAGATAGACCACCGCCACGGCGACGGCGATGCCAATGACGAATTTCTTCTTTTCCGGCGCCAGTTCGCGCCACGTTTTCAAATCCATTTCCCCGCCCCAAAAAAGTATGACTGATTCCGATCAGTCGTTCTGGCCAACCGCTCACTGGGTCAGTGTCGGTTTTTCGGCCGCTTGATTGACTACGCCTTCTGTTGAATTTGGAGCTTTCCATTCTCTTCGTTGCGGGGCGCGTTTGCGCGACTGCATCACCGAGTTACGCCGCGATGGAGGATCGGTGTTGACGAAAAAAATGGCTGCAGGGATTGCTGTCTGAACGCAATGGTGATCGTCGCGTCGCTGCGAATCGGCTCAACGTATTTATCAATACGCCCCCTGAGCAGTTTTGGATTCTTGTTGATCGCTGGCAGGAACAGTGGCTTGAATAATATCAAATAATTATTACAAAACAATTAACTGTGTCGGCGTTTGTAAGGCTTCTCCTTTGATCTCCTCCGATATGTCCAGAAGGTTGCCTGATAGGCATCGTTATTTTCCTCAAAGAATCATAGTTTCCCGACAGATATATTTTCGCGCCGCTCTTAGTATGTCGGTCAGCATGACGCCGCACAGAATTTCTGGACTTCAATCGACGCGCCGGCTTCAGGCGATCAGGCAAGGATTTGTGTACCGCTCGGGAAACAGGTGAGTTGGCTGCAGATCTTCCACGCGCTTCATTCAAGACAATCTTTCGACTGCTCATCATGAACTTGATACCGATTGGCGAAGTCTCTGCGCAGATAAATTGTGGCGCTCCATTGCCTTGGAATGTCCGGGACACGGAAGGCAAGTTGTTGCTGGCGCGCGGCTATCTGGTCGAGACCATGGAGATGCAGCACAATCTTTTGCGGCGCGGCGTGTTTGTGGATGCGGACGAGGTTCAGGCCCACCAGGATCAGCCGCCAATGCTGTTCGGCGCCAGCGAGCGGCCGACGGTGCCATTCGCCCAGCAGTGGGACGCGGTGGAAAGACGATTGACCGAACTGCTCGCGAATCATCGTGATGCGAAATTTCTGAGCGGCATCAGCGACGTGGAATCGATGATCAGCGTCGCCTCGGAGGAGCATACCGACCAGACCATCTATTCGGTCATCCGGCACGACCAGGAGCGCTTCGCTGCATACGGCATCACGCATTCGATCCATGTCGCCTGCGTTTGCAGCATCCTTGCCAAACGGCTGGGCTGGTCGAAGAAGAACAGGGAAACCGTCATCAACGCCGCGTTGACGATGAATCTTTCCATCATCGGCTTACAAGGCGAACTTGCACGCAGCGA
The DNA here is from genome assembly GCF_044767325.1 of Herbaspirillum sp. NPDC101397. Classification (NCBI taxonomy): domain Bacteria; kingdom Pseudomonadati; phylum Pseudomonadota; class Betaproteobacteria; order Burkholderiales; family Oxalobacteraceae; genus Herbaspirillum; species Herbaspirillum sp. NPDC101397. The sequence continues at coordinate 87,371 of NZ_JBIWNS010000009.1, forward strand.
GGGTGCGCCGACCAGGCAACAGCGGCAACTGATACACGTACACCCGGCCGAAAGCGTGCGCATGCTGCAGGATGCCGGTGTGACCGATGAGGACTGGTTGCAGGCCGTTGAACAACATCACGAAAGTCCAAACGGCGGCGGTTACCCCTACGGCACAAGACACAAGCTCAGCGAATCGTCGCAAATGATCCGGTTCGCCGATATCTTTACCGCCAAATATTCCGCACGCAAGAACAGGGCGGCGATGCCCTCTAGACAGGCTGCCCAGTCGGTGTATCTGGCCAGCGATGGACATCCCATTGCATCGGCGCTGCTCAAGGAATTCGGCATTTATCCGCCGGGTTGTTTTGTGCTGCTGAAAAGCGGCGAGACGGCGGTGACGATCCGCCGCGGCAATACGCCGACGGCGCCGTTGGTGGCTGTGGTGCGCGACAAGAACGGCATGCCGATCAAGGAGCCGCTGCTGCGCGAAACCGTATTGCCGCAATACGCCATTCTGCGCACGCTTCCCAATCAGTCCACGCAATACGACACGGCCATTGAAAGGTTGTTTACCTTGACGGCTGAGTAGGCGATTGAAGTTGACGGCGTTGGCGGTACGCCTTTACGCGAGACGTTCAATCACCTGCGCGTGCTGAGGCCAGGTCCGCGTGAGCAGCGCTTTATCGGCGAGTTCGAATTCCTCGAATTCGAAACCCGGAGCCACTGTGCACCCAACCAGGGAGTGGCCTTGCGGATCGGCGCACTCCGCCCCGAACCAGGCGCCGGCAGGCACCAGGGCCTGGAACTCTGCGCCGTCATGGTTGACGGGATTGCCTAATTTGAGAACCGTTAAATCACCGGCATGCCCGAGGACATAGATGTGCAAGGGCGACCCGTCATAGAAATGCCACATCTCGTCGGACTTGATCCGATGCCAGGCAGATCTTTCTCCGGCACCCAGCAAATAGTAGATTGCAGTTGAGGCTGAGCGGATGAGGCCGTCGCTTGATCTCGCCACGTCCATTGCGCTGCGATAGGTTTCCCTGAAATGGCCGCCTTCGGGATGCGGCTGGAGACGAAGGCGAGAAATCAGTTCTGCGGGTGTTGAACCACGTTGATTCATAAGTTCCTCATCTTGACCATGATAAAAACTCCTCTTCGGATAGCATGGTAATCTACATCTCTCCCAGTAGGACAAGATCAATCTTTGTACCGATAGGTGCCTCGCCATGCCAAATACGACCAATAACGGAAGCGCGGCTTCTTATCTGCCTGCCTTGGAATCGGCAGTCTTGAACACCTGGACTGCGGCATTGATGGTGGTTGACGCCACCGTGGAAAATGCCCCTATCGTCTTCGTCAATCTGGCGTTCAGCGAGCTGACCGGCTATCAGCTGCACGAGATCATGGGGCGTGATTGCCGCTTCCTTCAGGGGCGTGAACGACCGGAGAGAGCCGAAGATGCATTGAAACAAATGCAGCGGCAAGGGCATACGCGGCTGGTGGCGCGTAACTATCGCCGGGACGGTACCCCGTTCTGGAACGAGGTGACGCTGTCCTTGATGACGGACGCGACAGGCAGGATCACCCATTTCATCGCGGTACTGATTGATGTCAGCGATCGTTTCACTGGCTTGAGTCAAAGCGGCTATTCCTGGCAGCCTGATATCTATCCAACGCCGATCGTTGTCGATGAGCAGAGCCTGATCGAGAAAGAGCGCCTGTTTTTTGAATCGTCGTTGAGACAGGCTGTTCTGGCCAAGGATTTTCATCTGCAATATCAACCCGTCATCTCCATGCGTACCGGAGACATCATCGGACTGGAGGCATTGGTTCGCTGGACTCATTCTTCTCTCGGCGCCGTCTCTCCTTCGCATTTCATTTCCGTGGCGGAAGAGTTGGGGTTGATTGAAGACATCGGAGACTGGGTTCTGCAAACAGCCTGTCTCGACATGCGACGACGGGAGGCCGCAGGGCTCGCGCCGTTACGCGTCGCCGTCAACGTGTCACCCTATCAGTTCAGCAGTCCGCGTCTGACCGACCTGATTCAGGACGCGATTGAACGCAACGATCTGGATACATCCATGCTGTGCCTCGAGATTACCGAAGGCGCAGTCATGCTGGATACCGAAAACACCAGAACGACACTGCGGCGGTTAAAGGCCATGGGCATCGATCTGCTGCTGGATGATTTCGGCACGGGTTTTTCATCCTTGAGCTACCTCAAGCGATTTCCTTTTGACCGCGTAAAGATCGATCGCTCATTTGTCACCAATCTTACGGAAGACAGCGACGACGCCGCTATTACCAAAGCAATCATTTCCATGGCGCACAGCTTGGGAATCAAAGTGATCGCCGAAGGCATCGAAACGGAAGCGCAGTTCGCAATCTTGCGGGACCAGCAGTGCGATGAAATGCAGGGTTATCTTTTTTCGCGCGGCATCTCGTCGGAAGAACTGGATGTCTTGCTAAGAGAAGGAAAACGTCTGCCATCCCACTTGTTCGGCGCCGGGAACGCGACCCGCACCATCTTGCTGGTAGATGACGAGGCGGAGATGCTGTCGCAATTGCAGGAGCCATTGCGCCGGGATAACTACGAGATTCTGATGGCGAACAATGGAGAAGAGGCGCTCGCGATACTCGAGACACATGAGGTGGACGTCATCCTGAGCGATCAGAGCATGGCCGGCATGACGGGGGTGGAGCTATTGCGCAGTGTGCAGGTGCTCTATCCCGAAACAATACGGATTATCCTGTCGGGTTTCTCGGAGTTGCAATCGGTAACGGACGCCATCAACGATGGCGCGGTCTACAAGTTTTTGACCAAGCCATGGGACGAGACCAAGCTGCGCGCGCATATCCATGAAGCATTCATGCGGAAAGAACTCTCGAATGAAAACCGGTTTTTAGGTGATCAGATAAAAATCAAGAATCTGGAGCTGGATGTTCTGACGCGGAAATTACATGAACTGAGCGCACAAAAGAAAGCGACCTCTTCGTCGAAGATTGAGACAAGGCTGACATAGAAGATGTGAGGGGAGCGCTTCCGTATCGGTAGCTGGGATTCGCCTACGTTCCGCAGGCCGCGGAATCGCTTGCAAGCGATTCCCTTCGAATCCCCCGCGTAAGCCGCGCAGGCGGCTTACTTCTCTCCGCAGATGGGTTTGCTGCGCAAACAAAATGGAAATACAAATAAAAATGCCCGCATAAGCGGGCATTTTGTATTCTGGCGGAGAGAGGGGGATTCGAACCCCCGATAGGCTATTAACCTATACACGCTTTCCAGGCGTGCGACTTCAACCACTCATCCATCTCTCCGGAATTTGGCTTCGTTTTTAGCGAAGCCGCTGATTATAGCAACATTTTTCAGAAAATGAGACGGTTTTGAGCCGTCGTCCATAAAATAATGGCGATGCGTCGCGGCATCGCCATTATTTCTTGTCAGATCGGCATTCCCGGTGCAGATGCGGCTTGCGGCCGGGAACAGGACGCCTTTCCGTCTATTTCCAGCTTATTGCGCTTCCTTGAGCTGGTCCAGGATGGCCGGGTTTTCCAGGGTGGAGATGTCCTGCGTGATGTCTTCGCCCTTGGCCAGCACGCGCAGCAGGCGGCGCATGATTTTGCCGGAGCGGGTCTTGGGCAGGTTGTCGCCGAAACGGATTTCCTTGGGTTTGGCGATCGGGCCGATTTCCTTGGCGACCCAGTCGCGCAGCTCCTTGGCGATGGCCTTGGCTTCGTCGCCGGTCGGGCGAGGGCGCTTCAGGACCACGAAGGCGCAGATCGATTCGCCGGTGGTTTCGTCCGGTTTGCCGACCACGGCGGCTTCGGCCACGATGGGGTTGGCGACCAGCGCGGATTCGATTTCCATCGTACCCATGCGGTGACCGGAGACGTTCAGCACGTCGTCGATGCGGCCGGTGATGGTGAAGTAGCCGGTGTCCTTGTTGCGGATCGCGCCGTCGCCGGCGAGGTAGACCTTGCCGCCGAATTCTTCAGGGAAATAGCTCTTCTTGAAACGCTCGGGATCGTTCCAGATGGTGCGGATCATCGACGGCCACGGACGCTTGACGACCAGGATGCCGCCGGTGCCGTTGGGCAGGTCGTTGCCGGTTTCATCGACGATGGCGGCGGTGATGCCAGGCAGCGCCAGTGTGCAGGAACCCGGCACTTGCGGTGTTGCGCCCGGCAGTGGCGAGATCATGTGGCCGCCGGTTTCGGTTTGCCAGAAGGTGTCGACGATCGGGCATTTTTCGTGGCCGATGTTTTTGTAGTACCACATCCAGGCTTCCGGATTGATCGGCTCGCCGACCGAACCCAGGAGGCGCAGCGACGACAGGTCGTATTGCTTGGGATGGATTTTTTCGTCGGCTTCGGCGGCCTTGATCAGTGAGCGGATCGCGGTCGGCGCAGTGTAGAAAATGGTGGCCTTGTGACGTTGGACCATGTCCCAGAAGCGACCGGCGTTCGGATAAGTCGGCACGCCTTCGAATACGATCTGCGTCGCGCCGACTGCCAGCGGGCCGTAGGCGATGTAGGTATGGCCGGTGATCCAGCCGATGTCGGCGGTGCACCAGTAGACGTCGTCAGGCTTGATGTCGAAGGTCCACTTCATCGTCAGCACGGCCCACAGCAGGTAGCCGCCGGACGCGTGTTGCACGCCCTTCGGTTTGCCGGTGGAGCCGGAGGTGTAGAGGATGAACAGCGGATGTTCGGCGTCGACCCATTCAGGTTCGCAGGCGTCGGGCTGGTTGGCGACGACGTCGTGCAGCCACAGGTCGCGTCCTTCGACCCAATTGATGTCGGCGCCGGCGCGCTTGTAGACGATGACGTTCTTGATCGTGTCGCAGCCGCCCATGGCGAGCGCTTCGTCGACGATGGATTTGAGCGGCAATTGCTTGCCGCCGCGCACCTGGTAGTCGGCGGTGATGACGGCCACTGCGCCGGCGTCGATCACGCGTTCCTGCAGCGATTTGGCGGAGAAGCCGCCGAACACCACCGAGTGCGTGGCGCCGATGCGGGCGCAGGCTTGCATGGCGGCGACGCCTTCGACCGACATCGGCATGTAGATGACGACGCGGTCGCCTTTCTTGACGCCGAGCGACTTCAGGCCGTTGGCGAAGTGGCAGACTTTCTTGTGCAGTTCGCGGTAGGTGACGCGGGTGACCTTGGCGTCGTCGGATTCGAAGATGACGGCGGTCTTGTCGGCGTTGCCGTTGTCGAGATTGACGTCGAGGCAGTTGTACGAGACGTTGATCTTGCCGTCTTCAAACCATTTGTAGAACGGCGCGTCGGCTTCGTTCAGGGTCTTGGTGAAGGGCTTTTTCCATTGCAGGTTCTCACGCGCGAGGCGGGCCCAGAAGCCTTCGTAGTCGCGTTCTGCTTCGGCGCACAAGGCGTTATAGGCATCCATGCCGGACACGGCGGCGTTCTTGACGAACTCTGCCGGTGGAGCGAATACACGGTTTTCCTGCTTGAAGGTTTCGATGTCTGCCACGATTTAGTCTCCTGCGATTAATGATTTTTGCTTTTTGCAAAACATAGGCGTGTTCACTTACTCAGTCCTTACACATGCTGAATTGATCGGGGCGGAAAGGGCCGCTGCGCACGGTCCGACGTCACGTACAGAGGTCAGACCACAAGAGCGCAACGAAGTTTGCACTGCGGTATTGCCAGAGTGCATTATCGCATCTGTGGCGATCCTCAGCAGAGCGTACACAGCCAAGAAAGCGGCAAGGGAGTGTAAAATAGCGGCCTGAATTCGCTCGCCTGAATGCATCCGATATTGACATGCGATGCACGCAAGCTGCCGTGAGACAAGGCTGACCGCCTGCTCACATCACTGTTTTATTCTGAGATCCGCGCCAATGAAAGACACTCGCTCCACGCCTTCCGGTAAAAAGATCGGCATCGTGCCCAATCTGATTTTCATGAGCCGGTGGTTGCAGCTGCCTTTGTACCTCGGCCTGATCCTGGCGCAGTGCGTCTACGTGTATCACTTCTGGGTCGAGCTGAGCGACCTGATCGGCGCGGCGCTGGGCAATGCAGCCTCGCTGGAACACATCCTCGACGCGGTCGCCCTCGAAGGCGCGCTGCGTCCCGACAAGCTCAACGAGCAGACCATCATGCTGGTGGTGCTGGCGCTGATCGACGTGGTGATGATTTCGAACCTGCTGATCATGGTGATCGTGGGCGGTTACGAAACCTTCGTCTCGCGCATGAACCTCGAAAGCCATCCCGACCAGCCCGAGTGGCTGTCGCACGTGAACGCTTCGGTGCTGAAGGTCAAGCTGGCCACGGCGATCATCGGCATCTCGTCGATCCATCTGCTCAAGACCTTCATCAACGCCAACCTGTACGACGTCAAGACCTTGCTGGCGCAGACCGGCATCCACATCACCTTCCTGTTGTCGGCCATGGCGATCGCGTATTGCGACCGGCTCATGAGCCATCCCGCGGTTCCAGCGGAGCCGCCGGAACCACACTGACCGAATCTTTCCGTATTTTTCATTCAACCCCGAGAGAACCAGCCATGACCATCATCAAGCAAGACGATCTCATCGAATCCGTGGCCGCCGCGCTGCAATACATCAGCTACTACCATCCGGTGGATTACATCCAGCATCTGGCGCGCGCCTATGAGCTGGAGCAGAATCCGGCCGCCAAGGATTCCATCGCCCAGATCCTGACCAACTCGCGCATGTGCGCCGAAGGCAAGCGCCCGATCTGCCAGGACACCGGCATCGTCAACGTGTTCCTGCGCATCGGCATGGGCGTGCGCTTTGAAGGTTTCGGCAGCGGCTCCATCGCCGACGCCGTCAACGAAGGCGTGCGCCAGGGTTACAGCCATCCGGACAACGTGCTGCGCGCGTCCATCGTGGCCGACCCGCAATTCGACCGCAAGAACACCAAGGACAACACCCCGGCCGTGATCCACATGGAACTGGTGCCGGGCAACACCGTCGACGTGCGCATCGCCGCCAAGGGCGGCGGTTCCGAGAACAAGACCAAGTTCGTCATGCTGAACCCTTCCGACTCGCTGGTGGACTGGGTCCTCAAGACCGTGCCGACCATGGGCGCCGGCTGGTGTCCGCCGGGCATGCTCGGCATCGGCATCGGCGGCACTGCCGAGAAGGCCATGCTGATGGCCAAGGAAGTGCTGATGGACGACATCGACATGTACGAACTGAAGCAGCGCGGTCCGCAAAACAAGACAGAAGAACTGCGCATCGAACTGTGCGACAAGGTCAACGCGCTCGGCATCGGTGCACAAGGCCTGGGCGGCCTGACCACCGTGCTCGACGTCAAGATCGCCATGTACCCGACCCACGCCGCATCCAAGCCGGTCGCGATGATCCCGAACTGTGCGGCAACCCGTCACGGCCACTTCGTGCTGGACGGTTCCGGCCCGGCCTACATGGATCCGCCATCGCTGTCCGAATGGCCTGAAGTGCATTGGGTGCCGGACACCGAAAAGTCGAAGAGCGTCAACCTCGACACCCTGACCAAGGAAGAAGTCGCGTCGTGGAAACCGGGCCAGACCCTGCTGCTGAACGGCAAGATGCTGACCGGCCGCGACGCCGCTCACAAGCGCATCCAGGAGATGCTGGCCAAGGGCGAGAAGCTGCCCGTCGACTTCACTAACCGCGTGATCTATTACGTCGGTCCGGTCGATCCGGTGCGCGACGAAGTGGTCGGTCCTGCCGGTCCGACAACGGCTACGCGCATGGACAAGTTCACCGACATGATGCTGGAGCAGACCGGCCTGATTTCCATGATCGGCAAATCCGAACGCGGCCCGACCGCCATCGAGGCGATCAAGAAGCACAAGTCGGCTTACCTGATGGCGGTCGGCGGTTCGGCCTACCTGGTGTCGAAGGCGATCAAGTCGGCCAAGGTGCTGGGCTTCGCCGACCTGGGCATGGAAGCGATCTACGAGTTCGACGTCAAGGACATGCCGGTCACGGTGGCGGTCGACGCCAACGGCATCTCGGTGCACAACACCGGTCCTGCCGAGTGGAAGGAAAAGATCGCAACCAACACCGCGTTGAGCAAGATCGCGGTCACGACTGCATAACAATGCAACTGCGGATGCAACAGCGGATGTCCCAACCGAAGCCACAAGCGGGAGTCGCTCGCCGATGACCGCAACAGCTTCACCAGCAACACTGATGCCGATGGACGCTCACACTGATCGTGACGCGCCCATCGGCATTTTCGATTCCGGCATCGGCGGCTTGTCGGTGCTGCGTCACGTGCGCGCAGCCTTGCCGCAGGAGCACCTGCTGTACTTTGCCGACTCCGGCTATGCACCCTACGGTGACAAGGATGAGCAGCAGATCGTCGACCGCTCGCTGGCGATCGCCGGCTTCCTGATCGGGCAGGGCATCAAGGCCCTGGTGGTGGCGTGCAACACCGCGACCGCTGCGGCGATCCAGGCAATCCGCTTGCAATGGCCCGAGCTGATCGTGGTCGGCATCGAGCCCGGCCTGAAACCGGCGGCGTTGCACAGCAAGAGCGGCGTGGTTGGCGTGCTGGCCACGCGCAGCACATTGGCTAGCGCGCGCTTCATCGCCTTGCGTGAACAGATCGCCGCAGCCGGCAAGGTCCGGTTCATTTCGCAAGCCTGTGTCGGCCTGGTCGATCAGATCGAGAAGGGCGAGTTGCAATCGCCGGCCACTGCGGCGCTGGTGGATCGCTACGTCATGCCGTTGATTGCGCAGGGCGCCGATACGCTGGTGCTGGGCTGCACGCATTATCCATTCGCACGCGAGCTGATCGAATCGGCGGCGCGACATGCCGGATGCGCCGCGCCGGTCATCATCGATACCGGCGAAGCGGTGACGCGGCAATTGAGCCGTTTGCTGGAGGCGAAGGCATTGGTGCGTTCCGGCGACGCTGCTGGAAATGGCGGAAGTCTGGTGGCCTATACCACCGCCGGTGTCAGCACCTTGTCGACGGCCTTGACCAATCTGTTGAAGATGGACGCAGAAGTGCGCCAGATCGCGGCGAGTTAGCAGCCGTCGCCCGGGGATTCCGGCAAATTTCGTTGCGGTGACTATTTCATTTGCCAGAAGCCCTACAGTTTTGTATAATCTTTTGCTTCACTGACTCAAGGCAGTAATTCAGGTCTTGGTCATGCAGTGGTGGCTGTAGCTCAGTTGGTAGAGTCCAGGATTGTGATTCCTGTTGTCGCGGGTTCGAGCCCCGTCAGCCACCCCAGTTTGAACAGCACTACAAATAAACAAGGCCCGCATTCAGCAGGGCCTTTTTTATTTTCCGGACGGGTTTTACTTTGACGCCCGGTTTTCTTTTTCCTCTTCCTTTTCCTGCCTGGCCGCCATGAAGCGCGGCAAACTCACCTCGATCCAGTCCGTCAGCGTCTCGATGCGTTGCGCTGCTTCAAGCCCCAACGGCGACAGCGTGTAGTCGACGTGCGGCGGCACCACGTCATACGACTTGCGGATCACCAGTCCGTCGCCTTCCAGCTCCTGCAGCGTCTGCGCCAGCATCTTTTCGCTGACGCCGCCGACCTTGCGCCGCAGGTCGCTGAAGCGATGCGTGCCGCCCAGCAGGGCGACCAGCAAGAGCACGCCCCAGCGGCTGGTGAGGTGCTTCAATACGCTGCGCGAGGGGCAATCGGCGGCAAACAGCTCGCCGCGCGCCATGCGGTCCTTCAGCGACACATGGGTAGCAAGAGGGTGGAGTGCGGGGTCTCGTGTATTCATGGCGATTATTTTACACTAACCTTTTTGTGCGTACTTACTAAAAGTTAGTGTATCCGATAAGCTGCAATTTCTTTCACTTCACCGAACAGGAAATTGTCATGATCGTCGTCACCGGAGCCACCGGCCAATTGGGCCGACTCGTCATCGCCGCATTGTTGAAAACCGTCTCTGCAGCGAACATCGTCGCCGCCGTGCGCAGCCCGGAGAAAGCATCCGACCTGGCCGCGCTCGGCGTGCAAGTGCGTCGCGCCGACTACACCGACGCCGCCAGCCTCGACGCCGCGCTGCGGGGGGCAGAAAAAGTCCTGCTGATTTCGTCCAACGAGCTCGGTGAGCGTCTGAATCAGCATCGCGCCGTCATCGACGCCGCCAAGCGCGCCAACGTCAAGCTGCTGGCCTACACCAGCGTGCTGCGCGCCGACACCTCGACCCTTGGCCTGGCAGCGGAACACAAGCAAACCGAGCAGGCCATCAAGGACAGCGGCGTCCCGGCGACCATCCTGCGCAACGGCTGGTATCACGAGAACTACACCGGCGGCCTGCAGAAGGCAGTCGCCAACGGCGCGATTGTCGGCAGCGCCGGCGATGGCCGCATCTCCTCGGCTGCACGCAGCGACTACGCCGAGGCTGCGGCTGCCGTGCTCACCGGCAGCGGCCACGCCGGCAAGCTCTATGAGCTGGCCGGCGACGGCGCCTATACGCTGAGCGAGCTGGCGGCGGAAGCGGCGCGCCGGTCCGGCAAGCCGGTCGAGTATCGCGACATCCCGGAAGCCGACTACAAGGCCGCGCTGCTCGGCTTCGGCTTGCCGGAAGTGATCGCCGTCCTGCTGTCGGACTCGGATGCGGCGGCAGCGAAGGGCGCCTTGTTTGATGATGGCAAGCAGTTGTCGGCGCTGATCGGTCATCCGACCGTGCCGTTGTCGGCATCGGTGGCGGCAGCGTTGGGCAAGGGCTGATTCATTTTCTTGCTCTGAAATGAAAACGGGCCCATCGCTATGTGGAATAGCGATGGGCCCGTTTTACGTGCGCGACAAAATTACTTGTGGCGCGACGACACTTCCCACAGATTGAGATGACCGTCCTGCGCCTGCTTGTCGATGGCGGCCAGCTCTTCTGCGCTGAAGCTCAGCTTGTCCAGCGCTGCGACGTTCTCGCGGATCTGCTTGCTGCTGCTGGCGCCGATCAGCGTGGTGGTCACGCGCGGATCGCGCAGCACCCAGGCCAGCGCCATCTGCGCCAGCGTCTGGCCGCGCGCCTTGGCGATGTCATTGAGCGCGCGCACGCGCTGCAGGTTTTCTGCGCTCAGGTGGTCGCTCTTGAGCGAGCCGCCGCCGGCGCGGTTGATGCGCGCATCGTCCGGAATGCCGTTGAGGTACTTGTCGCTCAGCAGTCCCTGCGCCAGCGCCGTGAAGGTGATGCAGCCCATGCCCTGGCGTTCCAGTTCATCGAGCAGGCCTTGCTCGATCCAGCGGTTGAACATGTTGTATGACGGCTGATGGATCAGGCAGGGCACCTTCCATTGCTTGAGCAGCTCGGCGGCTTCCTTGGTCTTCTCCGGCGAATACGACGACACGCCGACGTACAGCGCCTTGCCTTGCTGCACGGCGGTGGCCAGCGCGCCCATGGTTTCTTCCAGCGGGGTGTCCGGGTCGAAGCGATGCGAGTAGAAGATGTCGACGTAATCCAGGTTCATGCGCTTCAAGCTCTGGTCCAGGCTGGCCAGCACGTACTTGCGCGAGCCGCCGCCCTGGCCGTAAGGACCGGGCCACATGTCCCAGCCGGCCTTGGTCGAGATGATCAGTTCATCGCGGTAAGGCCGGAAATCCTGGTTGAACAGATGGCCGAAATTGGCCTCCGCGCTGCCGTACGGCGGCCCGTAATTGTTGGCCAGGTCGAAATGCGTGATGCCCAGGTCGAAGGCGGTGCGCAGCATTTCGCGCTGGGTCGCCAGCGAGGTGGTGTCGCCGAAGTTGTGCCACATGCCCAGCGACAGCAGCGGCAGTTTCAGGCCGCTGCGGCCGCACTGGCGGTATTGCATGGTTTCATAGCGGGTGTTGGATGCGTGATAGGTCATGGATGTGTCTCCTTGTTGATCGGGTTTTGCTTGCGTGTTTGCGAGTTTGCGTGTGGGGGAGGGCGCGGTCTCAGCGCTCGCGATTGCTGACGATGACCATGACTTCGGCCTGGACGCTGCCGGTGCTTCTGGTCCGGTGCGGAATCAGCGCATTGAAATAGAGGGAATCGCCGGCCTTGAGTTGCACCAGCTGGTCGGGAAATTCAACGTCGATGCGGCCCTTGTGCACGAACAGGAATTCTTCTCCCTCGTGCTCCTTGAACGCCGATGCCACGAAATCCTGCGGCGGATACATCATGAAGGGCAGCATCTCTTTGGGCGCGATGTCGGCGGCGATGCTTTCCACCGGGCGGGCGCCGCCGGCGGTCTTCGCCATGGCGGTGCGCGCCGAGGCGCGCGTGATGCTGATCAGCTGATCGCTGCCGGCGTCCGACGCCAGTTGCCCGACGTCGACCTGCAAGGCCCTGGCCAGTTTCAGCGCCACCGCGATGGAGGGCATGCTGACGCCGCGTTCTATCTTGGACAGATAGCTCTTGGTGAGGCCGCTTTGATCAGCCAGCGTCTCCAGCGTCCAACCCTTTTGCTTTCTTAGCAACTTCAGTCGAATGGTCATGTCGGAATGGCGAAAATAGGTGAAGCATTGTAGCTCAGGACACTTTGTGTCATATAATCACCAGAGTGTCATATCCTTCGTCTTCGGAAAGCTCATCATGCAATGTCTCGTCATCCGCCATCTCGCCTTTGAAGACCTCGGCAACTTTGCGCCGGTGCTGAAGCAGGCCGGCTTTGCCGTCGACTACGTCCAGGCCGGCGTCGCCACGTTGCAGCCGGCTGCGGTCGCCGCAGCCGATCTGCTGGTCGTGCTGGGCGGTCCGATCGGCGTCAACGATAGCGCCGAATATCCCTTCATCAATGAAGAAATCGCACTGGTGCGGGAACGGCTGGACAGCGGCAAGCCGGTCCTCGGCATCTGCCTCGGCGCGCAGATGATGGCGGCGGCGCTGGGTGCGCGCGTCTATCCCGGCACGCAGAAGGAAATCGGCTGGGGCGGCGTGACGCTGACCGGCGCGGGTCGCGCATCCAGTCTCTCCACGCTCAATGACAACGACGCCGTGCTGCACTGGCACGGCGACACCTTCGACCTGCCGGACGGCGCCGAGCTGCTGGCGTCCACCGCAGCGACGCCGCATCAGGCGTTCCGTTACGGCCGCCATGCGCTGGCGTTGCAGTTCCATGTCGAAGCCGACGCCGATTGCATCGAGGCATGGCTGATCGGTCACGCCTGCGAATTGTCTTTGGCCGGGATCAGGCCGTCGGCGATCCGCGATGACGCCAGGCGCTGCGGTGCACAGGCGCGCAGCAATGCGGAAAATATCCTGCGCGCCTGGCTGGCGGAAACCGGGCTGTGCGTGTGAAAGCCTTGCGCTGTCGCGTTAATCACCTGCTGACCGGCAAGGTCGCGGCGCTCGCGGGAACCGTTCATCTGAGCGGCATAGCCAAGCAGGTGCTGGCGGGACGCATCTGGTGCGGGGAGCAGGGATTGCACGGCGACGAGCAGGGCGACCGGCTCTTCCATGGCGGACCGGACAAGGCCTTGCATCATTATCCGCGTGAGCATTACGCGTTCTGGCGAGAGCGCATCGGCGCGCGCGACTTGTGGTCGCGTCCGGGTGCGTTCGGTGAGAACATTTCCACCGATGCCCTTGGCGAACACGAGGTCTGCATCGGCGATCGCTTCTCGCTCGGCGATGCGCTGCTGGAAGTCTCGCAGGCACGCCAGCCGTGCTGGCGGCTTAACCTGCGCTTCGCCCATGCCGGCATGTCGCGGCTGGTGCAGCAATCCGGCAAGACCGGCTGGTACTACCGCGTGCTGCAAAGCGGTTGGGTCGCGGCCGGCGATGCGCTGGTCCTGCTGGCGCGCCCGCATCCGCAGTGGCCGCTGTCGCGCATCCTCGACGTGTTGTATTGCCGACCGGTTGAACCGGACTTGCTGCATGAATTGATCGGGATCGACAGCTTCCCGCCATCTTGGCGCGGCATGTTTGAAAAGCGGCTGTCATCCGGCCGGCTCGAAGATTGGGCGAAGCGGCTAGACACGCCGTCAGCGGATGTCTCATAACGCCGGTTATGGTGAACTCTGAAATCCTGTACGTGTCTGCTCTGACAGATACTTCATTTCGGAGCGACGGCCATGGCAAAGATCCGTATCGGCATTTCCGGCTGGCGCTATGCGCCATGGCGCGGCGGTTTTTATCCTGAAGGACTGAAGCAGGCCGACGAACTGCAATTCGCGTCGCGCGCCTTGCCATCGATCGAACTCAACGGCTCCTTCTACGCCTTGCAGCGACCGCAGAGCTACGCCGCCTGGTACGACGCGACGCCGCCGGGCTTCGTCTTCAGCATCAAGGGCAATCGCTTCATCACCCACATCCAGCGCCTGCGCGACATCGACGGGCCGCTCGCCAATGTGTTTGCTTCCGGCGTGTTCAACCTCAAGGAAAAGCTCGGCCCCTTCCTGTGGCAGTTCCCGCCCAGCTTCCGCTACGACGCCGAACTGGTGGAGCATTTCCTGAGCCTGTTGCCGCACGATACCGAAACAGCGCTGGAACTGGCGCAACACTGCGAGCCGCGCATGAAGGAGCGCAGCCTGCTCAAGATCGACAAGAAGCGCAAGCTGCGCCACGCCATGGAAATCCGTCACGAGAGTTTTATCGACGACGGTTTCATCGCGCTGCTGCGCAAATATAACGTCGCGCTGGTAGTGGCCGACACCGCCGGCAAGTGGCCGTATCTGGAGGACGTTACCGCCGACTTCATGTATCTGCGCCTGCACGGCGACAAGGAGTTGTACGCCAGCGGTTATACCGAACCGGCGCTGGAGCGCTGGGCGCAACGCATCGAGGCGTGGAGCAAGGGTGGGCAGCCGAAGGACGCCCATTGCGCCTCTGACAGCAAGCCGACAGTGCGCAAGAGCAGGGATGTTTATTGCTACTTCGATAACGATATCAAGGTCAAGGCGCCGTTCGATGCGAGGCGTCTGATTGCGCGACTGGGAATCGAAAAAGGGCTCGCCGCGCTGACAGAAAACTGACAAAGAATTCACTGCGGAAACACTCGGAAAAGTCGCTTCGGTATGTTGTAAAGATTTGTTGCGAAGCGCTGAAAAATGTCGCTTAATGACGCCTGTCCGATGTCAAAAAATAATCATTGCAACAAGACGGCGGACAAAAGTCTTGGGGGGAATCCAAGCAGAATCGCAAAATGAATTTCAGGCAATGCTCGCGGATTGCCGCTGTTTTGTGTGACGAGTCATAACAACGATTAACCACTCGGCTGGAGAATTAAATGGGATCACTTTTGATCGGCACAGGCGCGGGTTTGTTCGGCGTTGCCATGCTGTGGCTGCGCTACGGCCACAAGCTGCGAGAAGAAGCGCCGGTGTCGGACTTCCAGCGCAAGCTCAATTTCATCCGCGACGTTTGCGACGGCAACCTCAAGAAAGCCAACGCGCTGCTGACCGAAAAGATGGCGCTCGACACCACGCTGTCGTACGAGCAGGCAGTTGAACACGTCTATCTCGACATGCTCGAAATCACCAACGAAGAACGCGCCGCCGTCATGAAGCACGGTGAACGCCGCAAGACCCGCCGCGCCAAATCGCAATCTTCCGCATCCGAAACGACGACGCAATAAGGCGCTACACACCGGACATGCGGTTTTGTAATTTGCAAACTCGCTATTGATCGTTGGGCGCCGGCAGGGCTGGCGCTATAGTGGAAATCTTGTTTTCACCATCAGGAAATCCACCGGGAACATCGCGCTCAGTCTGAGCAATCGCAGTTTCCCGGACGACCGTCCATCCCAACTATGCATATCGTCATCGGCGCCGGCGTGATCGGCGCTTCGGTCGCCTATCATCTGGCGCGCGCAGGTGCGCCCGTCACCGTCATCGACGCCGGCCGCATCGGCGGCGGCACCAGCGGCAACAGTTTTGCCTGGGTCAATTCACACAACAAGGCGCCGCGCGCCTATCACGATCTCAACGTCGCCGGCATGCGCGCGCACGCCGCTTTGCGCGAACGCTTCGGTGACGCACCGTGGTGGCATGGCGGCGGCACCGTCGAATGGGAGGGCGTCGCGCCCGAGGCCTATCGCGCCAAAGTGGCGCTGCTGCAATCCTGGGGCTATGCCGCAGAGTGGCTCGATCGCGCCGCCTTGCAGGCGCTGGAGCCCGACATCGATTCCGATGCCGTCGGCGATGCGCCGGTGGCGTTCTTTCCCGACGACGGCTGGGTCGATCCGGTCGTCTACAGCCATGGACTATTGACCGAGGCCAGGCGGCTTGGCGCTCACGTATTTGAACATCTTGCGGTGACGGCAATCCGTCGCCAGGGCAATCGGGTGACCGGAGTCACCACCGCCGATGGCGCGACACATGATGCCGACGTGGTCGTCAACGCCACCGGCCGCTGGGCCGATCAGGCGGCGTTGCCGATTGATTTGCGCATTCCAATGGCGCCGTCGGCGGGCCTGATGCTGTTCACGCCGCCGCTGGCGCATAGCGTGCAGCGCGTAATCTTTTCGCCGCGGGTACATATCCGTCCGGACGGAGCGGGTCGCCTGCTGATCTGCCGCAACGATCTTGAGGTGAAGGCCGACGCCGAATTTGACCGCCGCGCGCCGGAAGTGGCGGGACTGCTCGCCGCCGCACGCGAGGTGTTGCCGCTGCTGCGTGGCGTCGACGCCGAAGCCTTGCGCGTCGGCGTGCGTGCGATTCCCGCCGATCAGTTTCCCGCGGTCGGTCCGTCGCCCGACACCAGCGGCTATTACAGCGTGGTCACGCACAGCGGCGTGACGCTGGCGCCTTTCCTGGGTGAAACGGCCGCCGATGAAATCCTCAACAACACAGTGCGGCCCGAGCTGGAAAGCTTCCGGCCGCAACGCTTTTTTCTCTGACGCCTTCATCCCACAAGGACACTCCATGGCAAGAATCAACCTCGTGCAGCGCGATGCGCTCGACCCGCAAGGCCGGCAATCCTACGACGACGAAATCACGCGCGTCGGCCAGGTCACCAACATGAAGGGCACCATCCTGCATTCGCTGGCGGCGCACCAGGCCTATCACGGCTCCTACCTGATCAAGGCCGAGCTGATCAAGCTGCTCGGCAAGCGCGCCTTCAACGTCTATGCGCACGCCATCTCGTCGGCGTCGGATTGCCTGCTGTGCTCGACCTTCTTCCGCAAGGCGCTGGCGGCCGAAGGCATCTCGCCGAAAGACTTCAATCCGACCGACGACGAGCAACTGCTGATCGACCTCGGCAGCCGCATCGGTGGCCGCGCCAAACAACTCGATGACGCCATCTGGGTGCGTCTGAAGCAGCGCTACGACGACACAGCCATCGTCAACCTGATCGGCTTCGGCGGCACCATGGTGGCCACCAACATCTTCAACAGCCTGCTCGAAGTCGACATGGATGACTACCTGCAAGACCCGGCGCAATAAAGAAAAGAACGGAGCAAACACATGAGCGGGCCCAAGAAAACCTATTACGGCGTCAGCGTCGGCATCCTGATGGTGAAGACGCATTTCCGCCGCTACCTTGGTGACATCGGCCACGCCGGCACCTGGAATTTCCCTGTGCAATACCGCATCGTCGAAGACGCCGTGCCGTCGAAGATGACCGACCTGCACAATGTCAGCCTGCTGGAGCCTTTCAAGAAGGCGGCGAAAGAGCTGGTTGATGCCGGCGTCGACGGCATCACCACGACCTGTGGTTTCCTGTCGATCTACCAGCAGGAGCTGGTCGACTTCTGCGGCGTGCCGGTCGCCACCAGCAGCCTGTTGCAGGTGCCGATGGTGCAGCGGATCATTCCGTCGGACAAGAAGGTCGGCATCCTTACCTACAACGGCGAGGTGCTCAACGGGAAATACCTGGAAGCAGTCGGCATCGCCGCCGACACGCCGGTGTACGGCATGCCGCAGGGTTCCGAGTTCGTGCGTTCAATCCGGGAGGGCGACGACAGCGTGCCGTATGCGGTGCTGCGCCAGGAAGTGCTCGACCTGGTCGCGCGCATGCTGCGCGAAAATCCATCGATCGGCGCGATCGTGTCCGAATGCACCAACCTCGCGCCGTTCACGGCTGACATCCAGCAGACCTTCGGTGTTCCGATCTACGATACGGTGTCGCTGGTGAACTGGTTCCAGGCGGGCTTGCGGCCGCGGCGTTATCCGGCGGAGTAGGGCCGCCGCCGGATTCAGTCCGGAACCGGTATCATGCCTGTCTCTGTATCGTGATTCCTTCAACCTGAAAGCGTCGCCATGATTACCGTCCTTGGAAAAGTTACGTCAATCAACGTCAGAAAAGTGCTCTGGTGCTGTACGGAACTCGGCTTGCCCTTCCAGCAGGAGAACTGGGGCGGGGATTTTCAATCGACGCAAACGCCGGAGTTTCTGGCGTTGAATCCACACGGGCTGGTTCCGGTGATTCGCGATGGCGACTTCGTGCTATGGGAATCCAATTCCATCCTGCGTTATCTGGCCAACCGGTACGGCGCCGATCCGCTGTATCCGCAGGAACCGCGGCGACGGGCGCAGGTGGACCAATGGATGGACTGGCAGGCATCGGACCTGAACAGTGCATGGCGCTACGCTTTTCTTTCGCTGGTCAGAAAGTCGCCCGCGCATCAACAGCCAACAGAACTGGCCGCCGCAGTCGCCGGCTGGAACGCGCACATGGGCAGGCTGGATCGCCATCTTGACGCGACCGGCGCGTACGTCGCCGGCCAGGATTTCACGCTGGCCGACATCCCGATCGCCTTGTCCGTCAATCGCTGGTTGTCGACGCCCATGGAGCGGCCGGACTATCCTGCCGTAGCGAGCTACTTCGAACGCCTGCGCGAGCGGCCGGGCTTTGGTGCGCATTGCGACAACGGCGCGCCCTGATTCTCACTTCACATCGGAGCAGCATGGACAACGCAGCGGAAAATTCGCCCCACCGTCTCGTCGATATCTTTTTCTATGGTCTGCATATGGATGCCGCTTCGCTGCAGACCAAAGGGATCGTCATCCGGCAGCCGCGTCTTGCCACGATTCGCGATTGCAAGATAGTCGTCCGGACGAAGGCGATCTTGTTGCGAGAAGAAGGGGCGACTGCGCACGGCATGCTGTACCAGCTCACACATGCCGAAATCGACGTCCTCTACAAGGATCAACCCGACTATCGGGCGGAAGCGTTTGCAGTCGATGACGGCGAGCGGATCGTCAGCGCCATCAGCATGGTGCACATAGCTCCGCCGCTGGATGGCGCCGTCGATCCTGCGTATGCGACAAAACTCCGCAAGGTCCTGGAAGATATCGGGCTTCCTGCAAGCCATCTCAGGGCCGACATCCAGTAGACCTTCGACATGTCGTTCCCTGAACCGGCGGAGTAACCTGCAGGCTGGATGGGATTATTGCGCAGGCTCACAGGAAAAGGATTGCGCCAGCCGCACCCAGTACTCGACGCCGCCGGCGATGATGTCGTCATTGAAGTCATAGTGTGCATTGTGCAACTGCTGGCGACTGCCGGCGGCAGCATTCCCGATCAGGATGTAGGTTCCGGGACGTTCCTCCAGCATGAAGCCGAAGTCTTCTGAGGTCATGTTGGCCGGCACGTCTGCGTGCACATTGCCGGCGCCGAAGCAGCGCTCCAGCACCTGGCGGCAGAACGCCGTCTCTGCGGGCGTATTGACCGTCGCCGGATAGTATTGGAAAAACTCCAGCGTCGCGCCGGCGCCATGGATGGCAGCAATGCCTTCAGCGATTCTGGTCATCTCTCCTTGCAGTTTTTTCAGCAGTGTGGACGACAAGGTGCGTACCGTACCGCGCAGCTCTGCGCTGTCGGGAATGACGTTGTCGGTCATGCCGGCGTTGAACATGCACACCGAAATCACGGCCGGATCGACCGGACTCTTGTGGCGCGCAACCAGCGTCTGAAATTGCTGGACGATGGCGCAGGCAATCGGAATCGGATCAATGCCCATGTGCGGTTGGGCGGCATGCGCACCAAGACCGGTTACGCTGATTCTGAAACGCTGGCCCGCGGCCATGATAGGGCCGACGCGCAGTCCGAACTGTCCGGCCGGCAAGGCGGGCCAGTTATGCATGCCGAACACCGCCTTCGTCGGGAATTCTTGGAACAACCCGTCATCCATCATCTTGCGCGCGCCCGCGCCGCCTTCTTCGCCCGGTTGAAAGACGAAGTGCACGTCGTGCGGCGGGGCCTGCAACGTCTTCATCAGCAACGCTGCGCCCAGCAACATGGTGGTGTGTCCGTCATGGCCGCAGGCGTGCATGCGGCCGTCGCAACGGGAGGCGTGATCGAAGACATTCTTTTCGCTGATCGGCAGGGCGTCCATGTCGGCGCGCAGCACGATACCCGGTCCGCGCTGCTTGCCCGACAAGGTGGCGACCAGTCCTGTGCCGCCCATGCCCTTGCGCACCACATAGCCGGCGTTCTGCAATTCGGCGGCGACCACCTCGGCGGTGCGCAACTCTTCGAAGCGCAATTCCGGATGCCGGTGCAGGTCGCGCCTGAAGCTGCGCAGGAACGGCAAGTTGGCATTGATCAAGGCGCGCAGCGTCGTCGTATCGGAAAAGTTCAGGGCGTCGTTGGAAGTCATGGCTAGAAAATTGAAAATGAAAAAAGGCGGCGAAGCAGGGTGTCTCGATGGAGTCCTCGCCTCGCCGCCGGAGCAGCTGCTACCTCGCTTGCTCACATCACTTGCTTACTTCATTCAGGCAATTGAATCAGCCCGCAGCTGATTGCTGTCCTGCCTGGCGCCGGAACGCGTCACCGCAGTAACCAGCAACATGGCGATGACGTTCAGCGTCAGGGCAACGACGCCGACATTGGTGTCCTTGAGGAAATCAGGGATGAAAGGAATCAGATCCGAGATCGTCATCTTGGTCACCGACAGGATCGCCACGGTTGCTTCACCGACCAGGATACCGACGATCGCCCCCGCCTTGGTGACCGGCCGGGACGGCATGATGCTGGCCAGCAGCGCCGGAAATAATTGCGTCACCAGGCTGTACGCCATCAACAGCAGCGAGACGATGGTTTGTCCGCCCTGCAACGTGAACCACAATCCTGCGAGCATCACCAACGGCGCCGCCAGCTTGGCGACGCGGCCGATGTGGTGGTTGTCTGCTTCGGCGTTGTCGCTCGACTTGCGCATGGCGCGATAGACATTGTTCGCCAGGAGCGTGGACACGGCCATCAGGATCATCGAACCGGGGACGATGGCCGTCAACACGCCGGCTGCGCCGATGATGCCGACCACCCAGGGATCGAAGGTGGCGATTGAAATCTTGAACAGCGCCAGATCGATGTCGGGTCCGGTCAAACCGGGGATCTGCAAGACGGTGGCAAAGCCGACGAAGAAAACGAACAGCAGCATCATCTGGTAGATCGGCAGGGTATAGGCATTACGGCGCAGGCTCTGCTCGCTCTTGGCGGTGAACGACGCCATGAACATATGCGGCCACATGTAAAAGCCCAGTGTCGTCAGCAGCACGGTGGAGGTCATCCAGACCGCGCTCTTGCCGGTGGCCGGCAAGGCCAGGAAGCCGGGTTTGGCAAGTTCGATCGCTTCAAACATCGGCGTGATGCCGCCGTAGTAGTGCCAGGGCAGATACAGGCCGAGGAAGATCGCCACCGCCAGCACCAGGAAATCCTTCAGCACAGAGGTCCAGGCCGAGCCGTGCACACCCGATACCATGACATAGATGACCGTGACGATCGCACCGATCCAGACGCCTTGCGTGGAACTCAGGCCGGAGTAAGACGCCACGCTGACGATGATGCCGAGGCCTTTGAGCTGCAGCACCAGATAGGGCATCAGGGCGACCACGCCCACCAGGGCGACCAGGATGCCGAGCGCAGGGCTGTTGAATTTCTTGGCGAAGAAGTCCGGTTGCGACAGCAATCTGTGCTGTTTGGCGAAGCGCCAGATCGGCGGCAATATCCAGTACGACAACACGAAGCTCAGGCTGCCGAAGCCCAGCATGTAATACGCCGGACCGCCGACGCCGTAGGCAAAGCCGCTGCCGCCGAGGAAAACGAAGGTGGTGTAGATCTCACCCGCCATCAGCAGGAACACCAGGCCGGCGCCGAAGCCGCGGCCGGCCACCGTCCACTGCTCCAGACTCATGTCCTTGCCGCGCTGGGCGCGGACTCCGAGCCACAGGGCCAGCAGCATGGTGCCGAAAATAAGGATCAAGGCAATGTTCATATTATTCTCCCAGCTCGACATAGCCCGGCGCATTGCGCGGATCGAATCGATAGACGACGTACATCACGACCGACGTCATGGCCAGCGACAGCGCCATCCACGACAGCAGGAATGGCAGACCGAACAGAAATGGCGTAACGCGATTGAAGAAAAACGGCCCGAGCATGACTGATGCGACGGGCAGTAAAGCAAGATACCGAACTGCACTCATTGAATCCCCCCTTGAATTGACAATTGACAGATGCAAACGACAACAAGCGTGGCCTGCGGCTCAGCTGGCTGAATCGCAGAAACAGGCGAAGATGAACTGCAAGGTCCGCAGGAATAGCGGCGAACCGGGCTGGCGATGGCGGACGGGCTACATGGGATTTCCTCCGGAGCGAAGTCGGATCGAGATCCGGATAAATTCGTGGCTCAGCCCAGCAACTTGTGCGACACCGATTTGACGTGGGTGTAATGCTCCAGTCCCTCGGTGCCGCCTTCACGGCCATAGCCGCTGTCCTTGACGCCGCCGAACGGTGTTTCCGACACCGCCGACACCATGTGGTTGATGGCCAGGTTGCCGACCTCGAGTTCGCTTGCCAGCCGATGCGCATGGTTGGCCGACTCGGTGAATGCGTAGCCGGCCAGGCCGAACGGCAGGTCGTTGGCCTTGCGGATGGCGTCGTGGATGTCTTCCACCGGCGTGATCAGGCACAAGGGGCCGAACGGTTCTTCGCGCATCGCCAGCGCCATCACGGGCACGTCGGCCAGCACCGTGAACGGGAAGTGATAACCGGCGCCCGGCAGGCGTTTGCCGCCGCAGACGATGCGCGCACCATGCAGCAGGGCATCGTCGACCATCGCATCCAGCGCCTGTACGCGGCGAATGTTGGTGACCGGGCCGATCTGCACGTCGTCGCGCATGCCGTCGCCGACGCGGATCTTTTCACCGTAGGCGGCGCATGCCGCAACGAAACGATCGTAGACCGCGCGATGCACAAAAAAGCGCGTCGGCGCGACGCACACCTGGCCGCCGTTGTTGAGCTTGCCTTGCAGCGACACCGTTGCCGCCAGTTCGGGATTGGCGTCTTCGCAGACGATCACCGGCGCATGTCCGCCGAGTTCCATGATGGCCGGCTTCATGTGGCGCGCCGCCATCGCCGCCAGGTGCTTGCCGACTGCGGTCGAGCCGGTGAAGGTCACCAGTCGCACCAACGGATGGCAGATCAGGGTTTCTGAAATCTGGGCCGGATCGCCGAACACCAGGTTGAGCACACCCGGCGGCAGACCTGCATCGGTAAAGGCGCGCGCCAGCATCAAGGCGCCGGCAGGGGTTTCTTCCGCCGCCTTGAGTATGATCGAACAGCCTGCGGCCAAGGCGCCGCCGACCTTGCGCGCCGGTGAGCTGAGCGGGAAATTCCAGGGAGTAAACGCCGCAACGACGCCGACCGGTTCGCGAAAGACGGTATGCCGCATCTCCGGCTCGGCCGGGATCAGGCGACCGTACAATCGGCGGCCTTCGTTGGCGTCCCAGGCGATCAGGTCGCAACCGCGCAGGACTTCGGCGCGCGCTTGCGCCAGGGTCTTGCCTTGTTCCAGCGTGATGGCCGCAGCAATGCTCTCGACCCGTTCGCGCATCAGGTCGCAAGCGCGCAGCATGATCTCCGCGCGTTTGGCGGGGGCCATGTTCTTCCAGATGTGGAAGCCGGAGTCGGCCGCCTGCAGCGCCAGTTCCAGGTGTAGCGGCGTGGCCATCGGCACGCTGCCGATCACGCTTTCATCGGCAGGGTTGATGATCGGCTTGCCGGCGGAGTGTATCCAGTTGCCATTGATCAGGAATTGAATTTCGGGGTAGTTGTTCATCGCTCGACCTTGTGAAATGACACGCGCTTGCGCACTGCATCCGTTGCTGAATTTGCTGCTGAGTTTTTTGTTTATCTTTTGCCGTTTGCCAGACGCAGTGCTTCCGGGCGCTGCCGCAGGCGATACATCGCAACGCAACCCAGCGCTGGACCGATCGCCAGCATGCAAAACCCGGCGCGCCAGCCCATCCATGCCACCACTTCCGGCACCAGGTGGATGCTTGCCAGCGTCAGCAGGAAGCCGGCGCAGGTCTGGACGGTCAGCAGCGTGCCGGTCATCGAGGGTTCGCCGAGCTCGGCCACGCTGGCGGAGAACTGGGCCGAATCGGCAATCACGGAGATGCCCCACAGCAGCGCCACCGGCGCCACCAGCCACGGCGTGAAACCGTAGAGGAAGGCGATCAGCACGGCGCAGGCGGCGCTGGTCGCCATCGCGGCGATGGTCACGGTGGTGCGGCCGCAGCGGTCCGCCAGCCAGCCGCCGCCGATCGATCCAAACGCGCCGACGGCGACCGCGGCGAAGGTCAAGAGGCTGGCGTAGTGTTCCGGCCGCGCCATGCCTGCCGCTGCAAAACTGGCCGCGAGGAAAGCCGCCAGCCATGCCCACATCGCGTAGAGCTCCCACATGTGGCCGAGGTAGCCCAGGTTGGCCAGGCGTATCGCCGGATTGCGCCAGGCCTGCGCCATGTAGTTGAAATCGATGCGGCTGCCGCGCGTCATGTTCGGTCCCAGGCCGCAGAACAGAATGCCGATGCCCGACAGCGCCGCGCAGCCGGCGGCGATCGCGTAGATGACGCGCCACTCGATGCCGCCAAGCGCGGCCAGCAAATGCGGGCTGGCCGAGCCGAATGTCAGTCCGCCGACCAGCAAGCCGATCAGCAAGCCCATATCGCGTTGCGCCCAGGTCACTGCCAGCCGCATGCCGACCGGATACACGCCGGCCATGCACATGCCGGTCAGGAAGCGCAACAGGAAGACCCCGGTCCCGACCGGCGGCAACAGCGCCAGCAAACCGGTGGCGGCGGCCGCCACCAGCGCCGACGCCATGAAGAGCCGGCGCGGATCGTAGCGGTCCGCCAGCGACAGCAATGCGCTGATCACGGTGCCGACGACGAAGCCGCACTGGACCGAACTCGTCAGCAGCGCCTGGTCCAGCGCCGGGATCGATTGGGTGCGCTTGATCATCGAGATGACCGAGGCGGAAGAGAACCAGACCGCCATCGCGCCGATCTCGCACGCCAGCAGGATCAGCAGCGAGCGCAGCTTGCCGGGCAGCGGTGTGATCGCATCCTTCATGTCGATGGTGCCCCTGGTGTCTGTCGCTGCCGTCATGCTGTCATGCCGCCAGCGCAGTCGGCAGGCAGTGGAAGTTGCGCCCAAGGTAGATCAGCGCCTCCTTGCCCTTGTTGCTGCGCGCCGCTTGCACGGAGCAAAAGAACACGCTGTGGGTGCCGACTTCAGAAACCGAATCGATCTTGCAATCAAGCGCGACGAGCGCATCGATCAATACCGGCGCACCGGTTTCCAGCCGCTCCCATTGCGCCGACAGGAAACGCTCCTTGACGTCGACGCCTTTGCTCGAGAACAGGATCGCCAGTTGCTGCTGGCAGGCCGACAGCACGTTGATGCACAAGGCGCCGTTCTCTTTGAAGATGGCGTTGTTGCGGCTGTCGCGGTTGATGCACAGCATCAGGGTGGGAGGTTCGTCGGTGACGCTGCATACCGCAGAGACGGTGCAACCGGCCAGCCCGGCAACGCCGTCGCTGGTGATGACATTGACGGCGGCGCCGAAGCTGGACATGGCGTCGCGGAAGATGATTTTATCGATCATGGCGGACTTTCATCAAGGATGAATGGATTGCGCAACCCAATGCAGCGCAACTGATTCAGGGCAAGCGTTCCCCCTCGGCGCGTCGACAACGGCGCGCCGATATGGTGCTGATGAGGAGGAGGCCGGCCCGGCCGGTGTTACGGCGTTGGCTTGATACGGTATTGGTTGGCGCTGTGGCTGGCCGGCAAACGCGCCGCACCGAACAGCTTCTCGCGCAGCGCACCCTGTTTATAGGCGGTCTTGTAGACGCCGCGCTCTTGCAGGATGGGCACCACCAGTCCGATGATGTCGTCGAAGCATTCCGGCACCACGGTGCGCGACAGATTGAAACCATCGACGCCGGCTTGCTCGGACCAGCCCATCAGGACATCGGCGACCTGTTCGGCCGAGCCGACCAGCGGCGCCTGGCGGCTGCCGAGCGTCATCTGTTCCAGCAGTTTGCGCTTGGTCCATTGCGGGCCGGCGCTGCGGGTCATGGCCTCGACGTTGGAGACGATGGCCTGGCTCTTGCCGGTTTCGATCGGTTCATCCATGTCGTATTTGGCGAAGTCGATGCCCATCGACGCCGCCGCATGCACCAGCGCCGCTTCGGAGCTGACGTAGCGTTGGTACTCGGCGAATTTTTCCTTGGCCTGGGCTTCGGTTGCGGCGGTGATGATGGTGGCGCCGAGGAATACCTTGATGTCGTCGGCGGCGCGACCCAGTGCGACGGCCTGCGCGCGGATATCGTCAACGATGTTCTTGACGCCGTCCTTGCTCTGGCCGTTGACGAACACGCATTCGGCGTGGGTTGCTGCGAACTGGCGACCGCGTGTGGAAGAACCTGCCTGATACAGCACCGGCGTGCGTTGCGGCGACGGTTCCGACAGATGCATGGCGTCGACCTGATACTGGCGTCCACGATGGTGGATGACGTGTACTTTGGCGGGATCGGCGTAGAAGCCGTCCGCGCGATTGACCTGCACTGCGCCGTCTTCCCAGCTGCCTTCCCACAATTTGTAAACCAGTTCCATGTATTCGTCGGCCAGGTCATAGCGGTCATCGTGCGCCATTTGCCCCGACAGGCCGATGGCACGCGCTGCGCTGTCCAGGTAGCCGGTCACGATGTTCCAGCCGACCCGTCCTCCGGTCAGGTGGTCCAGCGTCGACATGCGGCGCGCGAACAGGAACGGCGACTCATACACCAGGTTACTGGTCACGCCGAAACCGAGATGCGTGGTGACGCCGGCCATTGCCGGGATCAGCATGGTCGGATCGTTGACGGGAACCTGCACCGCGCCGCGAATGGCAGCATCCGGGTTGCCGGCGTAGACGTCGTAGACGCCGACGACGTCGGCGAAGAAGATACCGTCGAACAAACCTTTTTCCAGTTTGCGGGCGTACTCCATCCAATACTGGATATCACGGTAATCGGCCGAACGGTCGCGCGGATGGCGCCACAATCCTTGCTGGATATGGCCGACGCAGTTCATGTCGAACGCATTGAAATGGATTTCTCTGGACATTCTGTCTCCTCGGTAGCTGATCTTGTTGCGGCAAACGATGCGGCCCAGCAGCTTTGTTTTGATCGGCATTGCAGCTGATTCGCGTTTTTCTGCCGTTTACTATATTGGACAAAAATACACTATGCAAGAATATTCTTCATATTTTTTAGAGTAATCCGGCATGCCCCGTATTGATCCGGATCAAGCGCCGACGTGGTGCGCGAGTTTCCCCTGGAAGGTGCAGCAGGTATAATCTCCGGCTTACCGACACCGATATTTCATCCGCTTGAATACCTCTCACGCCCTCATCGCAGAAGACCCGACCCAGGCCATCTCCACGCGTATCAAAATCGAACGCGGCAGCAGGGGCTGGTCTCTCGCCGAACTGTCCGAGCGTTCCGGCGTATCGAAAGCGATGATCAGCAAGATCGAGCGCGGCGAGGCCAGTCCGACCGCGACAGTGCTTGGTCGTCTGTCGGGCGCCTTCGGCCTGGCCTTGTCGATGCTGTTGTCGCTGGCGGAGCAGAACGGCAATCGCCTGAACCAGCACGCGCAGCAAAACGTCTGGACCGATCCTGAGACCGGCTACACGCGCCGCACCTTGTCGCCGCCCGCCGGCGGCATGCTGGAATTGCTGGAGATTGTCCTGCCGGCCAAGGTCAGCGTGCCGTATCCGGCCAGCGCGTTTACCTTCCAGCATGAGCAGATTCTGATGCTCGAGGGACGACTGCTGTTTCGCGAAGGCGAGCAGGAGCATCAGCTCAGTCCCGGCGATTGCCTGCAACTGGGGCCGCCGATGGATTGCGTCTTCACGAATCCCGGCAGCAAGCCTTGCCGATATCTGATTGCGTTGGTGCGTCGCTAAGCATCCGGCGCAGGCGGCGTTTCCGTCATAAAAAATCCGCGGGACCAAGCTGGCTGAAGCCATGCGCGGTTGACTTTCGTCGTTTCATGTAATAAATTAAGTTACATGAAAAAAGATAGCCGGTTATCAGGCGTGCTGCACGTGCTGCTGCACCTCGCCGAACATCAGTCCGAACATCAATCCCCCATGACTTCCGAGTCGCTGGCCAAAGCCATGGACACCAATCCGGTGGTGATCCGGCGCATCATGGCCGGCCTGCGCGAGCAGGGCTACGTCAGCTCGGAAAAAGGCCACGGCGGCGGCTGGACGCTGACCTGCGATTTGGAACAGATCAGCTTGCGCGACGTTTATGTCGCGCTCGGAAGCCCATCATTGCTCGCCATCGGCAGCCGCACCGAAGCGCCGGCCTGCCTGGTGGAGCAGGCGGTCAACGCCGCCCTGAACAAGACATTCGAGGAAGCGGAGGCCCTGCTGGTATCGCGCTTCGACGAGGTAACTCTGGCGATGCTGAGCGCAGATTTCCATCAACGGTTCGAGAAAAAACGGAAGAGGCCAGGCAAACCATGAACGACGAAAAACTCCAGGCCACCTTCAACCAGCAGGCTGCCTCCGCCTATGACAGCCAGTGGGTCCGGCTGGCGCCGTTCCGCGATGCGCTGCATTTGCTGGCGAGCGCAGTGCTGGCCGGCTTGCCTGCCGACGCCCGCATCCTTTGCGTGGGAGCCGGCACCGGCGCGGAGATACTGTCTCTGGCGGAAAAATTCCCGGGCTGGCGCTTCACAGCCGTCGAACCGTCCGCGCCGATGCTGGACGTCTTTCGTCGCAAGGCGCAGGAGCAGGGCATTGCTTCCCGTTGTACGTTCCATGAAGGCTATCTGGATTCGCTGCCGTCGTGCGAGCCCTTCGATGCCGCCACCTCGCTGCTGGTGTCGCACTTCATTCTGCAGCAGGATGAGCGCACCGGCTTCTTCCGCGGCATCCGCCAACGGCTGTGCCCGAAAGGCATTCTGATCAATTCGGACCTGACTTCCGATACGGACGCGCCGCACTACGGTGCGCTGCTGGAAGTCTGGATGCGCACCATGGCCGGTGCGGATCTCAGCCAGGAAAAGCTGGAGCAGATGCGAACGGCATATCGCCGCGACGTTGCCATTCTGGCGCCGGAGATGGTCGCCGGGATGATGGCGTCCGGGGGATTCGACAGACCAGTGCAGTTTTATCAATGCGGGTTGATTCACGGCTGGTTTGCCAGGGCGGCGTAGGCGAGACCGGACGAGCGTACATGGACGTCATGCCAAGGTCACATAAATGCGTTCTACTTTTCCACAGGCAAGATTTCCAGGGAAGCTGATCGTGACGGGCTTTCCGAAACCCAACGTCGAGAAAGAGTACGCATGAACCGCTTATCCACCGTATCTTCAATTTTCACCATCGCAGCGGCAACTCTGCTCGCAGGTTGCGCTGCTCCGCAAAGCGTTGCAAATATCAAAACGCTGGATGGCAAAGCCCCGCTGATTATCGGCCACCGCGGCTTGCCCGGCCTGTATCCGGAAGAAATCATCGCGGGCTACCAGGCCGCCATCGCCGCCGGCACCGACGCGCTGGAAATGGACCTGATGTCCTCCAGCGACGGCGTGCTGTTCGTTTGCCACAATCCCTTCCTGAGCGACACCACCGACGTTGCCGATCATCCAGAATTCGCCTCGCGCAAAAAAGCGCGCACCGTCGACGGCGTGGCGGTGCCGCCGGACTGGTACATCAGCGACTTTACCGCGGCCGAGCTGAAGACCTTGCGCGTCAAACAACCGATCGCCGTGCGCAGCCATCAATACGACGGCAAGTATCCGTTGGCGACGTTCCAGGAAGTGATCGACCTGGCCAAGGCGACGCGTGCGGCGAATCCATCCAGCAAGCTGCTGGTCTATCCGGAAACCAAGAACCCGATCTTCCAGCGCCTGCTGGGCGTGCCGCTGGAAGAAAAGCTGGTGGACATGATCAACAAGGAAGGCTGGAACAGTGTCGACGCGCCCATCATCGTGCAGTCGTTCGAGCCGGAAAGCCTGAAGATGATGCGCCGCCTCGGCCTGAAAACCCGCGCGGTGCAATTGATGGACGGCGACGGCATCAACTTCAAGACCGGCGCGCTGACCTACAATTCGCCGGACACCGCCAAACCATACTCGTGGCTGCAGCATGGCGATCCGCGCACCTTTGCCGCCATGGCGACGCCGGAAGGCCTGGCCGAGATCAAGACCTATGCCGACGGCATCGGCCCATGGAAGGTGTACATCATTTCGGCGCAAGGCGTGGATGCCGCCGGCAATCCGGTCAAGGCGCTGAGCCAGGCATCGAACATGGCGCCGACCTCGCTGGTGGCCGACGCGCACCGGCTCGGCCTGTTCGTGCACCCGTTCACCTTCCGCGACGAAGCAGCGCGCCTGACCGCCACTTACAAGAATGATCCCAAGGCGGAGTACAAGGCGTTCTTTGATGCCGGCGTGGATGGCGTGTTCACCGATTTCAGCGGCACCGGAAGGGCGGCGCTGGAGGAGTGGTTGAAGACGCGGAACGCAAGGTAAGCACTGTCGGCGTCGAACAGAGAGGAGCCTCCGGGCTCCTTTTTTCATGGGGATGCCCGCCTGGAAGGCAGGCAGGATTTCTCCTGCGTCGCTTCGGCAGCGGCGGCGGAAGCAACGGCGAGATATCCCGCGAAATCAGCTGCAAGCAGGCGGGCTTATCCGATTTGTTATAAATTCCCGGATGCGTCCTGCCGTTGCAGTCCGGCAGACGGTAGGTCCGAAGCGGATCCCGAATTGACCTGATCAGCCAGCAACGTCGCCATGCCATCACTCCATCTGTTCTTGCTCTACCTCACCGCCAGCCTGGCGCTCAATCTGACTCCCGGGCCCGACATGGCGCTGACGCTGACGCGGGGCATGACGCAAGGCTTCAAGGTTGCCTGGCTGAGCGTGCTTGGCACCTTCGCCGCCGGGGTCATTCAGATACCCTTGGTCGTGTTCGGACTTGCCGGGATCTTCAAGGAATCACCGGTGCTGTTCGAGTTCGTCAAAATCGCCGGGGCGCTCTACCTGGTTTATCTCGGAGTGCGGGCGATTCGACGTTCCATCCGGGGCGAGGAGACTCTGGGGACTGTCAGCGCCGGCAGCGATCGCGGCGTATTCTGGCAAGGGCTGTTCACCAACTTGTTGAATCCGAAAGTGTTTATCTTCCTGGTGGCATTTCTGCCACAGTTCGCGGATCCCGACATCGGGCCGATCTGGCAACAGATGCTGGTGCTGGCCGTGAGTTCAAAAGTCCTCGGTCTGTTGAACGGCGCTTGTCTTGCCTACGGTGCGTCGAGAATCCGTGTCTGGCTGAGCAGGAACGTATGGTTCCTGCGTTTGCAGGACAGCCTTCTTGGCGTCGCCATGCTGGGAATTGCCGGCTACCTTATCTTCAACCGGTCGCCGGGCGGGCGTGCTTGACGCCGTCCGTTCCGGCCGTTATTGTCAATGTCCGCGGCCGGCCACAAGCGCTCCTGCATGAACCAACATAAGAAAAATTCCGGTTCATTGACCCAGGCAAAAGAATAAAAATGGTCACGTCGGATAGAATTGATTCATCAAGCGGGGCGACTCCGCGCGTACATAAAAAGCAAACTTTCATTGGGGAAACAATGAGTGGTTCCAATTCAATGCCACGGCGCAGATTCTTGCAAGCCGGGGCAGCATTGTTATACGCGGGAAGTTTTCCCGGGGTTCTGAATGCAGCGCCGGCGCTGCACTCTCCGAAAAATCTAAGGGCTTTACGCAACAGTCTGCACGGTCGCCTGATCATGCCTGGTGAAATGGGCTACGCGATGGCTGCAGCGCCCAACAATGCGCGCTATGCCGATGTATTGCCGCTGGCGGTAGCGATGTGCGCAGATGCACATGACGTCCAGCTGTGCTTGCGTTGGGCGGCAGACCATCGCGAAAAGTTTGCCATCCGCTCGGGTGGGCACAACTACGCGGGCTTCTCAACCACCCGAGGCTTGCTGATCGACGTCAAGGCAATGAACAAGGTGTGGTTCGATGTCGACAAGAACCGCGGCTACATCCAGGCCGGCGCCAGTAACCAGAATATGGCCGATGCCTTCAGCGGCTCCAGCTTTGCCATTCCTTCCGGCCGTTGTCCCACCGTGGGCGCCAGCGGGCTGGTGCTCGGCGGTGGCTGGGGCTTCGCCGCGACGCACGCCGGGCTGACCTGCGACAGTCTGGTGCAGACTGACGTGGTGCTGGCCAACGGTCGGCAGGTCAGCGCCGATGCCAACGGCGATTTCAGCGATCTGTTCTGGGCTTTGCGCGGGGGCGGTGGCGGCAACTTCGGCATCAACACGGGATTCAGCTTCGCCTTGCACGAGGTGAAGGATGATGTGACGATTTTCAATATCGTGTGGCCGGGCGAAAAGCAGATCGAACTGTTGAGCACCTTGCAGGAAATACAAAACAACCACGCGCGGCAGATGTCGACCCGCACCAAGGCGTACCCCGATGCGCCAGGACCGCGGCCGCAGCGCCATCAGTTGCAAGTGACCACGCTGGGTCAGTTTTTCGGCCCGCTCGACCAGGCCCTGGAGGCGCTCGCTCCTGCACTCAAGCTGGTCAAGCCGATCAAGCGTGATATTCGCCAGATGAGCTACTGGCAGGCGCGCGACTATCTCATCACCGATGATCCGAACGGCATGTATGACCTGCGCTCCAGCTACGTCGCCGAAACCCTGCCGCCGGAAGCGCTGGAGACGATGCTGCAATGGATGATGAAATGGCCCGGTGGTTCGCTGCTGCCGGAAAACATGGGCATCCTGTTCGCGATCGGAGGCAAGGTCCGCGACGTGGCGGCTGATGCCACCGCTTACGTGCACCGCAACGCCAACTACATCTTTGAAATGGAAAGTGCCTGGGCGCCGATCGATCATCCCGATGTCGTGCGCAGGCAGCAAGCGTGGCTCACCGAATACTTTGCCGCCATGCAGCCGTTCATGCTGCAGCAATCGTATGTCAACTTCCCCAGCCGGGACCTTCCGAACTGGCAGCAAGCCTACTATGGAAAAAACCTGGCACGATTGATGCAGGTTAAAAAGAAATACGATTCCGGCAACTTGTTTGCCTTTCAGCAGAGCATACCGTCGGCGTAACACTATGAATTTTGTATCAAAGCATTCTCTGGCCGTACATTTGCTACGCATTATTTTTGGCAGTTACTTTGTGGTTACGCTGATTGTCACGTGCGTACAGCTGACCGCCGACTACCAGCATACGAAAACCGGTATCGACAATGAATTGATGGCCATGGACGGGACGTTCGGCGCCAGTCTGGCCAGCTCGACGTGGCGTTTTCAGGGCGACGTGCAAAAGGCCACGCTCGCGGGAATCAGCAATCTGCCTGTCGTAACCGGCGTCAAGATCGAAGATCCCCAGGGACGCCTGGTGCTTGCCCTCGGCAATATCTACGACAGCGAGGGAAAGCAGATCCACGTCGACGCCGACGGCGTACGCAGCCCCGTGAAAACCGACTTTCTGAATGCCGCCATCGGCCATCGCTTTCCCATTCTGTATCGCGACGAACATGAGCTCAGCCACGATATCGGCTCCTGGACGGTGTACTCCAGCCGCCATGTCGTGGTCCGCAAAGTCGCGTACGGATTCACCCTCATCCTGATCAACTCCATCATCAAGACGGTGGTGCTGTGGTTTATCTTCCTCTATGTATTTCATCGCTGGCTGGGCGTGCCGATCACCAGGCTCAGTACATTCGTGCAGGGGCAGGACCTGAACCAGCTCGATGCGCAGCAAAGCATAGAGATGCCGGGAAAAAAACGGCATGAACTGCATTTTCTTGCCGACGCCATCAACGCCATGCTGGCAAGCCTGAAAAAACACATGGCGCAGAACCGGACGCTTTACCAGCAGCTGGAACAGGAAAAAGAATCACTGCGTGCGCTCAACAAGTCGCTGGAGCTGCGCATTGACGAACGCACCCGCGATCTGGCCCAGGCCAACGAGCAACTCATGTTGCTCAGCCTGACGGACGCGCTCACCGGCATTCCCAACCGCCGCTGTTTTGATCAGACACTTGAGCAGGAATGGCGACGCTGCGCCCGCAACGACAAGCCGTTGACGGTCGCCTTGTTCGACGTCGACTGGTTCAAACATTACAACGACCATTACGGTCACGTTGCCGGTGATGAGGTATTGCGCCAGGTCGCCGACATGCTGCAGAAGACCGTCCGCAGGGCGGGCGACACCGTGGCGCGCTATGGTGGAGAAGAGTTTGCCCTGATCGCGCCGGACACCAATGTCGAAGCGGGCGTCAGTGTCGTGCACAAGATGTGCGATGCCATTTTTTCCCTGAACATTCCTCATGCATCGTCGGCGTTCGGGCGCATCACGGTCAGCGTCGGTGTGGCCAGCTGCATGCCGTCCCAGCACGAAGGCGGCATCAATGCGCTGCTGCAAGCCGCCGACGCTGCGCTGTATCGGGCAAAAATGGCGGGACGCAACCAGGTCCTGGTTGCCGAATGGCCGCTTCCGCCGTCATTGATGAAAGCAGACGATGTCGTATAGAACTCTGTGCTGCGTTCTGCTCTGCTTGCTGGCGAGCGCTGCATGTACGGCGGCACCGGCTGCCGACCAGATCGTGTGGGGGAAATATAATGTGCCGCCCTACATGATCCGGGGCGGGGAATGGGCCCATCAAGGCATCTTTGACCTGACCCTGAACGTCCTCAAAGATCAACTGCCTCAGTATCAGCATGTGGAACTGGAAGCGCCGTTTCCGCGTATCAACAGCGAGATCAAAAAAGGCAGTCACTGGTGCTATAACGGTACGTTGAAAACACCGGAGCGCGAGGCCTATGGATACTTTTCCCTGCCCAGTTCAATTTTCCTTCCGTTGCGGATTATCGTGCGCCGGGACCGCCTGAGCCAATTCACAGGGAAGCAATCGCTGCAGAGCCTGCTGCAGAACCGCCAGTTCATCACCTCGGTGATGCGCGACCGCTCCTACAGCCCGACCGTCGATAAACTGCTGGCGGCATACCCGCCGAAAGAAAATTATTCCGAACAGATCGAAGCCATCGGCATGCTGCTGGCGGGGCGCATCGACTACATGGTCGAGTTGCCGCTGCTGGCGTTCGACCAGGCCCGCGCGATGGGACACGCCGGCGAGCTGATCGCCATTCCCATGCAGGAAGCGGATGAGGTGGTCTTCAATCGGGTGATGTGCTCCAAAAATGAATGGGGACGCCAGGTCGTGGAGCAGGTCAACAAGGTGCTCATCGCCAATCGCGGGAAAGCCTATTACCGGTCCATTGTTGAGAAGTGGCACGACCCCGAGTCAGTGGCTGAAATCCGCAAGATTTACGATAGCGTGTTCCTCAAGACGCCCTGACAAGCCTGCCGGAAAAAATAGACAGGCTGTCGTGACAGTCGGCGCAGCACCGGCGTCACTCGACCGAACCCTACCTGCCGCCGATGGCGTCAAGTTCCGCCATGATATCGGGCGTGATGGATAACGTCGACGCCTGCAGGTTTTCGCGCAGATGCGCCACCGACGCCGTGCCGGGGATCAGCAGGATGTTGGGTGAGCGATGCAGCAACCAGGCCAGCGCCACCTGCATGGGCGTGGCTTGCAGGCGTGCGGCGATATCCGACAAGGCGCCCGACTGAATCGGCGTGAAGCCGCCCAGCGGAAAGAACGGCACGTAGGCGATGCCTTGCGCCGCCAGTTCGTCAATCAGGGCGTCGTCTCCGCGATGGACCAGGTTGTACATGTTCTGCACGCAGACGATGTCGGCGATCTGTTGCGCCTCCGAGATCTGTGCGGCCGTGACATTGCTCAGGCCGATATGGCGAAGCAGGCCGTCTTGCTGCAACTGCGCCATCACCTCCACCAGATGTCCGATGCCGTCCTCCGTCAGGCCGTGGCCGAATACGCGCAGGTTGACCACGTCCAGCGTGTCCAGTCCCAGGTTGCGTAAATTGTCGTGGACGGCGCTGCGCAATTGCTCCGGACTCGCTGCCGCCAGCCATTCTCCCTTGTCGTCGCGCCGCGCGCCGATCTTGGTGACCAAGGTCAGGTTGGCGGGATAGGGCTGCAAGGCTTCCCGAATGATCTGGTTGGTGACGTGGGGGCCGTAGAAATCCGAGGTGTCGATGTGGTCGACGCCGGCCGCAATCGCCGTACGCAACACGGCAAGACAGGCGGCGCGATCCTTGGGTGGGCCGAACACGTGCGGGCCAGCCAGCTGCATGGCGCCATAGCCCATGCGTGAAACGGTGCGGCCGGCGAAGTCGAAATGGGTGGGAAGGGTAGATGTGCTCATGGATGTTTTCCTTGCAGGACAGGGTGGGCAGCTGGACGGGATTTGCCCGGGGTGCTGCGACCGATCCAGTATCAGTCTATTTGCATCGTTTGATAATCCGATCTAAAGTTCACAGGTTGTTTAATTTAATGAACAATCAAGATGAAACTTAATGACATGGCTGCCTTCGTGGCGGTGGCGCGCGCGGGAGGTTTTCGCGATGCAGCGCGCAGCAGCGGCGTGTCCGCCGCCAGCCTCAGCATTGCGGTGCAGCGCCTGGAGGCGCGGCTGGACTTGCGCCTGCTCAACCGCACTACGCGCAGCGTCGCACCGACCGAGGCCGGCCGCCACTTGCTGGACCGGCTGGAGCCGCTGTTTTCTGAAATGGAAGCTTCGCTCGACGTGTTGAACGGCTTTCGTGACAAGCCATCGGGCACATTGCGCCTGAACGTGCCCGCCAGCGCCGCGCGCATCACGCTGCCGGAAATCCTCGCCGGCTTCCTCAAGCGCTATCCGGACATCCGCATCAAGGTAACGGTGGAAGATGGCTTCGTCGATGTACTGTCGGCCGGTTGCGATGCCGGCATCCGCTATGACGAAAGACTGGAGCAGGACATGATTGCCGTTCCCATCGGACCGCGCGTGCAGCGTTTTGCCACGGCGGCGGCGCCCGGCTATCTCGATGCCCATGGCAGGCCGGAGCATCCGCGCGAGTTGCTGGAACATGCTTGCGTGCGCAGCCAGTTTGCCGGAGGCAACAAGCCCACGTGGAAATTCGAACGCGACGGCGAGCTGATCGAAATCGATCCTCCCGAACGCCTGCTGGCGACGCCGAGCAATGCGCTCGACCTGACCATCGGCGCGGCCGTCGCGGGGGTGGGCGTGGTGCATTTGTTTGAAGACTTGCTGCGCCCCCATCTCGACAGCGGCGCATTGGAACCCATCTTGCAGCCATGGTGGCAAACGTTTTCAGGCCCGTTTTTGTATTACCCGGGACGACGCCATGTCCCGGCGCCGCTGCGTGCCTTTGTCGACTACCTGCGCGAACGGCAGGCCGCGACTTAGCTTGCGTGATCAGCTTGCCTGGCCTGAAGTTCTCCGCGCGTTTAGAAAACGCTGGGAACCAGATTCTCGCCACCGGATACTTCCATGACGATGCCGGTTACGTAAGGATTTGTCATCAGAAACAAGGCGGCGTGTCCAATATCACCGATGGTGCCCGCATGCCGCGCTGGAAAGCTGCTGCGTACTTTTTCTTTCAGCGCATTTCGTTCGTCGTTGGAAAAATCCTTCCACAGATCCGTGTCCACGAAGCCCGGGCGTATCGTGTTGACACGGGTAGGGGACAGTTCCAGTGCAAGCGAGCCAGATAAGGATTCCACCGCGCTGAACGCAGCCAGGACCGCACTGAAGCCGATTTTCGGCCGCACTGCCAAACCACCGGTAAGAAGAGTGATCGACCCGCCTGTCCTGAGGTGAGGGGCCGCATGACGGGCGCAGGCCCAGCTGCCGAAAAATTTGCCATCGAGGTAGTTGCGAACGCCGCGCATATCTGCATCCATGAAATTCCCCCATGATCCGAATTCGGGACCTGCCGTGACGGCAAGATGATCAAATGGCCCGATGGCGTCGAAGGCTTTTTGTACCGCAGCTTCATCGCGGACATCCAGGATTATTTGCTCGTAGTTCGCCAGATCAGGCCGGTCCTCCAGCGAGGTGATGCGGCGACTGGCGACGGTCACCGACGCTCCTGCTGCGAACGCCGCGTGCGCAATGCCAAGTCCAATTCCCGTTTTGCCCCCGACCACCACCACTTTTTTTCCTGCAAGGCTCAGTGCGGCTGGCGATGACGAATCCAGATCATTCAATGCTGTGCTCATATATTCAGTCCTAACTAATTAATCATTCGTTCGATATTGCTACAGGGATTACCGCTACAGAACGGCCGATCCTCATGGGGGCGTCGCGTTTCGGGCTGGGCGAGGAAGCCGCCAGTCAACATGCCGGTGCCCGCTCGCCGTTGCCTGATCTGCTGTTCGGTAAGGCATTCATCATAGGTTGGCGACTCAGAATTGATAATCGGCAGATTTGTCATAAATGCCATTCTTCAAAAGAATCAGTTGGTTCAACCATCAGAAGCGTGTGCATTTGATTTATGACAAAATTCGCATGCCTCGCTCCGAGGGAGAATGAACGATCGTCAAGGGACCGCAATGGATCGCTTTTATGAATTGACTGCTTTCATCACGGTCGTGGAAGCAGGTGGTTTTTCTGCGGCCGCACGTCGGCTTGGCGATTCGCAATCGGGAATCAGCAAATCGATCGGCGCCTTGGAAACACGACTCGGCGTGCTGCTGTTCAACAGAAGCACGCGCAGCGTGACGCTGACGGACCAAGGGCGAAAATACTATGACCGCACCAAGCCGCTTCTTGAAGAAATGGACAAAGCGGACGGCGAGCTGACCAGCAGCACTGTTGATATATCCGGCCTGGTCAGAGTCGCAACACCCTCTACATTCGGCCGTTTGCATGTCCTCCCGCTCATTCCGCAATTGTTGACGCTTTATCCGAAGATCGAGTTGGATCTTCGTCTTTCCGACAGTATTGAAGATTTGCTTGCAGACGGAATTGATCTGGCGATCAGGGTCAGCGCGGTGCACGATCCTGATGCAGTGGTAAAGCGCGTAGCAGGCACTTCGCTGGTATGCGCCGGGTCTCGCAGTTATTTCGATCGGCATGGGATCCCGGCTGTCCCGCAGGACCTTGTCAATCACAATTGTCTTATCTATGGAGAGATGCGGAATTGGACTTTTCTCGGTTCCAAAGGAAAATTCGGCGTGCCGGTGAGCGGCAATCTTTCGTCCAACGCCATGGATACCATTCTCGCCGGTGTACTTGGTGGCGTAGGCATCGGTATGTTTTCCAGAGCTTCATTGAAGGGCGAACTTCAACATCCGGACATCATGACGGTCCTCGATCAATTTATGGATGAACTGAGAGACGTCAGCCTGGTCTGGCCAAAACGCAAATTCGTATCGGCACGCGTGCGACGCGTCACTGATTATTTCGGCACGATGCTTCCCCAGCGGGTTTGAAGCGATGCAGCTGATTAATCCATCATCAAAGACATTCCACCTGATGGGAGAGCGTTGCTGATCAGGATTTTTTAAAACAGGAATCAATCATGTTCAGCATGCTGTCCGTTTTTGGCCAGGGCAGGACCTCTCCTGCGACATTGCCACCGTAGTCACGTTATGATGGGATTTCGGTCACTTCTCTCCTGCTTCGATAGCCATCAGAACGCAATGTTTGCCGTCTTCATTCAATCCCAGGAATCGGATCTTGAACGCCTTGTCGATATGCGCATCGCTGCCATGCGGGAGAGTTTGGAGATGGTAGGGCGATTTGACACACAGCGTGCGCGTGAGCTCCAGAAACATGAACTATGAGGGGCCGCAATCGGCTGGCAGAAAACATCTATCCCACCACTCCTACGCGCTGAAGATATTCCTCGATTGCGTCCAGATTGTCCGATGCGACAATCGCGCCAATATAACCATCTGGTCGCACCAACACCCAGTCACCGCGCTGAAGCGCATAGGCATCTTGGAAGCTGCCGTTCGAATCGATCAGGTTTCCTTCCTCGCCAAAGAGATGGACGTGTAAACCACGAGCCTTCATGACGTGACCGCGCGGCACATGACATCCGATTAACGTCCAATGAGTGCCGCGAAACAGCTCGAAAAGACGTTGCGGCGCGCCCGAGCGAGTTGTCACGGGAGCGTCCGGCGCACGGTCTCCTGCCAGAGGACCGTGCGCGCGCGCGGGGATTTCCAATGCCAGCGATGATTCGGGATAGCCTAGGTCGAGCTGCTGAACTTCCCTGCCGCGACGCATTTCACCGCGCCTGGCTTCCTCAAGCAGTCTGGACGACAGTCCCAACATGGATTCGGCGATCGGACGCCGCTCTTCTTCGTAGGTATCGAGGAGATTTTCTTCGGCGCCGGCCAGCACAGCCGCCAGTTTCCATGCGAGATTGTAGGCATCCTGTACGCTCGTATTGAGGCCTTGGCCGCCGGTGGGTGGATGCACGTGCGCCGCGTCCCCGGCCAGGAGGACGCGGCCGACCCGATACCGCTGCGCCAGTCTCGCATGCATCTGGAACATCGAGGCCCAATGAACGGCGACAACGGTGATATCCGTTCGCCCACTGCGTTCCGATACCATTCTTGTCAGGCCGTCCGCAGAGAGATCGGGCTGTTCATCTCCCGCGAGCGCTGCCTGAATTTGGAACATATCGGTTCCTGCCAACGGGCACAAACCGATTTGACGCTCCGGCGCGCTGCTGCTGAAACGATGCCAGGCATCCCGGCTCAAGCCTTGCAGGGATACGTCGGCAACCACCGCCCTCACTCCGAGTGTCTTGCCGGGAAAGTCAATCTCCAGCAGGTTGCGCACAGAACTGCGCCCGCCATCCGCTGCCACGACATAACGCGCGCGCAACGATTGCTCCCCATCTTTCCCTGCAATTCGCACGAGGACTCCGTGCTCTTGCTGCTCCAGCCCAATCAGTTCGCAACCGAACTGCGGCTGATGGCCCAGTTCACCCAGCCTGGTTCGCATCACATCCTCGGTCAAGAACTGCGGCACCATCCAGGGCGTCAGGTAGGGCTCTGACGCCGTGGGCGACCTCGCCTCGGCAGTGGGGGCTTCCTGCCAGCTGCCGTCGTCCTGATATTCGCGCTGCGGGGGATACGATCCACCAGCAGCCATGATTTCTTGCACGATGCCCAAGTCCTCGAATATCTCCAGAGTGCGCGGTTGCAGCCCTTTGCCTCGCGAACCTTGAAACGGCGACTTCATCTTATCGATGATGCGGAAAGAGACTCCCTGTTGCGCCAGCACCAGCGCCAGCGTCAGGCCGGTCGGACCTGCGCCGCAGATCAGTATGTCGATTTCTTTATTCATCATCATTGTCAGCCTCATAAGTGTAATATGCACATAATTTAGGAGAGTATATGTCGCCAGAAAAAAATGTGCAAGATACACATATATCGTCGCAACTCAAGATCCTGCATGGAAGCTTGATCAGTATTGCAAGTGCGATGAATCGGCCCCAGCGGGATGAGGCGATGATCAGGGAAGCCGGCATTCCCCTGGATCGCGCGTTATTTCCTTTGCTCGTGGGGATAGAAAAGCTGGGCCCGATCGGCGTGGTTGATATCGCAGACCGTGTCGGACGCGACTACACCACCGTCAGCCGCCAGGTCTCGAAGCTGGAAGAGCTGGGATTGGTGCGCAGGGAAAGCAGCGCTGCCGATCGCCGGATCCGCATGGCGTCGGTCACCGCCAAGGGCAAGGGAATGACCGACCTGGTCGACGCCGCACGGGAACGCATGGGCAGAAAAATCTTCGCTTCCTGGGAGCAAACCGAGATGGATGAACTGGTACGGCTCATGCGCAAGTTCGCAGATGCACTGGATACGCTGGACGAGCGCTGACGCGTACTGGTGGCTGTCAGAAAAACGAATTTGAAGAGATTTTTGAAGAGATTTTTGACGAGATAGTCGCCCATCCGTTAGAAGTACGTCAGTACCGGCCAGAAGCGATCATTCCTCTATACTTTCGCCAATGTATTCCAGTGAATTTTGTCACATAGTTCAACAACATCGACATCGACTGTTCAGCAACGCGGACAGTCGACCAGTGAATAGACGTGCTTGATAGACGGATACTGGGAGTGTTGAATGAGGCGTCGCACAAGGATCATCCATACAGATAGCAGAAGGCGTTGATGTGGGGTCGCTGGAGGACGGAGAGTCGCTCCAGCAGATCTCGCGTTCATATTGGATCAGGACAAGGTAGCGTAAGCGGTCGCCAGATGATAAGCCGTGGTGGACGGTAACTCGGCACGCACGATCTTGCCGTCAATGGCCTGGCTTTCAATCCAGCCGGACGCCGTGAGGAAACGCGCACCGAAACGAGCGATCTGCAGCGGGAGCTCGGCGCGCACGATTGCCTCGCGGTGATATGCGAGGGCACGCAGGTATTCGCTTTGCGCCCAAATTCTCTGGGTGCTGTCGGTCAATGTTCCGCGCATGTCCAGCGCCGCCGCCACACCGCCGGTTTGCGCATCGACACCAGTGCGTCGCACGAAGTCAAAGGCACGATACAAGGCCTGCTGCATGCCCGCTTTTTCAAAGGCCGGGTGCTGACTGGACTCCACCAAAAACAGCCATTCGAACTGATGACCGGGTTCGATCCAGTTATTGTCGCTATTCAGTGGCAGCTCGGCTATGCAACCAGTTGCCTCGTCCACGAAGGTGCCGGCAAAGGCGCTGATCAGCTTGTCCAGCCGTCTCGCAAAAATCGCTTGGGAGGTCGTGGCGGCAGCGGCCAGCCAGGCTTCGGTCAGGTGCATCAACGGATTTTGGGTTGGGCCGCTGATCTTGCCGGAGAAATCTTCCGTCATGACGCTGCTGAACAGAGTGCCGTCGACCATGTTGCTTTCAATCAGGGACGAGGTTTCTTCCAGGAGCGCGAGCGCTTGCTGAGCCTGCTTCTCATGAGGATGCCGGGCATATTCGGCGCAGGCAAAAATCACGAATGCGTGCGTATATAAATCTTTTTGCCGTTCCTTCGGTTTGCCGTCGGCGTCGACGCTGTAAAACCAGCCTCCATGCTGTTTGTCTTGGAAATAATGGCGTAGTGAAGCAAACAAGGCATCGGCATGTTGCCACTCCTGCGCCAGCGAAAAGACGAACAATTGTCGCGCGCACGCCATGGCGCGGTAGCGTACTGGCGGCAATGGCGTCTTGCCATCCGCAGCGACGCTTTCGTAGGCGAGTCCCACGTTTTGATTGAAGCCCGCATCGCGCCAGATCGGCAAGATGATGTCTTGGTAATGGCTGCGCAGTGCGCTAGCGGTACTGAAATTTGAATCGACCATGGAATGCGACCAGAAAATAGTGGGGTTACGGTCCCATACAAGCAGACGCTCTCTCGGGACGCAAAGATGCTGTAACAAAACTAGGTGAGGAATTTCAAATGGATTTTTTCGTCAGCGCTAGTCATTCTCTATTTGCGTGATGTAAATCTCACGACCCCGTATTTTCGCTGTTTTCTGCCTTGTGCAGCGCAATTTCGACTTTCTTTTCGCGGTGGTCGCTCAACAAAATTTTCAGAGGGATTCGCCGGCCGGACATTTCGTAGCATCGGGTAACGTGAAATAGCCGGCCAGATAGCTAGTCCGCCCGAAAACGCCAATCAGAACGGCGCACTGTTGAACCCGGCCCAGATGACGTCAATCAGAGCGAATATCCTGGCATTGAATGCCGCGGTGGAGGTGACGCACGCAGGAGAGCAGGGCCGGGGTTTTGCGGTGGCGGCCACAGAAGCGGCTGAGCTCTGTTTCTTGCGGGCTCAGCCTTTTTATGTGGGGTTCAGTTCTCACACATGATTCTGTGGCGGGATAGCGCACATTTTTTTGTCAACGGACCTGAGCAAACAGATTGCAACCGATGCAGGTCGGTGAAATCACGGATTGCGAGGCGAAGCCGCCGTCGATAAGCGATCGGTGAAGAATCGAAACCTTTGATTGCATTTGGGAGGTATTTACTCCACCCTGTCCAGCTAAGGCACTTCGCCGTCATTCTGGATCATATGAAGCTTTCAACATTCATCATCACCAACATGGAACAAGTTCTTGCGGAGTGGGACCGATTCGCAAGGACGCTGGAACTGGAAGGGTTGCTGTCGAGGAAGGGAGTTCGGGATCACGCGGAGCAGATTTTGCGGGCGATCGCCCTGGATATAGACACCCAGCAGAGCGCCGAGCAGCAGCAGAGAAAATCGCAGGGCTTGTCGCCGAGGAACGCCGTGGCCAGCGGAGCGTCCGTTTACGGTACTGCAAGGCAACACGATGGCGTCACGTTATTGCAGCTGACCGCCGAGTTCCGTGCGCTGCGGGCAACGGTGCAGCGCCTCTGGTTCGCCCTTGGAAACGCATTGACTCCCGCGCACAGCGCCGATCTGATCCGATTCAATGAGGCCATCGACCAGGCGCTGGCGGAGTCTGTCGGGACCTACGTCGCACAGGCGTCGCGGGCGAAAGATACCTTCCTCGCCATTCTCGGCCATGATCTGCGCAATCCCCTTGCCACCATTGCGCTGTCCAGTAGTCTTCTGGCCCAACCCGGGATGACGAAGGAGGCGATTGCGCTGCTGGCGCCTCGCATC
The DNA here is from genome assembly GCF_044767325.1 of Herbaspirillum sp. NPDC101397. Taxonomy (NCBI): domain Bacteria; kingdom Pseudomonadati; phylum Pseudomonadota; class Betaproteobacteria; order Burkholderiales; family Oxalobacteraceae; genus Herbaspirillum; species Herbaspirillum sp. NPDC101397. Next base: position 132,033 of record NZ_JBIWNS010000009.1, read on the forward strand.
AAGCGAAGCGCGTCCATGATGAACTCGATGATTAACGATCTGCTGGAGTACGCGCGGGCTGAGCTGGGGGGCGACATGCCGATGGCGTTCGCCGATGCAGATATGCTGGACATCTGCCGTTCCGCCGTGATCGACGCTTCCGCAGTCCATGCACATTGTTCGTTCGTCCTGAATGCGAAAGACCCGGTACTCGGTTGCTTTGATCAAATAAGACTGCAACAGGTATTTACCAACCTTCTCAATAACGCCGCCCAATACCGGGGAGATGAACTGCCCGTCACGATGGCGCTGTCGTCGGATGCGGATAGCGCCACGATCTCGATTCAAAATTCCGGCGCGGTGATCCCCAAAGAGGCCATCGATGCGATTTTCGATCCGATGGTGCAGTTGGCGATCGTTCCCGAGCAGCGGCAACGGGCGACAACCAGCCTGGGGCTGGGCTTGTATATCGCAAAGAAGATTACTGAAGCGCACGACGGCGTGATCGGCGTCGAGTCGCACGATTCCACCGGAACGACATTTACTGTTGTTATTCCGAGGGCAAGACCTCGTTATTGACCTTTGTCCTACGCATTAAAAGCGTTGCGCCTATAGCGCACAAGGAAAAATGGTGTCATGGTCAGTTATGGAGAAAATATGAACAAAAGCATTTTGATCGTGGATGATGAGCCTGATTTTCTGGATGTCATCGAAGTAGCGTTGGTCATGGGCGGTTATCAGGTCACGCGGGCGAAGGACGGTCGCCAGGCTTGGGAAATCCTCGATAACGAAACGCCCGGCATTATTTTGTCCGATTACTCGATGCCGAGGATGAACGGATGCGAACTGTTCGACCTGGTGAGGAGTTCCAGCCAGGGCAAGGACATGCCGTTCATCTTCATGAGCGCGACGCCCGAGCTGATCAGCTCCGTCGGGACCTATTCGGTGCTGCGGAAACCGTTTCAATTTGACACCCTGATGGCCAAGGTCGACGCCATGTGCTCTTGACGAGTCGCACTTGAAGCGCAGTTTTCGCCATGATTTTCCGTACGCAAGGCATACGTCTGTTTGCAACCGGAACAGACGTTCAAGCCAAAGAAAAAGGAGCCGATCGGCTCCTTTTTTTATTCCGCTATCTTTTACTCTTGGATTCCATCTCACCACGCCGGAATCACCGTACCGTTGAATTTCTTGATGATGAATTGCTTGATCTGATCCGATTCGAAGATCTTGATGAAGCGCGCAATACGCGGGTCGTCCTTGCGGTCGGCGCGGGCGGCCCAGATGATGGCCCATTGCGAGGTCTTGTCTTCCAGCAGCAGCGCGTCCTTTGGATTCAGGCCGGCCAGCACGCCCTTGTTGAGCGTGATGACGCCGGCGTCGATGTCGACCAGTACGCGCGGCAATTGCACTTCGTCGAGCAGCACGATGTTGAGTTTCTTTGGATTTTCAGCGATGTCGGCGACGCCGGCATTGGTGTTGGCGTCCGCCTTCAGTTTGATCAGCCCGGCCTTTTGCAGCAGGAACAGGGCGCGCGCTTCATTGGCCGGATCGTTCGGGATGCCGATCTTGGCGCCTGGCGGCAAGGCTGCCAGCGACTTGTGCTTGGCGGAGTAGATGCCTGCGGGAGCGACGTAGGTCGGCTTGATCGAGACGATCTTGTAGCCGCGCGATTCGTTCTGCTTCTGCATGTACGGCACGTGCTGGAAATTGTTCAGGTCAATGTCGCCAGCCTGGGTCGCTTCGTTGATCTGGGTCGGTTCGGTGAACTCGATCACCTTGACCGGGAAGCCTTGCGCATTGGCGATCTTGGCGGCTTCCTGCAGGAAGTCGCTGAACGGGCCGGGCGATGCGCCCACGCGCAACGGCGCATCGGCGGCGAAGACGTTGGCGCAGAAGGTCAGCGCGGCGGTGAAAAGGATTTTCTTGGTCAGGCTGGTTGGGAACACGGCGTACTTTCTGGTCGGTAGGAGAGTCGGCGGAAAGTGTAGCAACCGCCTCTGCAATTGCGAACGACGCATTTCTCACGACGATATGCGGTTTTCTTCTTACCTCGGTACAGGTCGGTCAGGGTGTCGCATGCACGAAACCGCCTTTGATGAAGCGCACCGGCTCCGCGTCCATCGCCGCGATCAGGCCGTCGAGGCCGCCGGGTTTGTTGGATTTGCCTGCCTCCATGTAGGCTGGCGCGCGGCACAGAATGTCGGATTCGGACCAGGCGCCATCGCTGTCGGCGGGCAGCTTGCGCGCGCGCAGCCAGCCGTCGCGGTCGGTCAGCAATTGCGTGCCCGCGAGCTGGTCGCTGTCGATGCCGGTGATGATGGACAGCGCTTGCCAGGCATCCTTTGAGCGGCTCAGGCAATCGATGGCAGGTGCGCCCGCTTGCGGCGCCGGCAGCTTTAATGCGCCGTCGGCGAGGATCACGCTGCGCAGGCGCGGATCGTCGAGTGGCAGCGCTGCGGATTGTCGCGCCGAGGCCAGGATCACGCGTACGCGTTGTCCGCCGCCGTGCGCCGCCTGCTTGCTGCAATCGTCAGCCCCGGCCGGCAGCGCCACCGGCTGGTCCCAGGAGCCGATGGCGCGGATGCTGGCGCCGGCGGCGTTGGCTTTCATGAAATCGATCAGTGCCCAGACGTCGTTGTCGGTGAGTTGGCGCGTGAAGCCCGGCATGGTGGCGGCGCCGTGGCGGTCGCGTGCGCCATAGGCGATCTTCCAGAACAACTCGCCGTCGGCACGGCGCCACAGCAAGCCGCTGGCAAGATTGGGCGGCGACACCGGCAAGGACAGCGCCAGCGGCGTGTCGCCTTTGCCGTCGACAGCATGGCAACTGGCGCAGCGCTGCTCATACACTTGCCGTCCATGGACGATCGCAGCGGCGCTGAAACCGGTAGGGGAGGTATGGAAGCTGGTCGGTTCGGCCGGCGCCACCAGCAGATGGCGATCGGGCCACGGCGTGAAGAAGACGATGGCGATCGTCGCCAGCAGCATGACCACGCGGCCGCGTCGCCACACCAGCGCGATCAGCAACGCCAGCAACGCCACAACGGAGAAACCGAGCGCGCTCAGCAGTTGCCGTGCAATGCTGCGATCGATCAGCAGGACGTCGCCGCTGAGGCGTTCGGCGAACGGCCAGGCCGGCTGCCCGTGGCTGGTTTGCGCCAGCCCGAGCGCCGCCAGCATGTGCAGGAAACCGTCTTGCAATACCTGGATCGCGCCGAGCAGCAGGTTGATCCAGTCGGACAAGGACAACAGATTCACCAGCTGGCATCCAGTCCCAGATGGCGCAACGCTTCATGGCGCAGCTCGGCCAGCCGCGCGTCGCCGCGATGGCGCGGGTAGGGCAGGTCGACCTTGATCTCGGCGCGGATGCGCGCCGGGCGGTCGCTGAAGATGATGACGCGATTGGCCAGGAACAAGGCTTCTTCGACGTCATGCGTGACCAGCAGCGCCGAGAAATTATTGCGCTGCCACAGCGACACCAGTTCGCTCTGCATCTGCAGGCGCGTGAGCGAGTCAAGCTTGCCCAGCGGTTCGTCCAGAACCAGCAATTGCGGATCGTTGACCAGCGCGCGTGCCAGCGCCACACGCTGCGCCATGCCTCCCGACAGCTGATGCGGGAAGGCGTCGGCGAATTCGCTCAGTCCCACCAGTGCAAGGGCATCGTCGACGCGGTGGCGTTGTTCCTTGAGCAGACCGCGCGCCTGCAAGCCAAGCGCGACGTTATCCCACACCTTGCGCCACGGGTACAGCGTCGGATCCTGGAACACCACGATGCGCGAGGGGTCGGGACGCGTGATCTTTACGTCATCCTGCGCGACCTGGCCGGTGGTGGCCGGCTCCAGTCCCGCGACCAGGCGCAGCAAGGTGGACTTGCCGCAGCCGCTCGGGCCGAGCAGGGCGACGAACTCGCCGGGCGCCACCGTCAATGAAATATCATCGAGCACCTGCAGCACACCATTCGGCAACTTGAACCAATGGCTGACGTGCTGGATGTCGATGTGCGCGCCGGTTTTGGCCGGCGCCTCTGTTTGTTGTTCAACCGTTGCGTTTACCATTTGACGGTTCCTTTCTGCCACGACAGCGCGCGGTCGCGCACCTTGAAGAGCAGGGTGATCAGGCTCGAGCACAGGATCGCCATGACGATCAGTGCGGCGTACATGTTGCTGTAGGCGGCCCAGCCTTGCGACCATTGCAGGTACCACCCGAGACCGGCCTTGACGCCCATCATTTCAGCCGTGACCAGCACCGAGAACGCGGCGCCCAATCCCATGAACAGGCCGACGAACACTTGCGGCAACGCCGCCGGGATTGCCACGCGCAGGATCAGGAACCATTCGGATGCGCCCAGCGTGCGCGCCACGTCGTAATAACTCTTGTTGACAGAGGCCACGCCCGACCAGGTCAGCACCGCGACCGGGAAGGCCGTCGCCAGCGCGATCAGGAACACCGCTGCGGCATAGCTCGATGGCGCGAAGAAGAACGCCAGCGGCAGCAGCGCGGAGGCCGGCACCGGCCCGAGGAAACGCAGCACGGGATGCACCCAATAACCGGCCACGCGTGACCAGCCTATCGTCGCGCCCACCAGGAAGCCAACCAGGCCACCGGCGGCGAAGCCATGCACCAGCAGGCGCAGCGAGTAGGCGGTGCTGATGCCGAGACGGCTCCAGTCCTCGCTATACACCTCGATCAGGCTTTGCGGCGGCGCGAAGAAAGGGGATGGCAGCACGCCCAGTTTGGCGGTCAGGATTTCCCATACGCCCAGCAACAGCGGCGCCGCCACCAGCCATTGGCCGGCCGGACGCAACAGATGGACGATGCGGCCGGCGCGGTCGCCGGCCAGCGCCAGCACGGCCAGCACCACGCCCACCGCGATGGTGGCGTAGCCGAATTCATCGGTGTAGGCCCAGTCGCTAAAGCCGACTTCCTTGTTGGGCCAGCGCAGCGTGATCGCGCCCAGCAGCAGCCAGGTAACGGCCGCCAGCAGGCCCGTGCGCCAGACGCCGACGGCGCGCACGCCCTCGAACAGACCGGCCTGGCCGGCCCTGAGCAGGACATCGTTGGTCGTGGTGGTGGTCATGGTGATCTCCGGTAAGGGGAACGACGACGGATCAAATCAGATCAGCCGAGCACGTCGAGCGTGACGTGATTGGCCAGGCGCACCGGATCGGTGGACTTCTTCAGCACGCCGGCGGTGTGGAAATCGCGTGCGAAATATTCGACTTCATCGCGCAAGGATTTTCCGGTCGGATGATGGTGATAGGTCAGGCTGCTCAACAAAGCGCGCAGGTCTTCGACCGGCACCTTGGGCGAATACTTGGCGTAGATCTTGGCGGCTTCGTTGGGATTCTCGGCGACATATTCCGAGGCCTGCACGATCGACCGCACCACGGCCGCTGCCGCCGGCTTGTCGTTGCGCACCAGGTCGCCGCGCGCGCCCAGGATGCAGCAGATCTTGTCCTTGTATTCACCGATGGCGCTGTTGCCGATTTCGGTGAAGACGCCCTTGTTGCGCTTCTCGATCAGGAAGATGTTCGGGTCGCCGTCGGCAATCGCCTGGATCTCGCCTTTCTTGACGGCGACGTCGAGCAGGTCGGCCGGGTAGACGCGCCATTCGACATCCTTCTCGACGTTGAAGCCTTTCTTGGCCAGGTGGATGGCGAAGAAGTTCTTGGCCGGGCTGTTCTGGTCGGACACGCCGATGACCTTGCCCTTGAGGCTGTTGATGTCCTTCACGCCGGCACCGTTGGCGCCGACCAGGCGCAAGCAGCCGCCGTGCGCGCTGCCGATGATCTTGACGTCGAAGCCGGCTTCCAGCGGCTTGAGCCAGCGGTGGATCAGGCCCACGCCGACGTCGGCCTTTCCGGTCGCCAGCGCTTCCAGCAGCTGATCGGTGGAGCCACCCCAGTTCAGCAGCTCGACATCGAGGCCGTTCTTTTCGAAGTAGCCGCGTTCCTGCGCGACCACCACCGGCGACAGGCAGAACGAGATCGCGCTCCAGGCGAAGGTCAGCTTGCGCGGCGGCGCCGACCAGGCGTTGGGTGCGACGATGGCGGCGCCCGCGCCGACTACCGCTGCAGCCGCCCCCGCGCGCAGCACGTCGCGGCGCGACCAGGATGGAACGGAAAGGGCATCTTGCGAGAGACTATTTTTCTTCATTGTTGGGACTCCACTGGGTTGACCGGAGCGGGCTGCGCAAGGACGCGACCAAGACATGGCGCTGACGAGCCGCTGACAAAACAGGCAAATACTAATGAGGACGGGTGGCGCACCCAAAGAATAAGAATGCGTTTATTTATGCGCCGTGCGCGTGATGCAACGTCAATCGGGCAGGGCGGATGCAGGCTTGGCGGAGGGCGACGGCTTTGTCGCAGGATGCGTCGCTATCGCAGACGCTGAGGGCCTTGCGGGCGCATATGAATATGCGGAATGCTTCGTTGTCGGAGGCCAAGGGCGGACGGAAACTGACATCGCATTTTGATCCCTCACAGAAATTCAGAAAGAAACCACCATGACCACGCTCAACCATTACCTCTCCGAAAAACGCAGCGCCGTGCTGGCGCGCGAAGCGGCCATCGACGCCGGCAAGGCCGCGCCCGTTGCGCTGCAAGCAACCGTCAGCGCGGAAGGCCGCAGCGGCGTGCGCCGCATCCGCATCCGCGATCATCAGGTGATCAGCGACAGCCCGCCGGACTTCGCCGGCTACAACCTCGGCCCCAGTTCGCCTGAACTGCAACTGGGCGTGCTCGGTTCCTGCGTGACGCATATCTTCCTGATCCAGGCGGCGCACCGGCAGGTTCCGGTGGAGTCGCTGGAGGTGGAAGTGAGTGGCAAGATCGACGCGCGCGGCGGTCGCCCCGGTTACGAAGACATCCCGATCTATCCGCATGACATCGGCTACACCGTGCATCTGGTGTCGCCGGCGGCGAAGGAAGACGTGGACGCCTTGTTCGAGGCGGTGGAAAAGACGTGCCCGATCCTCAACCTGCTCAAGAATCCGCAGCAGATTCGTGCTGAGATTCGTCATACGCGCAGCGTGGCGTCGGCAGAGTCGGGTGCTGAGGTCGAACAGGCAATTTCCTGATCGTCCGGATCAATTGCGCGGCCGGCGGTCGTGACGCGTCGCCGTGATCCCGGTCTAAAAAATCCGGAATTAGTGCTTGACCGGTTCGGCGTTGAAGCCGAGCTTGCCGAGGAATTCCGAGACGATCGGCGACCAGATTTCGACGCCGTTGGAGAACAGCGTGTGGCCGTTCTTGGCGAAGGGCGGCAGCAGGTGGTATTCGGCGGTGCCGCCGGCCTTCACGAAGGCGGCATGCCAGGCTTTGCTGTGGGCCGGGTTGAAGTATTGGTCGTTCTCGGTGTAGATCCACAGCATCGGCGCCTTGGCGGTTTTGCCGAAGTGAACGTACATCTCTTCCAGCCGGTTACCCTGGCAGGGGATGCCGGGATGCGAAGCCGGGTCCCCGCCGGAGCCGCCGGCAAAGTTGATCGCGCCGACCAGGCCGGCCGGATGGTGCGCTGTGGCAGCCACGGTCGAGTAGCCGCCGACCGACTGGCCGACGATCAGCACGCGCGCAGGATCGACATAGGGCTGCTCCTTGGCGTATTTCAGTACGGCCAGGATCTGCGTGGTGGCGGCTTCCGCCATGGGTGCGTAGTCCTTGGCGCTGCAGCCGCCGCTGTATTCCGGATCGAAATCGGTGCCTTGCTGGCCGTAACCGATGCGGGTAGGTTCAAACACCGCGAAGCCGCGTTCGGTGAAGTAGCGCACCTGTTTGATGTAGCGGAAACGCGGCGGATCGGAGCGGTTGGTCGGGCTGCGTCCGTGGTTGAGGATGACGATGGGGAAGGGGCCGTCGCCGTCCGGTTTGAATTGGGTGACGACGACCTTGCCGGTTTGTTCGCGGCCGTAGAAGTCCTTGACGCGGACGTCAAGCGTGACGACGGATTCATGCAGGTCGCCGGCAAGGTGCTGGGACTGCTGCGCATCCGCGGTCGTGACGGCAGCGGCGAAGCTCAGGCAAAGCAGGAGGTGGCGCAGGAGGTAATGCATGAGTGGTCCCTTGTTGTTCTGATGACGGCGGAGTCGGACGATTATCTGTGAATCGGCTTGCTTGCGCGCGGAAATATGCTCCTTGCTGCAGCAAGTTTTCACGTTCTGTTGTCTGTGTGCCAATCAGTCTTTCAGGATGCTGACAAATCGCCTGAAAAGCCCATTCTGCTGCGAATGTCGCCATGCTAGAATCCATCGCGCACCATGCCTCGGCACTGCAGTGATTTGGAAATCCCCGTAGATTTTTAATAGCCAGCTTTAATGACCCGGAGAGCGTCATGCCCACCATCAATTTCACCGTCAACGGCACGGCCCGTTCCGTTGATGTCCGCGATCCCGACCAACCCCTGCTTTACGCGCTGCGCAACAGCATCGGCCTGACCGGTCCCAAGTTCGGTTGCGGGCTGGGGCAATGCGGCGCCTGTACCGTGCTGCTCGACCAGACACCGCTGCGCAGTTGCGTCACGCCGCTGTCGGCGGTGGCCGGCAAATCCATCACCACCATCGAAGGCCTCGGCACACCCGACAAGCCGCATCCGGTGCAGGCCGCCTTCATCGCCGAGCAGGCCGCACAATGCGGCTACTGCGCCAACGGCATGGTGATGACCAGCGCCGCCTTGCTGGCGTCGAATCCGAAACCGAGCGAAGCCGAGATCAAGGATGCCCTGTCGGCCAACCTGTGCCGCTGCGGCACCCACGTGCGCATCCTGCGCGCGGTGATGCGCGCCTCCGGGAGGACGCCGGCATGAACGCAGCTTTCGACATTCAAATGAGCCGGCGTCAGTTGCTCAAGGCAGGCGGCGCGCTGGTGGTAACGCTGATTGCTCCCGTAACGGTGCTGGCCACCGAGCAGGTCTTGCGCGACAAGGCCGGCAACGCGCAGGCCCCTGCGTTGCTCGACAAGACGCTCGACGCCGGCGCCGTGGACGGCTACATCGCGATCCACCAGGACGGCACGGTGACCTTGTTTTCGGGCAAGGTTGATCTCGGCCAGGGACTGCGTATCGCGATCCGCCAAATGGCGGCGGAAGAACTTGGCATCGGCGTCGACAAGATTGAAATGATCGAAGGCGACACCGCGCTCACGCCCGATCAGGGACCGACCGCCGGCAGCAGCGGCGTCATGCGCGGCGGCGTGCAGATCCGCCAGGCGGCGGCAACCGCGCGCGAGGCGTTGATCGCGATGGCGGCGGCACGCTTGCAGAAACCGGCGTCCGAGCTGATGGTGCAGGACGGCGTGGTGCGGCCGAAATCCGGAGGTGCTGGATTGAGCTTCGCCGAGCTGGTCGGCGGCAAGCGTTTTGATCTCAAGGTCGACGCCAAGGCGCCGCTCAACAATCCGCAACATTATCGCGTGGTCGGCAAGCCGCTGCTGCGTCCTGACGTACCGGCCAAGGTGACCGGCACGCATACCTATGTGCATGACGTGAAGTTGCCCGGCATGCTGCATGGCCGCGTGATCCGTCCCGCTGCCGAGGGCGCGAACATCGTCTCGGTCGATCAATCGTCGATCAAGAAATTTCCCGGTGTGAAGGTGGTCCGGCTGGGCGACTTCCTTGCCGTCGCCGCGCCCGATGAATGGGACGCGATCCAGGCGGCCGCGGCACTTAAAGTGGTCTGGAGCGACAGCAACAAACTGATGGGACACGACAAGGTCGAGCAATGGCTGCGCAGCGGCCCCTTCGATGCCGAAGAAACGCTGGTGAAGAAGGGCGATGCGGTCGCCGCCTTGCAAGGTGCCGGCAACAAAATCAGCGCGAGCTATTACTGGCCGATACAGACGCACGGCTCGATCGGCCCGTCATGCGCGGTGGCTGACGTGGGGGCGAAGCAGGCAATCATTTACACGGCCTCGCAGGGCACGCATCGCTATCGTCCGGCGTATGCGCAGATGCTGGGCTTGTCCAATGAAGCGGTGCGCCTGGTCTACGTCGACGGCGCTGGTTGCTACGGCATGAACGGCCACGACGACGCCGCCGCTGATGCGGCGCTGATGTCGAAGGCATTGGGCAAGCCGGTGCGCGTACAGTGGTCGCGGCAGGACGAGCACGGCTTCGATCCCAAGGGACCGCCGCAGGCGCTGACGCTGGAAGGCGCCTTGAACGCCGACAAGTCGATCGCCGCATGGCGCACCGAGATGTGGCTGCCGCGCGCGACCGCCAGCCTGCCGACGGTGCCTTTGCTGGCGCCGCAGACGGCCGGCATGCCGCAGCCGAAGGGGATTTCGACCGGCCTGATTTCGCAAAACGGCGATCCGCCTTATGAGGTCGCCAACGTCGCGGTCGGCGTGCACTGGCATGATAGTGCGCCGCTGCGTCCGGCCAACATCCGCGCGCCCGGCAAGATCGCCAACATCTATGCGGTGGAATGTTTCACCGACGAGCTGGCGGCGCAAGCGGGCATGGATCCGCTGGCGTTCCGCCTGCAATCGCTCAAGGATGCGCGCGGCGCCGAAGTGTTGAAACGCACGGCGGCACTGTTCGGCTGGCAATCGCGTGCCGCCGGCGCAGGCATTGCCAACAAGGCCAACAAGCGCGGGCGCGGTATCGCCTATTCGCACTACAAGCACAACGAAACCTATGTCGCCATGGCAATGGAGGTCGAGGTCGACCGCTCCAGCGGCGAGATCCGCGTCCTGCGCGTGGCCTGCGCGCATGATTGCGGACTGATCATCAATCCCGACGGCCTGCGCGCGCAGATCGAGGGCAGCATCCTGCAAACCATCTCGCGCAGCCTGTACGAAGAGATTCGTTTCGACACGCGCCGGGTGCAGAACGTCGACTGGGCCAGCTATCCCATCCTGGCGTTCCCGGCGGTGCCGGAGTTGCGCATCGACCTGATCGACCGTCCCACCATGCCGCCACTGGGCGGCGGGGAAGCGGCGGCGTCGCCGGTGACGGCGGCGCTGGCCAATGCGGTGTGGGACGCGGTCGGCATCCGCTTGCGCACGGTGCCGTTCACGCCGGAGCGGGTGAAGGCGGCATTGCAGAGGATTTGAAAAACGGTAGTGACGCTGCAGCGCTCGCGTTTGTGTTCTACACTGCGCGAGCTGTTTCCCAATAAAGTCCAACATCAAGGAGAACCAAGCATGATCAACGTCACCACCACCCGCATCGCTCTCGCATTGGTCGCAGTTCTGTCGTTCAGCAGCGCCGCCATCGCGCAAACCGTCAGCGTCGACCTCAAGGGCGCCAGCGAAGTCCCTGCCAACAGTTCCACCGCCAGCGGCACCGGCAGCATCAGCGTCGCCGCCGACAAGAGCGTGAGCGGCAAAATCACCACCACCGGCATCGAAGGCAAGATGGCGCACATCCATACCGGCGCTGCCGGCGCCAACGGTCCGGTGCTGGTCGGCCTGACCAAGGACGGCGACAACGGCTGGACGGTTCCGGCCGGCGCCAAATTCACCGACGAGCAATACGCCGCCTACCTGGCCGGCGGGCTCTACGTCAACGTCCACACCGCAGCCCATCCGGGCGGCGAAATTCGCGGTCAGCTGCTGCCGAAATAAGGCGCGGCAGATTGCGAGCCGGAATTCTTTCCGGCGTCCAAAAGCCATCCTTTCGCGAGGGTGGCTTTTTTGTGGGCAAACGGTTTGTCTTCCGGGAAATGGTCATACAACCCCGCTGATTCGTCGAGGGAAAAGGGTAGTGGCGGCCTGCCTGCCTGGAGGAAAAAAGCACCGAATTCAGATGGCTTCGGGTAGTTTTGATGGATTAAGCATTTGCTTAACTTCGCTGCTGTAGCGGGCTGCAGAGGTATTTTGGGGGCAGGTGATAATTCCATTGCCAAACCAAAAGCGCGTGTTTATACTGCGATTTATGTTGTATGATGACTGATAACAAAGTCATTTGCAGCTCTTCAATAATAAATACTGCCGCTGCCGCTTGGTCGGACAATGTCAAACATGAGCAGGAGACCGCGCCTTTGCCGCCTCCCGGTTCCTTATTTGTCGTTTCCTTCCAGGTCCGGGCGCAGTTCCGGTCAGGAGACAATCAGTGAGTGTCAATCAAGTGGGTGCCGCCATCAGCGCAAGCGCCAAAGAAAATTTCAAGCCGACCCATGTCCGCTATCTGATTCTGTTCATGTTGTTCATCGTGACGACGGTCAATTACGCCGATCGCGCCACGCTGTCGATTGCCGGCACTTCGATGAAGTCCGAACTCGGCCTCGACCCTGTGATGATGGGTTACATCTTTTCAGCATTCAGCTGGGCCTACGTACTGGCGCAATTGCCGGGCGGCTGGCTGCTCGACCGGTTCGGTTCCAAGAAAATTTATGCCCTGAGCATTTTCCTGTGGTCCTTTTTCACGCTGCTGCAGGGTGGCGTCACCTGGTTCGGTACGGCCGCTGCGGTGGTGCTGCTGTTCCTGCTGCGCTTCATGGTCGGCCTGGCGGAAGCACCGTCGTTCCCGGCCAACGGCCGCATCGTGGCGTCGTGGTTCCCGACGGCGGAGCGCGGTACGGCATCAGCCATCTTCAACTCGGCGCAGTATTTCGCGGCCGTGCTGTTCACCCCGCTGATGGGCTGGATCACGCACGTCTACGGCTGGCACCACGTGTTCACGGTCATGGGCGCATTCGGCATCTTGCTGACCTTCATCTGGATCCGCATCATCCACAGCCCGAAAGATCATCCGATGATCAATCAGGCCGAGTTGCAGCACATCGAGCAGGGCGGCGGGCTGGTGGATATGGACCAGGCCAAACCGAAATCCGCCGCAGGCGCTGTTACCAGTGCTGACGCGGGCAAGGCCAAGTGGGGCTACATCAAGCAACTGCTGAGCAACCGCATGCTGCTGGGCGTGTACATCGGGCAGTACTGCATTAACACGATCACGTATTTCTTCCTGACCTGGTTCCCGGTGTATCTGGTGCAGGAACGCGGCATGTCGATCCTGAAGGCAGGTTTCGTGGCGTCAATCCCGGCGGTGTGCGGCTTTATCGGCGGTGTGGTCGGCGGCCTGATTTCGGATCGCCTGATCAAGCGCGGCAACAGCGTCACCATGTCACGCAAGATCCCGATTGTCGGCGGCATGCTGTTGTCGACCACGATGATCCTGTGCAACTACGTCGATGCGCAGTGGATGGTGGTGGGCATCATGGCCGTGGCCTTCTTCGGCAAGGGTGTCGGCGCGCTGGGCTGGGCCGTGGTGGCCGATACCGCTCCGAAGGAAATCGTCGGACTGTCGGGTGGCCTGTTCAATACCTTCGGCAATATCGCTGGTATCACCACGCCGATCGTGATCGGCTATATCCTGAAGGAAACCGGCTCGTTCAGCGGCGCCCTGATCTTCGTCGGCGCCAATGCGCTGGTGACGGTGATCAGCTACCTGGTGATCGTCAAGGAAATCAAGCGCGTCGAACTGAAGCCGCTTTGATCTTGTAATAACCCGCAGAAAAATTGCAGCAGATGGGAATAGCCATGAGCACCGAAACAAACAGCCAAGCCAGCGTCAGTATCAGCACCAACGTCAACACGCCGCGCTATATCCTGATGCACGAGAACGACAATGTCGCCATTGTCGTCAATGATCGCGGCCTGCCTGCCGGGACGGTTTTTCCGGATGGACTGACGCTGATCAGCCAGGTGCCGCAAGGCCACAAGATCGCCTTGCGCGATATTCCGCAAGGTGAGGCGATCATCCGCTACGACGTCGCCATCGGCTACGCCGCGCGCGATATCGCCAAGGGCAGCTGGATCGAGGAATCGGTGGTGACACTGCCGCCGGCGCGCGAACTCGACAACCTGCCGATCGCCACGCGCAAGGCGCCTGAACTGGCTTCGGTGCCGCTGGAAGGCTATACCTTCGAAGGCTACCGCAACGCCGACGGTTCGGTCGGCACGCGCAACCTGCTGGCGATCACCACCACCGTGCAATGCGTGGCAGGCGTGGTCGAGCATGCGGTCAAGCGCATCCGTGAGGAACTGCTGCCGAAGTATCCCAACGTCGAAGATGTGGTCGCGCTGGAACACACCTACGGCTGCGGCGTCGCCATCGACGCACCCAACGCCGACATCCCGATCCGCACGCTGCGCAACATCAGCCTGAATCCCAACTTCGGTGGCCAGGCCATGGTGGTCAGCCTCGGTTGCGAAAAGCTGCAACCGAATCGCCTGCTGCCGGAAAGCATCATCCCCATCCACAAGGAAGGCGAAGCCTACGTGGTCTGCCTGCAGGATGCGGAACACGTCGGCTTCAACTCGATGATCGATTCCATCCTGAAGATGGCTGAAGCCCGCCTGCAGGAACTCGACAAGCGCCGTCGCGTGACGTGCCCGGCCTCCGACCTGGTGGTCGGTGTGCAGTGCGGTGGCAGCGATGCCTTCTCGGGCGTGACGGCCAATCCGGCGGTCGGCTTTGCCACCGATCTGCTGGTGCGCGCGGGCGCCGCCGTGATGTTCTCGGAAGTCACCGAAGTACGCGACGGCATCGATCAGCTGACCTCGCGCGCCATCAACGAAGAGGTCGCGCAAGCCATGATCCGCGAGATGGACTGGTACGACAATTACCTGCAAAAAGGCGGCGTCGACCGCAGCGCCAACACCACTCCCGGCAACAAGAAGGGCGGCCTCGCCAACATCGTCGAGAAGGCCATGGGCTCCATCGTCAAGTCGGGCAGCAGCCCGATTTCCGGCGTGCTGGCTCCCGGCGACAAGTTGAAGCAAAAGGGGTTGATCTACGCCGCCACACCGGCCAGCGATTTCGTCTGCGGCACCTTGCAGCTGGCGGCCGGCATGAACCTGCACATCTTTACCACTGGCCGCGGCACGCCGTACGGACTGGCGGCGGTGCCGGTGATCAAGGTCGCCACGCGCAACGACCTGGCGCGGCGCTGGCATGACCTGATGGACGTCAACGCCGGCCGCATCGCCAGCGGCGAAGCGACGATTGCCGACGTCGGCTGGGAACTGTTCCAGCTGATGCTCGACGTCGCCAGCGGCCGCAAGCAGACCTGGGCTGAGAAGTGGAAGCTGCACAATGCGCTCACGCTGTTCAACCCGGCGCCGATCACCTGATTCCTTCCGCTTCATTCAGCCTTATTCAGCTTTATTCAGCCCTCATCAGACTGCAAACAAAAAACTACAAGCTCCCGCGTCATCGACAGCGGGAGCATTTTTCATCAACGGGAGGAAGCATGGAATTCGGAAAGTACGCACTGAAGGCCGGTGCAGCAATGTTGGGCTGCACGATAGCTATCGTAGGTATCAGCGCCCACGCAGCAACAATGGTGTACGTGTCCAATGCCGACAGCAAGGACATCTCGGTCTTGCAACTGAACAGGGACGGCAGCCTGAAGCTGGTCGAGCAGGTGCCGACGGGCGGCACGGTGATGCCGCTGGCGTTCAGTCCCGATCACCGTCGTCTGTACGCGTCGCTGCGCTCGCAGCCGTATTCAGTGACGACCTTCGCGGTCGATCAGCAGAGTGGCAAGTTGAAAGCGCTGGCAACGGTTCCGCTGGCCGACAACATGGCGAACCTGGCGACCGACAAGACCGGCCGCTTCCTGTTTGCCGCGTCCTATACCGGACACAAGATTTCGGTCAATCCGATCAGCGCCACCGGCTTGGTGCAGGAGCCGGCCACCGTCATCAACACGGGCAAGAATGCCCACGCCGTCAGCAGCGATCCGAAGAACAATTTCGTCTTCGCTTCCAACCTCGGCAGCGACGTCATCCTGCAATTCAAATTCGACGCCGCCACCGGCAAGCTGACGCCTAACACGCCGCCATCGGTCGCCACCAAGGCCGGGGCCGGTCCGCGTCACTTTGTGTTCCATCCGAACCAGCGCTATGTGTTTTCCACCAACGAGCTCGACGGTACGGTGAACACGTATGCCTACGATGCGGCGCAAGGCACGTTGACGCTGAAGGGCAGCGTATCAGCCGTGCCGTCGGGATTCAAGGGCGACGCCCCGGCTGCCGCGGATATCCATCTGACGCCGGATGGCCGCTTCCTCTATGCATCGGAACGCACGTCGAGCACGTTGACCGCGTATCGGGTCAATGCCGGGACCGGCGAACTGACCGTCATTGGCAACTTCGCCACCGAGACCCAGCCACGCGGATTCAACATCGATCCGCAAGGCAAGTATCTGCTGGCGGTCGGACAAAAATCGAACGGTCTGACCAGCTACGCCATCAACCGTAAAACCGGGGCGCTGAAGCCTTTGCAGCACTATGAACTGGGCAAGAATCCGAACTGGGTGGAGATCGTCGCGTTTCCTTGAGGACGTGCGGTTCAGCTTGAAAAAATCCCTCGCAGGCCATGCCATGCGGGGGATTTTGCATTGGAGCACCGAACTTGCCGATCCGACAAGACGACTTTTGATGTTGCTCAAAAAACGTGCAGAAAATCGCATCGGGCGTTTTGCCTTGCTCTAAGATTGCGCAGGGCGCGTTCGCGTGCATCGACAATTAAAACACCAATAAATGGGAGTGAAGAATGCGGAACATCACCGTTCGTTTCAGTCTGATGAGCGCGCTGGCGCTGTTTGCCGCCATGATCGTGTTCGGCGCCGCAGTCGGCGTGTTTGCGTTGGGGCGCGCCAACGAATCCACCGTGATGGTGCATGACGTCGCTTCGCGCGCGCTGACCATCAACGACGCCTACAAGGACACCACGCGCACCCGCGCCGCGCTGACGCGCGCCTACAGCGCGTTAAAGGAGCAGAACGATCAGGAGATCAAGAACTCAGCCTTGAAGAGCGCGCAAACCAGCTATGACCGTACGCTCAAATTGATCGACGAGTTCGACAAGGCGGCGCCGTTCAAGGGGCAGGATGACAAGCTCAAGGCGGACCTTGTCAGCGCCGGCAAGCAATTGTCGGACGTGCTCAACAAGGCCGCAGATGCCTTGCGAGCCAATGACACCAACGCCTACGTTGAAATCAACGGCCGCGATATCACGGCCCGGGGCGCGAACTTTTCCACGCAGCTGGAAAAATTCCAGAAGCTGACCAAGGATCTCTCCGACGACATCGTCGACCAGCGCAGCCGCGAATACAACATGGTGGTGTGGCTGGTGGCGGTTGGCCTGATTGCCGCATTGATCCTTGTGCTGGCGGTGCATTTCCTGCTGCGCAGTATCGTGCTGAGGCCGCTTAACCGCGCCGTGACATTGCTTGACCAGGTGGCCGGCGGCGATCTCACGATGAAAATCAGCGAGCCTTCCCGCAATGAAATCGGCCGTCTGTTCGCCTCGATCCGCAGCATGCAGCAGGGCTTGCTCAGTACCGTCTCGCGCGTGCGCACCAGCACCGACATCATCAACACCGGCGCGCAGGAAATCGCCTCCGGCAATCTTGATCTTTCGTCACGCACCGAGACCCAGGCCAGCTCGCTCGAAGAGACTGCCGCCTCGATGGAGCAGCTGACCGGCACCGTCAAACAAAACGCCGAGAATGCGCAGCAGGCCAACCAGCTGGCGCACTCGGCGTCCGAGACGGCAGTCAAGGGCGGCGAGGTGGTGGCGCAGGTGGTCGACACCATGACCGCCATCAACGACTCATCCAAGAAGATCGTCGACATCATCAGCGTGATCGACGGTATTGCGTTCCAGACCAATATCCTCGCCTTGAATGCAGCGGTCGAAGCAGCCCGCGCCGGCGAGCAAGGCCGCGGGTTTGCCGTGGTGGCGTCGGAAGTGCGCAGCCTGGCGCAGCGCTCTGCCGCAGCGGCGAAGGAGATCAAGGAACTGATCACCGATTCAGTCAGCAAGGTCGACTCGGGCAGCCGCCTGGTTGAAAACGCCGGCATGACCATGGGTGAAGTGGTCGACAGCGTACGGCGCGTGACCGACATCGTCGGTGAAATCAGCTCGGCCAGCCGCGAGCAAAGCGACGGCATCGCCCAGGTCAACAAGGCGATTGCACAGATGGACGAAGTGACGCAGCAGAACGCTGCGCTGGTGGAAGAGGCTGCTGCTGCTGCGCAGTCTCTGCAGACGCAGGCGATGACGCTGGCCGAGGCGGTCAGCATTTTCCGGATCGATGCGCAGCAAGCGGCAAGGCCGGCGGCGCGCACCGCTCAGGTATCGACACCGGCGGCTGCGCCCAAGGCCGCCGTACCCGCCGCGAAGGCGCCGCGCGCGTTGAGCAAGCCAGCCGGCACCACGGTGGCAGCCGGCACTGCGGTGGCCACTGAGCGGTCGGCGCCGCGCCTGCCGCCAGCGTCGGGGACGGACGACGATTGGGAACAATTCTGAGGCATTGTTGTTGACGCACTGGAAGCACCGCCACGGCGGTGCTTTTTTTATGCCCGCACGGATTTTCCGGCACTCAAAAAAAACGCCGGAACACACGTTCCGGCGCTGAAACCGCCGTTGCCGGCGGCTGTGGATACCTGATGAGGTCAGGGATTGATGAGGTGCTTATGCCGCGGTGTAGGACGTCTTGACCGTGGTGTAGAACTCGGCAGCGTACGCGCCTTGTTCACGCGGACCGAAGCTCGACGCCTTGCGGCCGCCGAATGGCACGTGATAGTCGACGCCGGCGGTGGCCGTGTTGACCATCACCATGCCGGCCTGAGCGTGGCGCTTGAAGTGGGTGGCATACTTCAGCGAGGTGGTGCAGATGCCCGACGACAGACCGAACTCGGTGTCGTTGGCCAGTTGCAGCGCGTGCTCGTAGTTGTCTGCAGGGATCACCGAGGCGACCGGTCCGAAGATTTCTTCACGCGAAATGCGCATGTCGTTGTTGCAGTCGGCGAACAGCGCCGGCGTCATGTAGAAGCCGTCGGTGTCGCGCTTGACGCGCTCGCCGCCGAAGGCCAGACGTGCGCCTTCCTGCTTGCCGATTTCCACGTACGACAGGTTCTGGTCGAGTTGCGATTGATCGACGACCGGACCGATGTTGGTGTCGGCCGTCAGCGCGTGACCGATCTTGAGGCCGGCCAGCTGGGCGCGCGCCGCTTCGATGAAGCGCGGATAGATATCCTTTTCGACGATGATGCGGCTGGACGCGGTGCAGCGCTGGCCGGTCGAGAAGAACGCGCCTTGCACGGCGGCCGTGACGGCGACATTGAGGTCGGCGTCGTTGAGTACCACCAGCGGATTCTTGCCGCCCATTTCAAGCTGGAACTTCGCCATGCGCGCGATACAGCCTTGCGCCACGCGGTTGCCGGTCGAAACCGAGCCGGTGAAGGTCAGGGCGGTGACGCGGCGGTCATCGATGAAGCGCTGGCCGACCACTGAACCGCGGCCCATGACCAGGTTGAACACGCCGGCCGGGATACCCGAGCGGCTGATGATGTCGGCAATCGCCCAGGCGCTTCCCGGCACCAGTTCAGCCGGTTTGAAAACGACGGTGTTGCCGTAGGCCAGCGCCGGTGCGATCTTCCACGCAGGAATCGCCATCGGGAAATTCCACGGGGCGATGATGCCGACCACGCCGACCGGTTCGCGCGTGATTTCGATGTCCATGCCGGGACGCACCGATGCCAGTTTCTGGCCCTGGATGCGCAGCACTTCGGCGGCGAAGAACTTGAAGATATTGCCGGCGCGGCCGGCTTCGCCGATGCCTTCAGCCAGCGTCTTGCCTTCTTCGCGCGAGAGCAGGCGGCCGAGTTCTTCCTTGCGCGCCAGGATTTCCGAACCGATCTTGTCGAGTGCATCCGAACGCGCCTGGATGTTGCCGGTGCTCCAGGCAGGGAAAGCAGCGTGGGCGGCGGCAATGGCGATGTCGGCTTGCGCTGCGTCGGCTTGGGCGTATTCGCCGATGACGTCGGACAGATCGGACGGGTTGACGTTCTTGTTGACGCCGGCGCCTTGCAGCCATTCGCCGTTGATGTAGTTCGCAAATTGGGACATCGTGATCTCCTGAAAGTGGAAGCATGGAAGCCAAAACTGACCGCGGGAATGTTCCGGCGGTCAGTCGTGGCTTGGTTACTTCTTATGGATGAAAAAACTGCTGTGCATTCTGTGCAATTTATTGCGGGCCGAGGCTCTTGATCAGTGCGGCCAGTTCTTCGTGTTCCGCTTCCGTGCAGGCGGTCAGCGGAGTGCGCACCGGACCTGCATCGTGTCCGACGACACGCGCGCCGGCCTTGACGATACTGACTGCGTAACCGGCCTTGCGGTTCCGAATGGCCAGGTAAGGCAGGAAGAAATCGTCAATCAGCTTGCCGACGGTGGCGTGGTCTTCCTTGGCGATCGCGTGGTAGAAGTCCATCGCGGTCTTGGGGATGAAGTTGAACACGGCCGAGGAGTAGACCGGCACGCCCAGCGCCTTGTAAGCGGCAGCATAGACTTCCGCGGTCGGCAGGCCGCCGAGGTAAGTGAAGCGGTCGCCGAGGCGGCGGCGGATGGTGACCATGGATTCGATTTCACCGACGCCGTCCTTGAAGCCGATCAGGTTCGGACAACGGTCGGCCAGGCGTTCCAGCATGTCGGCGTTGAGTTTGCAGACACCGCGGTTGTAGATGATGACGCCGAACTTGACCGATTTGCAGACGGCTTCGACGTGTTCGGCGATACCTTCCTGGCTGGCTTCGGTCAGGTAATGCGGCATCAGCAGAATGCCGTGCGCCCCGAGGCGTTCGGCTTCCTGGGCGTAACCGATGGCTGCGCGGGTGGCGCCGCCGGCGCCGGCAATGATCGGCACCTTGCCTTTGCAGGTATCCACGGCGGTGCGGATAATGTCCGAATACTCACCCGGCACCAGCGAGAAGAACTCACCTGTGCCGCCTGCCGCGAACAGCGCGCTGGCGCCGTAGGGAGCCAGCCATTCCAGGCGCTCGATATAGCTCTTCGGACGGAAGTCGCCTTGCTCGTCGAAGTCGGTCAGCGGGAAGGAGAGCAGGCCGGCGGAGAGGATTTGTTTCAGGTCTTGTGGTGTGTACATGTCGGTGTCGTAGGTGCCAGTGATGAGAGAAAAGTATCGTCGCGCTGCAGTGTTTGTTCAGGGTGCATTGGGTTGAATGAACCCGATGAGTCCGGATGGATGCGTGCCTTCTGAATTCGGGTTAACTTAGGATATCAGTCATCGTACAACATAGATTAAAAGAAAGCCAGCAGTTTTTGCTGCCGGCCGGGTCGTGCCTTGCTATCGAGTTGCTGTTTCGTTCGTTGCTACTTGTCCGACGCCTTTTCCTGTTGCTGCGCATCGGCAGCCGATTCGGCCGCTTCCTGGGCGCGACGCAGGCGTTCGCGGCTATTGGTCAGGTGATTGCGCATGGCGGCGCGCGCGGCTTCGGTGTCGCGGCGGGCGATGGCTTCGTAGATGTCTTCGTGCTCGCGCTGTACGCGGTCGAGGTAGCTGGCTTGCGGATCGCGCGCCAGTTCAGCCGTGTTGAGACGCTTGCGCGGGATCACGCCGGCGCCGAGGTGGCTCAGGATTTCAATGAAATAGCGGTTGCCGGTGGCGTTGGCGATCTGGAAGTGGAAGCGGAAGTCAGGGCCGACGGTGTCGACGCCTTTTTTCAGGTTCTCATGGAAGGCGTCGAGCGCCTGGCGGATTTCCAGCAATTGCGCATCGGTACGGCGCGCGGCAGCCAGGCCGGCGGTTTCGGTTTCCAGGCTGATGCGCAATTCCAGCAGCGCCAGCAGGTCCTTCATCGTGGTGATGGTGGCCGGGTCGATATTGATGTTGCCGGCTTTTTGCGCTTCCAGCACAAAGGTGCCGATGCCGTGCCGCGTTTCCACCAGTCCCGCAGCCTGCAGGCGCGAGATCGCCTCGCGCACCACGGTGCGGCTGACGCCTTGAGTCAGCATGATTTCGGACTCGGTGGGCAGCTTCTCGCCCGGCTTGATCGCGCCGTTGGAAATCATTTCGGAAATCGCGCCGACCACTTCCTGGGACAGGCTTTGGGTCTTTTTGCGAGGGCGCATCAGCGGACTGGGGGTCTCGGTAACTTCCATTTTTTATAGGTCAGTACGTGAAAGTAATGTGAGGTGCGTCTCAAGAAGGCATCGCACGACGGAAGGTTATGCGACATCTTACCAGAGGATGACTTGTTTTCGTAGCGCGAAGTGGCCGCTTAGGAGCCGTTTCCACGTTGCGTGCAGGCTTCAGTGTAGCCCATGGCGAGGGCCAAATTGCATTTGAGAGTTTTCCTATATCGCCGGGCGGGGCAAAAAATCACAATGCAAGGCATCCAACCACTTGCCGAAAGTTTGTCATGAACAGCCTTATCTGGATCTTGGTCGCCTTCTGCGGACTCATCTACGTGTTCAACCGCGTTGCCACAGCCGACCGTGTCGCCGCCACGCCCGAGCAGCGCCGCCACGATTTCATCATCGACGTCTGCGACGGCGATCACCGCAAGGCTGCACGCCTGGTCGAAGAAAAGAGGGCGCTGTTCCCCCATCTGGATGGCTTGCAGGCGCAACAGCTGGTGTATCAGGACATGCTGGACATGACGGCTGAAGAACGCGCCGCGGCGCGTGTCGCCATCAAGCATTCGCCCCGCAAGCCAATGACCGAAGAAACGGCCGCTTAATTTCCTTGCGGCATTGCCAAGCCGGCTGAGCCGGCTTTTTTTACGTCTTGAAAAACATGTGCAAAAGACATGTTGGCGCCTTGGCATCCCTTGCTGGACGCGGTATTCAGGCTTTCACACTAAGTTAAAGTTTGTGCTAGTATGACTTTAATTGCCGTGAGGAAATCATGAAAACTATTGAGCTGGATACCGAATACACGCTAGAAGATCGCGCCGAGAAAATCAGCGAACGCAGCATCCCGAAGAAATCCGTACGCGCCGTCGCCGAGGTCGATCCCAACGTCGAACTGACCGGTGAAGAACTGCGCTGGATGTACAGCGTGTTCAAGGGCGACTTCCGCATCATTCCGCGTCGCGTAGTGCAGAGCGTGATCAGCAAAGGCCTTGGCATTCCCAATCTGGGCGGCGCTTTCAACCTGACCAATGCGGGGCGCAATGTATTCCGCCGCACCTCGCCGGCGGCCAATGATGAATTGCATATCATCAAATCGCGTTCCAGGCATCGTTCCAACTGGCGTCTCGGATAAAACGGTATCGCTGTTGTGGTGCCTGATGGCAGGCCGCGACGAAGATGAAGTGCAGTACGGAAAGCAGTATGCGACGTGGCGTCGGATGCTGCTTTTTTCATGGCAGGATGGTTTTGCTGCGGGCATAAAAAAACCCGGTGCCAGGGGAACCGGCACCGGGAAAGCTCGTCACTCCCCCGAAAAACCTGTCGACCGGAGACGTAGTCCCGGACTCGCGATTGCGCCTGAAGAGGAGCGGCTTCAGGTGCAGGAACCGATAGGGATGCGAGTGACTTGACTGCATTCTTGCAAATCTGGCGGGCGATTCATATCGAATAAATTCGAGATTTTCTAGATAGTTATTTTCGTCAAAATTCAGTACTTGTCCTGACTCGTTTGCAAATAACTTCACTCGTTGATTTGTAAATGTTTTGCTCATTGTTTTGTCGATGAGCGAACGCACGACGCGGTTTACCTGCCGAAAAACGAATCCCCTCATCAATCGTCTGCCTGTCACGGCTGCAAGCCGCAGCCATGGTCCGGCTTGCAGCCGTGGCAGGCAGGCGACGAAATGTGCGCATGTGGCGCGTCAGCGGCATTTCGGTCCCGATGCTAGACTGATTTTTTTGTTATCTAAGGAATCATCATGTCGAGTCGTTCCAGGTTGTTGTCCTTGTTTGCAATTGCTGCGTTGGCGTTGCCCGTGCTGGTCCAAGCGCAGAACGCGGCGCCCAGCAGGATTCGCGGCACCGTCGCCGCGGTCGGCAGCAACAGCGTCGACGTGCTGACCCGCGAAGGGAAGAAGCTCACGCTGCAATTGAGCGACGAGACGCGCTATTCCTCGGTCAAGGCGCTCGAACTGGCGTCGATCAAACAGGGCAGCTTCATCGGTACAGCAGGCAAGCCCACCGCCAACGGCGGCATCGAGGCGCTGGAAGTCGTGGTGTTCCCTGAAGAGGCACGCGGATCCGGTGAGGGGCACTACGACTGGGATCTGCTGCCGGGCAGCAGCATGACCAACGCCACCGTCTCGGCGGTAGTGTCGGGCAATGCGGGTCGTGATCTCGAACTGACCTACCAGGGCAAGAGCATCAAGATCCGGGTGCCGACGGATGTACCGGTCGTGACCTTCGTGCCGGCAACCGTGCAGGACCTGAAGCCGGGCCTGACGGTATTTGTGGTGGCGTCGCGCAGCGGCGAAGACTGGAAGGCCGGACGTTTCGTGATTGAAAAGGACGGCGTCAAGCCCCCGATGTAGGCGGGCGGGAGGGTAGGGAAGCCGACTGTTATGCCGCCATGGCATAAGCGAATGCGATATTGATCGTTTTCACGCGCGTGTTTTGGCCTTACAGTGGCACCGTCTCCTCAATAACCTCCTGGAAGAAGTTTTTTGAGATTGAACCCGCCCGGCCCCCGCCCGGCGGGTTTTTTTTTGCCGGTCTTGGAAGTTGCCGCCCAATAAACAATCAATCTGTCGCCAGGGCAGTTGCCGCAAGGGATTGCGTCGATATCCCACAGCTTGTCCACAGGGCTGTTCACAGGGACTGTGGGTAAGTCGGCCGTCAAGTCTGTGCAGAACGCCGTTTCGCGCGTACCATGACGGCCGTGGCATCCGGTCGGATGTCCGCATACAGCAAGCACCAACCGGAGAACGCAGCAATGAGCAATGATTTGACCAAAGATGAATTTGACGCCCTCGGTCAGATCAGCCGCAAGGAACATCGCGGCCGCCCGAGTGCCTGCGTGGCGCGCAACACCAAGCGCCTGACCGGCATCAAGATGCTCGAGTACACGCGTGAAGGCAATCTGGCCTTGACCGAAAAGGGCAAGCAGACGCTGTTCATCTACCGCTGCATCGAAGCCTTGCGCGGCCTGAATGCGGATGCCGAGGCGGTGGTCGAGGACGACGTCGCGATCTTCCTGGTTCGCAAGGGACATATCGCCGCCAAGGAAGGCAGCAAGCAGTACGAGATCACCCAGCGTGGTCGCGAATCTCTGGCCGATATCGACGCACAGTCGGACTGATGCGCCGGCGCCCCGATCATGGGGCGCAGCCGCCGTAATTCTTCTACGGGAACTCCGTTTCCCAAGCTCGTTTCTCCTCTTCTTTTTCTCCCCGTTTTACTCTTGTAGCGCGCCGTCCACAATGCCGTGCAGACATAGGGAATTCCCCGATAGATTGTGCCTGCCTGCGTGTCTATGATGCACTCCATGGACAGACGGTTTGCAACACGGCGACAGCCCTGCGACAACAGACCTTCTGCGTAATCAAGCCAACGGAGGTCATATGCAATTCATCGTCGAAACAGTGCCGAACGACATCGCCCTGATGTTCGTCACTTACCTGGGTTTCTGCATGTTGCTGATGTACTTGTTCATCCGTGCCGATTGCGAATGGAACAAGCGCGAAATGAAGATGTCCCGTGAGCGCCTGCGCGTACTCTCGGCCGATCACGAAAAATCGGACCGCTTGCGTGAACTGACCGCCTGCTCGGTACACCACGACGTCAACTGCGCCTGCTTCCTGCACAGCAACGATGCGGATGCAAGCAGCAAGAATGCGGCGTGAGCGAACCTGACCCGGCTTGACCCGACTTGACCCGCATGCGGTATGAGAAAATACGCGGATGAAATCATCAAACATTCGCCCCCTCATCCCGCTTGCGGATTACCAACGTATTTTTCGCGTCATTCACTCGGTACTCGATAGTGTCGACGCCAATATCCCGGCCGCGAGTTTTTTCTTCAGCGTCACCGCGGCGCAGATATTGAAAAAGTTTTACAAGAAGAATGCCTTCCCGGTTGCCGGCGCGGCGTTCTACCTGATCAGCAAAGACGGCAGCGGCGCCTTGTCTTTCGGCACGCTGGACGGCGACAAGGTCGACAGCAACAGCGACGCGTTCCACTGCTGGGTGCAATGCGACGGTTATGCGCTGGACTTCATGGCGCCGGTGTTTGAAGAATTGCTGACAGACGCGGGCCATCCGATGGCGGTGCCGCGGCAGATGTTCCAGAAGGACCTGGCGCGCATGTCGGCGTCTCCGACTGAGTTGAAGGCGTTGGGTGACTTCCGGCTGGAGCCGAACCTGGCGCTGACACGCGATTTGTTGCAGCAGTTCATGAACAAGCCGGCGCTGAGCAATCTGTCGCAGGTCTGCATGGACTGGTATCAGAAACCGCCGAAGGAACTGGGCAGCGGGCTGGTCATGCAGGCCGCCGAAGGCGACGGCACCAAGATGACGCTGAGCCGCTTGCAGGTGACCGGCGCCTGGTGACGGCAGTCAGGCAGACGAATTTGGAATTTTGGGGGTAGAGGGGAAGTAGCAGTAGCAGCAGAAGTACGTACAGCACTTGGGGAAGTGAACTGTAGTTGTCGTCTTGAGGGAAGCAGGAGCAGAAGAGGCGGGCGGAGAGTGGTGCACCGGACGATTGGTCCGGCACACCGTGCAATCATGCATATCGGTTGCATGTATCGCGAAAGAGTAGACAGGATAAGCTGGCTTTGTGACTTGTTGATGACAGCTGCAACCATCCCATTATGGTTGCAGCGGGATTCAGGGATGCGCGAAACCGATTTTTGAGTGTCACGAAGCCGTCATACGTTGTCGATAGAATCTCGTTCGTCTCCTCTAAACTTGCTTTAGATTCACCTGCGATACACACGTATCGCAGGTTTTTTTTTCTCAGAATTTTGTACTGCTGCACATGTTGAACAAGCTGCGGCAGCGTCCGTTGAGTAGCCAATGCCGGATAGTGGCGTCGTAACCCGGCTGCACGCACACGTCATGGAAGCCGCCAATCTCCCTGCTGGTGATCCAGCCCGGTGGCGCGGGGTGCGTTTTTTCCTTCAACTTGCCCAGGAATAACCAGAAATGGAATTTCCCTTGTTATCAAGCACTTAAGCAAGTTCTCCAGTGCTTATCCACAGGCTTGCTACCAAAATGTGGGGATAACTTCCCTACAAATCCACAGCAATTTCTCTGCATTTGAACCTGGCTCAGCCGCCCTGCGGCGCACCGTCCGTGTACGGTTCCACCTTGACCGAGCTCATGCTGTAGCCGGCGCTGCCCATCATCGTGTCGGAACGCTCGATCTTCAGCACGCCGCTGATCCAGACTGCATCCATGGTGCGGGTGTTTTTGACCGGCTTGTTGCTGTGCACGTGGATGATCTGGTTGGCCGGCGGCGGCGGCACGTGGATGCAGGCGCCGAAGTACGGCACCAGCAGGAATTCCTTCAAGGCCTCGCCTTCGCGCTCCAGCGACACGACGAAACCGGGAATGCGGATCGACGCGCCGTTCATGGACGGATCGACGGGCGCATTCTTCCAGTACTTCTTGGCTTTCCACAGCGCCTCCATGGCGCGCGGATCGCCGTCTTCCATCTTGTCGAGCTTCAGGCCCTTGAAGGGCGCCATGGCGTCCCAGTCTTTCGGCATGAGTGACTCCCAGGCGATCTCACGGAAGCCGCCATCGGTCTTGCCGGACGGCTTGTAAGGCGTCTTTTGCAGGTCGGGCGCCTGTTGCAGGTGGTCGCCGACTTTGTATTGGGCATTGTCGGAGTAGGGGGCTGCTGTTGTGGTCGGGGCGGGCGTAGTTGCTTCGGCTGCCTCGGCAGCCGAAGCAACCTTGGGTGCGTTCGGCGTTGCCGCCAGATGCACCGAGTAACCGACCAGTAGTCCGGCGGCCACGATGCCGCCTATCCAGGTAATACTTTTCATGAGATTGCTTCGTCAAAGTTGCGGTCGCCAGACCGCGAAATCAAATCAGATCCGGGGCGTCAGGCCGTCGGCCAGGCTCAGCCGGTAGGCGCGCAAGCCGGGCAGCAGGCTCGCGGCAAAGCCGGCGAGGATGGTCCAGCCCAGCAGCTGCAGTTCGCCGGCGGCCGGCAAGGCAGGATGCAATGTTACGCCAAATTGCGCACTCAGCAAGGGCCCCAGCGCGAACAGCGCCAGCGTCAGCAGGACCACGCCCAGCACCACGCCGGCCAGCATCACCGCCAGTCCTTCCAGCGCCAGCAACAGGAACACGTCGCCTGGGCGCGCCCCCACCGAGCGCAGCACCGCCAGTTCTCGGCGCCGTTCTCCCAGGCTCGCCAGGATCGCCGACACCAGCCCGGCCAGGCCGACGATGACGACCATCCCCGACACCACCAGCAAGGCGTTTTCGCCGATGCCGACCACTTGCCACAATTCATCCAGCGCCACGCCCGGCAGTACCGCCATCAGCGGTTCGCTGTTGTCGTCGGCGATGTCGCGCTGCACGCCAAAGACCGCGGCGCGGCTCTTCAGGCCGACCAGCACGGCGGTGACGGTCTTGGGCGTAAGGTCGAATTTTTTCACCAGCGCCGGCGCAATCGACAGGCCCGGCATCGGCGCGCCGCCTTCCCAGTCGAGATGGATCGCTTCCATCGCGTCGAGGCCGATATGCACGGTGCGGTCGACCGGCGTGCCGGTGCGCGCCAGGATGCCGGTGACCGTGAACGGCTTGTCGGCGTGATCGGTCAGGTGCAGGCTGCCCATGCCGTGGCTCAGCACGATGCGATCGCCCAGCTTGTAATGCAGGCGCTGCGCCACTTCCGCGCCGAGCACGGTTTCAAAGACGCTGGCGAAGACGCGGCCTTCGCCGAGTTGCAGCGCCTGGCCGTCGCCGTAGTGGAAATGTTTGAAATAGTCGCCGTTGGTCGCCAGCACCGGGAAGCCGCGATGTGAATCGCCCAGCGACAGCGGGATGGTCCAGGCGACGGCGGGATTCTTCGCCAGCTTTTGCGCGCTGTCCCAGCCCATGTTGTTGGTGGCGCCGCCGATGCGGAAGATCGCGTACAGCATCAGCTGGACCGGGCTGGTGCGCGCGCCGACCACCAGATCCGTGCCGGACACCGATTGCGAAAAACTGTCGCGCACTTCATGGCGCACGCGTTCGATGCCGAGCAGCATGGCGCTCGACAGCGCGATCGCCAGCAGCATCAGGCCCAGCGTGTAGCGGCGATTCCAGGCGCTGCGCGCGGCCAGGCGGAACAGGAAGCTCATGCCGATTCCTCCACCTGGGCGCAGCGGTTGATGTCGTTCAGGGCGATGCGGCGGTCGAAGCGCTCGGCCAGGCGCTGGTCATGGCTGACGAACACCAGGCTGGCGCCGGCCTGTTCGCATTCGTGCCGGATCAGGTTCAGGAAAGCCTGCTGGCGGTCGCTGTCGAGCGCCGAGGTCGGTTCGTCGGCGACCACGATTTCCGGCCGGCCGATCAGCGCGCGCGCCGCAGCCACGCGCTGTTGCTGGCCGATCGACAATTGCGTCGCCGCCCGGGTCCACAAAGCCGGCGCCATGTCGAGGCTGCGCAGCAGCGATTCGGCCGCTGCACGCAAATCGCTGCCTTGCGCCAGCGCACGCTCGCGGCGCAAGGCCGAGAAGCGGCAGGGCAACAGCACATTGTCGAGGATCGAGAGATAAGGAATCAGATTGAACTGCTGGAAGATGAAACCGATGTGATCGACACGAAAACGATCGCGCCGCGACGCCGGCAACGCCTCCAGCGGTTGGCCGAGAATGGCGACGCTGCCGGCCTGGGCGCTGCTGATGCCGCCGATCAGCGCCAGCAGCGTGCTCTTGCCGCTGCCGCTGGGGCCGCTGACGAAGACTTGCTCGCGCGCTTGCACCTCGAACCGGTCCAGCGCCAGCGTCGGCGTTTTCTGGCCGGGCCAGGTGAAGGTGATGTCGCGCAAGGCGATGGCGGCGTCGCTCATATTGTGAAGTCTGTTTGCTGAATAAATATCAGGGGACGGCGATGCTGTTGGCGGCCGGCGTCAGTTTGGCTGCACCCTGGCGCTTGCCCGTCACCAGTTGCACGTCGATGCTGTTGAAGCCCTTGAAGGTGTCGAACAGACGGACTTCAATTTTCTGCAGCCGCTCCGGATGGGCGCAGCGGAACGTGAAATCGGCGTCGAGATCGGCGTGACCGTCATGGTCGGCCGGCGCTGCCGGTTTGGCTGTTTTGTCCACTTGCGCTTCACCGAGCAATGCCGGATCCAGCGCGGCGGATTCCAATTTGACTCCATTGAGCTTGCATTCCGCTGACGGGCTGGCGACGAACACGGCGCCGGCGTTGCGCAGGCTCTTGGTCATGGCCTGGACGGCGGCTTTGTCCTTGGCGCTGTTGGCGGCATGTTCGAAGCCGACCAGATTGACCAGCGGCGAATCAAGGTGCAGCGACAGCGTCTGGCCGTCGAGTGCGACGTCGAGCTTTCCGACGCCGTGCACGTGCGCTTCATGGGCGTGGGTCAGCGGGACGGACAACAGCAGGGTGGCGGCGAGGACGGCGGCGGGGCGGAAATGGAGATACATGGGCGCGATCTTTCTTCAGGTGAACTGCCTGGAACGATCCGCAAAGCGGAAAGCCGTCCCGGGCTGCATTTTGACTGGGTTGAAGGATTTATTGGAGCTTTGTCACATCTTGCAACAATGTTGCATTATAATTCCGATCTTTCATCAATTTGCAACTGGGTTGCAGATTGATTTGATTCTCCCGATTGATCAATAAAAATATTCGCGCCCATGTTCTCCCGTCTCCTTCAACAAACCAGCGTGCTTGCGCTGCCGTGGTGGCAGCGCGTGCTGCTGGTCGCGCCCGTGTGCCTGCTGCTGTGGCTGGGCGTGATGTGGGCCCTGGGAGGAGATTGACCATGTCCGCCGCCATCTCGCTGGAAAACCTCACCGTCACCTACCGTCGCCATCCGGCTCTGCATCACGTCAGCGGAGAGTTCAAGCGCGGTTCGCTGACCGCCGTCGTCGGTCCCAACGGCGCCGGCAAGAGCACGCTGCTGAAAACCATCATGGGACAGGTCCGTTGCAACAGCGGTCGCGTGGTCACGCACCTGGCCGCTGAGCGCATCGCTTATCTGCCGCAGCAGGCCGAGATCGATCGCAGCTTTCCGATCTCGGTGCTTGATTGCGTGCTGCTGGGCTACTGGTCGCGCGCCGGCCTGTTCCGCCGCATGAGCCGCGACATGGTGCAGCGCGCGGAAGGCGCACTGGCCGCAGTCGGACTCGACGGCTTCGCGCAGCGTGCCATCGCCAGCCTGTCGGTGGGGCAATTCCAGCGCGTGCTGTTCGCGCGCATCCTGCTGCAGGACGCCGAACTGATCCTGCTGGATGAACCGTTCAACGCCATCGACACCCGCACCACCAGCGACTTGCTGCGCATCATCCAGTCCTGGCACGCCGAGCAGCGCACCGTGATCGCGGTGCTGCACGACTACGACCAGGTGCGCAAGGCCTTCCCGCAATCGCTGCTGCTGGCGCGCAATGTGGTCGCCTGGGGCGAGACCGAAGGCGTGCTGTGCCACGAAAACCTGCACCGCGCGCGTTCCATGGCCGAAGCGGTCGACGAGCATGCACCGCTGTGTGCGGTTGATGTCGTCGATGCAGGTGACGTCGGTGCTGCCGGCAATGAAGGGAGGGCGTTGCGATGATGCTGCTCCATGATTGCTATCAATTCGCGATCGCGCCGTTCCAGGAGTTCGCCTTCATGCGCCGTGCGCTGGTGGCAACGCTGGCCTTGGCATTGTCGAGCGCGCCGCTGGGCGTGATGCTGACGCTGCGCCGCATGAGCCTGTTCGGCGAAGCGCTGAGCCATGCAGTGTTGCCGGGTGTGGCGGCCGGTTTCATTTTCTTTGGCCTGTCGCTGCCGGCGCTGAGCATCGGCGGTTTCCTGGCCGGCGTGATCGTCGTGGCACTGGCAGGCTGGATCAGCCGCCATACCGAACTCAAGGAGGACGCCAGCCTCGCCGCCGTCTACGTGGTCGCACTGGCGCTCGGCGTGATCATGATTTCCGGCCACGGCACCCAGCTCGATCTGCTGCACATCCTGTTCGGCAACGTACTCGGCGTCGACACCGAAGGCCTGCTGCTGGTGGCCGGCGTGTCCAGCCTGAGCGTGCTGCTGATGGCGGGTTTGTACCGCGGCCTGCTGCTGGAAAGTTTTGATCCGTCTTTCCTGGCCGCCAGCGGCGGGCGCAATACGGTGTACCAGCAATTGTTTCTGATGCTGGTGGTGCTGAACCTGGTGGCTTCGTTCCAGACCTTGGGCACGCTGATGGCGGTCGGCCTGATGATGCTGCCGGCGGTATCGGCGCGCCTGTGGCACGACACCTTGCCGGCGCAGTTGGTCAACAGCGCCGTGCAGGCTGCGCTGGCGGGCTATGCCGGGTTGATGCTGTCGTACTACGCGTCGGTGCCGTCCGGCCCTGTGATCATCGTGTGCGCCGGCGGCTTCTATTTCCTGTCCCTGATCTTTGCCCCGCGCGGCTGGTTGCCGCGCATCCTGCGCCGGCCGCATCTGCGCGCTTAATTCTTTTTGGGAGTCATCGTGAAATTGTTTCGCCAGATCTTGTTGTCGATCGCAGCCGTGTTGGTTGTCCAGAGCGCATCCGCCGCTGACGCTCGCTTGCCGGTAGTGGCCAGCTTCAGCATTCTCGGCGACATCGTCGCCAACGTCGGTGGCGACCGCATTGCCGTCACCACGCTGGTCGGTCCCGACCAGGATGCCCACGTGTTCCAGCCGGCGCCGGATCACATCAAATCGGTGGCGCGCGCCAAACTGGTGGTGGTCAACGGCCTCGGCTTTGAAGGCTGGATGGAGCGGGTCGCGCAGTCGGCCAATTATCGCGGCGACATCGTCGTGGCATCGAAGGGCATCGCGGTGCGCGACCGTGCCGAAGAAGAACATGATCACGACGGGCACGACGGGCACGATCGCCAGCATGGCAAGAATGATCCGCACGCCTGGCAGAATCCTGCCAACATTGTGATCTACACGCAAAACATCGTTGCCGCGCTGAGCAAGCTCGATCCGGCCGGCGCAGCGCTGTATCGCAAGAACGGCGACGCTTACATTGCTTCGCTCAACGAGCTGGACCGCTGGGCCATACAGCAATTCAGCCAGTTCCCGCCGGCCAAGCGCAAGGTGATCACCTCGCATGACGCCTTCGAATATTTCGGCGCGCATTACCAGGTGCGCTTCCTTGCGCCGCAAGGCGTGTCGACCGACAGCGAGCCGAGCGCGAAGGAAGTCGCGAACCTGATCCGCCAGATCCGCAAGGAAAAAATCCGCGCCGTCTTCATCGAGAACATGAGCAGCCCCAAGCTGCTGCAGCAGATCAGCAAGGAAGCCGGCGTCACGCTGGGCGGCAAGCTGTATGCGGATGCGTTGTCGCAGGCCGACGGCCCGGCGCCGACTTACCTCAAGCTGATGCGTTACAACATCGAGCAGCTATTGGCGCAAATGAAACTGAATTGATCTGAGCGGCGGTGTCCGAAGCAGGGGGCCGTCACGCCTGCGCAACTTCGCGTATGCTTGTCGTTTTCCCTCACAACAACAGGAGATGACAACATGGTCCACGTAGTCGCAATCATTACCGCCAAGCCCGGCAAGCGCGAAGAACTGCTCAAGCTGGTGCGCGCCAATCTGGCCGCCGTCCGTGCCGAACAGGGCTGCATTGCTTACGACCCGGTCATCGACGTGCCCGGCTTCGGCGGCGCCCAGGCCGAACTCGGCCCGGACACCTTTGCCTTCATCGAAAAATGGGAAAGCGCCGAAGCGCTCAAGGTTCACTTCACCCAACCGCACATGCTCGATTACCGCGACAAGTCAAAAGACCTGATCGCCAATCGCGCCGTTCACATCGTGGAGTCGGCGGAGTAACGCTTGTCAGGATCGTAGGCTGATGCCGCTCCCATCTGCATCAGCCACGTAATGAAGGTCTTCAGGGCATTGCCATTGGTTTCGCCGGTACGATGCAACATATGGAAGCCCTGGCCGTGCAGCACCACTTCCGGAAACAGCTGGCGCAGGCGGCCGTGCGACAAGTCGTCGTCCACCAGCGCCAGCGAGCCCATCGCAATCCCCAGGTCAGTCGACGCCGCCTGCAAGCTCAGGAAAAAGTGTTCGTAACTGGTCCCCGGCAATTTCTTCTTCACCGGTACGCCCGCCTTGATCAGCCACTGCTGCCAGGCCTCCGCACGCACGCTCAGATGGATCAATGAGGCCTGCAGCAGGTCCGCCGGTTTGTTGATGGGGTGCAGTTCCAGGTAGTGCGGCGAGGCCAGCGGCGCCGACACGTCGTCGAGGAAGCGCACGCATTCAAAGCCGCTGCGCTCCAGCGGGCTGCGCCACAACACCACGTCAAAAGGGTCCTTGAGGTCTTCGAAATGCTCCGACACGGTGGTCGTCACACGCACCTCGATGCGCGGGTTGTCGATCTGAAACTGCGACAGGCGCGGAATCAGCCAGCGCATCGCCACGGACGGCGCCGTGATCACGCGCACGATGCGGTTCTTGCCGGTCAGCGTCAGTTGTTCCGCCGCCATGGCGATGCGATCAAGCGCGGCGCGCACTTCGGTATAAAAGGTCTGGGCCGCTTCCGTTGCTTCCACGCCACGCGGCAAGCGGATAAACAGGGGTTGGCCGAAATGTTCTTCCAGCAATTTTATTTGCTGGCTGACCGCGCTGTGCGTGATGTGCAACTCGTGGGCGGCAATCGTCAGACTACGCGTGCGGGCGGCCGCTTCGAACACTTTGAGCGCCTTCAAGGGCGGCAGGGAAAGGGACATAGTGTAAGTTTTTCTAATGCAGGTGTCGGAAAATATTGCTTTTTAAAGTGAGGGGGAGCCCCTATTCTCACTATCACTGCAACGTTATTCATGTGAAAGAAAGAAATGTCTACTTATCAATCCGCCGGTTTTTCTAATAATTTACAGAGTTTGCTGGAAGCTTTCCAGTTCTTTGTCGAGCGCGCGTTCAGCTCGCCTGCCAAAGCCGTCGACGGCGCGCTGTTCGACCTCAACGATGCTCCTTATCTGGAAGGCGTCACCAGCCACGCCGAGATGGAACGCCGTCTGCGCGAACTCGATCGCAGCCATTTGCGTGCACTGTCGCAACTGCAAGCACAGTTCTGATTTGTTGTTGCGGCCGTAACGGCTAAAACAAGCTGTAATCAGCTGAAATTCAGCTGCAATGTTGGCGTGAAGCCAGAGATGTAAGCGATGGGCGCCGGTTTTAACCTTGAAGCCTGAAATGCGCCACCCAGGAGACCGAGCCGGAACGATGTGCTTCCCGGCTCGCGGCAATCAAGATGTCGTCCCGCATGTACGGGATACGACCACACCGCAGCAGATGTATCGCTGCCCTCTGACTCGACACCGCAAGTTTTCGCCTGCGCAGAATCTGCTGCAGGCGGCGCGAATTCGCCTCATGTTTTCCCATGCCCGCAATCGGCAGGCGTGCTGCCGTCCCGATGCGGGCGAATGCGATAAGCTACGCATTTGCCCAACACGGAACGGAACATGAACGCATTGCACCCATTTCACCTGGCTTTCTTTGTACGCGATCTCGACGAGGCGCGTGGTTTCTACGGCGGCGTGCTGGGATTTTCCGAGGGACGCAGCACTGAGCGCTGGGTTGATTTCGACTGCATGGGACACCAGCTGTCGCTGCATCTGAAAAAAGACCTGGTGGTGCCGGGCGGCGCCGGCAATGTAGATGGCGACAATGTGCCGATCCCGCACTTCGGCATCATCCTCGACCAGGTGTCGTGGGATGCATTGGCTGCGCGCATTGCCGCAGCAGGCGTCACGTTCGTAGTCGAGCCGCATACACGCTTCAAGGGCGAGCCGGGCGAACAGTCGACCATGTTCTTCAAGGATCCGTCGGGAAATTCACTGGAGTTCAAGGGCTTCACCTCGATGAACCGGATTTTTGCGAAGTAGTTGAGATGAAAAAAGCCGGCCCGGGGACATTCCCGGGGCCGGCTTTTTTACGTTCCGAGGTATTGTTCAGACGTGTTTTTTCAGCAGATGCATGGCGCCGAACAGTTCCTGCATGCCGCCGTGGGCGATGAAACTCAGGTTGTAGGGATGCTCCGCCACCGCACGCGGGAAGCGTCCGACCACCGGCAAACCGTGCAGCTCCTCGGCGATCTTGCCCCACAGGACCAGCGTCGGCAGTGTCTTGTTCTTTTCCTCTGCGTACTGCGCCAATCCCTTCAACACGGTTTCAAAGAACGGCTTCCAGGCTTTGGCATCCTTGACCGGCTTCACGTGCGTGCGGAACACCAGGCTGGCATTGAGCAGCAGGAAGCCCTGCGCGGTCAGGTTGTCCTGCAGGTCGGCCAGTGTCTGGATGGTGCCGGCAGTGTCGGCCTGCGCCTTGGCGGCGATATCGAGCAGGGCGTCGCCGCTGGTCTTGTCGACCGGCACGCGGCCGTCGGCAACCAGCAGCATCTTCATGAAGTTGCGCAACGACGTCGCGCGGTTGACCTGTTTGGACAAGCCCTTGTCGGACCACAGCGAGCCGACCGCGCCATCCATGAAGCAGACACCGGTGGCGCTGGCAGCGCGCGGGTAGGGGCCTTCGCCGACCAGGACGTAACGGACCTCGTCAATCGGCTGTTTGAACGCGGCGAAGAGGCGGCCTTCCGTTGGCAGGTAAGTGGTGTCTTGCACCAGCGCCGGCAAATAGTCGGAATCGAGAGCAGCGATGGCTTGCAGGCCGGTTTTCAGGATGGCGTGCCAGGATGGATCGGCAGTGGCGCAGAGATCGAGCAGGGCGGTGGGGACGGTAGCCGGCATGAGCAGGTATGAGCAGGTGTGAGATGAGGTCAGGTTGATCGGAAATGAAAAACTGCCCGCATGCGAAGTCAATGCGAAATCACAGCGGGCAGTCAGGGATGCTTCTTGACCGAAGCGAGTTACGCCACGGCCACCGTGTCGTCGCCCGCAGCGCCAAACAATTGCTGCTTGAGCTGATGCAACTGGTCGCGCACCTTCGCGGCTTTTTCGAACTCCAGGTTCTTGGCGTGATCCTGCATGAGCTTTTCGAGGCGCTTGATTTCCTTGCTGACCTGCTTCTCGCTCATGGCTTCGTAGTTGGCCTGTTCCTGCGCCACCATCAGTTCCACGCGCGCTTCCTGCGGGCTGTAGACGCCATCGATCAGTTCGCGGATTTCCTTCTTGATGCCCATCGGCGTGATGCCGTTGGCTTCGTTGAAGGCGACCTGCTTGGCGCGGCGGCGTTCGGTTTCGCCGATGGCCTTGTGCATCGAATCGGTGACCTTGTCGCCATACAGGATCGCCATGCCGTTGAGGTTACGCGCGGCGCGGCCGATGGTCTGGATCAGGCTGCGCTCTGAACGCAGGAAGCCTTCCTTGTCGGCGTCGAGAATCGCCACCAGCGATACCTCGGGAATGTCCAGGCCTTCGCGCAACAGGTTGATGCCGACCAGCACGTCGAAGGTGCCGAGGCGCAGGTCGCGGATGATTTCGACGCGCTCGACGGTGTCGATGTCGCTGTGCAGATAGCGCACCTTGATGCCGTTGTCACTGAGGAACTCGGTCAATTGCTCCGACATGCGCTTGGTCAGCGTGGTCACCAGCACGCGTTCGTTCTTCTTCACGCGGATGGTGATTTCCTGCATCAGGTCGTCGACCTGCGTAGTAGCGGGGCGTACCTGAATGAGCGGATCAACCAGGCCGGTCGGACGCACCACCTGCTCGACCACCTGGTCGGAATGGGTGTTTTCATATTCTGCAGGCGTGGCCGAGACGAAAATGGTCTGGCGCATCTTGCCCTGGAACTCGTCGAACTTGAGCGGCCGGTTGTCCAGCGCCGACGGCAGGCGGAAGCCGTAGTCGACCAGGTTGGTCTTGCGCGCGCGGTCGCCGTTGTACATGCCGTTCAACTGGCCGATCAGCACATGCGACTCGTCGAGGAACATGATCGCGTCCGGCGGCAGGTAATCCACCAGCGTCGGCGGCGGATCGCCGGGCTTGGCGCCGGACAGATGGCGCGAATAGTTTTCGATGCCTTTGGTGAAACCGATCTCGGTCATCATTTCGATGTCGAAGCGGGTGCGCTGTTCGATCCGTTGTTCTTCGATCAGCTTGTTTTCCTTGCGGAAAAATTCCAGCCTTTCGCGCAGTTCGTCCTTGATGGTTTCGATGGCGCGCAGCATGGTGGCGCGCGGCGTGACGTAGTGCGAACCGGGGTAGACGGTGAAGCGCGGAATCTTCTGGCGCACGCGGCCGGTCAGCGGATCGAACAATTGCAGGCTGTCGATTTCGTCGTCGAACATCTCGATGCGCACGGCCAGTTCGGCATGCTCGGCCGGGAACACGTCGATGGTGTCGCCGCGCACGCGGAAAGTGCCGCGGCCGAAGTCGACTTCGTTGCGTGAATATTGCATCTGGATCAGGCGCGCGATGACGTCGCGCTGGCTGACCTTGTCCTTGGCGCGCAAGGTCAGGATCATCTGATGGTATTCGTTGGGGTTACCGATACCGTAAATGGCCGACACCGTTGCCACAATGACAACGTCGCGCCGTTCCATCAGCGACTTGGTGCAGGACAAGCGCATCTGTTCGATGTGCTCATTGATCGAGGAATCTTTCTCGATGAACAGATCGCGTTGCGGGACGTAGGCTTCCGGCTGGTAGTAATCGTAGTAGCTGACGAAATATTCCACTGCATTTTGCGGAAAGAACTCGCGAAATTCGCTATAAAGCTGCGCCGCCAGCGTTTTGTTCGGCGCGAAGATGATCGCCGGCCGGCCGAGGCGGGCGATGGTGTTGGCCATCGTGTAGGTCTTGCCCGAACCGGTGACGCCCAGCAGGGTCTGGAAGAACAGGCCGTCATGCACCCCTTCGACCAGCTTGTCGATGGCGGCCGGCTGGTCGCCCGCGGGCGGGAACGGCTGGTACAAGCGATAGGGAGAATCCGGGAACGTCAGGAACTTGCTCTCGTCGAGCGTAGAAGATGCGGCGGTAACGGGGGATAAATCAGCCATTGTCATTCGACCTTTGGTAAAATTAGATGTTGCAAAACGGTGCTCGGCTCGCGGCTTTGCCCTGCATCCATCCCGACTGCAATCTACGTTTGCAGCTAACTTTTTATGTTATCACGATGAACGCACCTCTCTCAGCCTCCTCTTCTCTTTTCACCGCCATCGAGATGGCGCCACGCGACCCTATTCTCGGCATCACTGAAGGTTTTAATGCCGACAAGAATCCCGGCAAGACCAACCTCGGTGTTGGCGTCTATTACGACGATAACGGCAAAGTGCCACTGCTGGAATGCGTGAAAAAAGCGGAAGCTGAACTGGCTGCCAAACT
Source organism: Herbaspirillum sp. NPDC101397 (assembly GCF_044767325.1). Classification (NCBI taxonomy): domain Bacteria; kingdom Pseudomonadati; phylum Pseudomonadota; class Betaproteobacteria; order Burkholderiales; family Oxalobacteraceae; genus Herbaspirillum; species Herbaspirillum sp. NPDC101397. Next base: position 171,167 of record NZ_JBIWNS010000009.1, read on the forward strand.
GGCTCCACGTACTTATTTGCCGATCGATGGTCTGGCAACGTACGACAAGGCAGTCCAGGAACTGGTATTTGGTGCCGACAGCGCCGTTGTTCAAGAGAAGCGTGCGATCACCGTGCAAGCCCTGGGCGGCACCGGCGCACTGAAGCTGGGCGCCGACTTCCTGAAGCATTTCTCGCCGGCAGGCACCCAAGTCTGGATCAGTGATCCAAGCTGGGAAAACCATCGCGCGCTGTTCGAGATGGCCGGTTTCACCGTCAACAACTATCCTTACTACGACGCGGCCACCCGCGGCGTGAACTTCGCCGGCATGCTCGATGCGCTCAAGACCATGGCCTCCGGCTCGGTCGTGCTGCTGCATGCTTGCTGCCACAACCCGACCGGCGCCGACCTGACCGCCGATCAATGGACCCAAGTCATTGAAGTTGTGACATCGCGCGGCCTGATCCCGTTCCTCGACATGGCCTACCAAGGCTTTGGCGACGGCATCGAAGAAGACGGCAAGGTCGTGCGCCGCTTTGCCGAAGCAGGCGGCCCGCTGTTCGTGTCGAACTCGTTCTCGAAATCGTTCTCGCTGTACGGCGAGCGCGTCGGCGCGCTGAGCATCGTCGCTTCGTCCAACGAAGAAGCCGCACGCGTGCTGTCGCAACTCAAGCGCGTGGTGCGCACCAACTATTCCAACCCGCCGATCCACGGTGGCCAGGTTGTCGCGACTGCGCTGGCTTCGCCGGAACTGCGCGCCTTGTGGGAAAGCGAACTGGCCGAGATGCGCGTGCGCATCCGCGAAATGCGCCAGCTGCTGGTTGCGAAACTGAAAGAAAAAGCGCCTGCGCACGATTTCGACTTCGTCATCAAGCAACGCGGCATGTTCTCGTACTCGGGCCTGACCAAGGCGCAAGTCGAGCGCCTGCGCAACGAGTTCTCGATCTACGCCGTCGACACCGGCCGCATCTGCGTGGCCGCACTGAACACCAAGAACATCGATGCCGTTGTCGACGCCATTGCCAAGGTGCTCTAAAGAGAAAGGTGTTCCGGTCCGAAACGGCCGGGGTACAAAAAGGTTTTGACAGGACGTAAAAATCAAGTCATAATCTTTTTCTCAGCTGTTCCCTGATAGCTCAGTCGGTAGAGCGACGGACTGTTAATCCGCAGGTCCCTGGTTCGAGTCCAGGTCGGGGAGCCAAAAAATTCGAAAAGCCTCGCATTCGTGCGGGGCTTTTTCAATTTCGAAAACGCGTTTCCGTGCGTCGCCGATATGTTCGATGGCGATCATGTGCGGCCTGTTTTTGGATCGTTTTTCCTTGTCACGCATCGCTTGCGGCGCGTGATGAAGAAGAGGGCGGTGCGTAGCGAATTATTTAGCAATTTTCTGTCGTGGAGATATAGCCGCGAAGGAAGATTTAGTTCATAATCGCGCCCTCTGCTGTTCCCTGATAGCTCAGTTGGTAGAGCGACGGACTGTTAATCCGCAGGTCCCTGGTTCGAGTCCAGGTCGGGGAGCCAAAAAATTCGAAAGCCTCGCATCCGTGCGGGGCTTTTTCGTTGGTCGGTGCCAAAGCGCTTGCCTGCAGGTTGGGAAATTTGCAGGTATGCTGGCGCACTTCGACGGGAGATTTCGCATGATAGAAATCGAGGCAAGCATCTTGTGGACGCGCGGCAGCGACGAAGCGTTCACCGACAATCGCTACAGCCGGGTGCATCGCTGGCGTTTCGACGGCGGCGTGGAAGTGCCGGCGTCATCCTCGCCGCACATTGTTCCCTTGCCGTATTCGTCGGCGGATAACGTCGACCCCGAAGAAGCCTACCTGGCGTCGCTGTCTAGCTGCCATATGCTGACCTTCCTGGCCATCGCCGCCAAGCAGGGTTTTGTCGTCGACAGTTATGCCGACCATGCCAGCGCTGTGATGGAAAAGAACGCCAAGGGCAAACTGATGGTCAGCAAGGCGACCTTGCAACCGGCCATCGCGTACCGCGGCCGCGTGCCGACGCCGGATGAGGACGAGGCCTTGCATCATGCGGCGCATGAGCAATGCTTCCTGGCCAGTTCGGTGCTGACAGAGATTACGGTTGCGCCGACTTCAACGGCCACGGAAGCCTGACTAGGCTTGCAGTTTTTTTACAGGGGTATAAGCATATTTGGACAAGTTGCTTGACTTCGCTATCTGTATCGAATATAAATACAGTATGAAGTCGAGTCGATTTGCCGTGGCGGCACACATATTGGTTAGCGTCGAGCACGCGACCCGGGGAGGAGAAGCGTTTTTATCCTCCGCTGCCATTGCGGCCAGCGTCAACACTAATCCTGTGTTCGTGCGCGAGCTGCTGCGCAAGTTGTCGAAGGCGCATCTGGTCGTGACCAAGGAAGGCAAGGGCGGCGGCGCACAATTGGCGCGCGCGGCTTCACAAATCAGCCTGGCGGAAATTTACCAGGCGGTGGAAGAAGAGCCGGTGCTCAAGCACAATACGCGGCCCAAGGATCCATGTTGCCGCGTCAGTTGCGGCATGGACATGGCGCTGGATCCGGTGATTTCCGAAGTCGAAGGCGCGATGTTGAAAGTATTGAAGAGCAGGAAACTGTCCGAATTGGTCAACACGATCTGTGACTAGCAAGTCGGCAGGATCGCACCAGGTTCACAAGGAAATTCTCGACAAGGCCAATTGCGCAACTATCTGGCCTTGCAAATATATAAGGCGAAAAGCCACATTCAGGGATGCTCGAAAAAGGAGGATCGGTTATCGGTCCTCATTTTTATTTCAAAACTGTCATTAAAAATAAGACAGTTTGAGCGGTGAGCATCTGCAAGACGGACGACGAAACAAGCAGGACATTGCATTTCGCTGCAGTCGGCATCGCCGGTCGGCGGCGGTTGCATGCATTCATACACAATCGGTTCAACGCGCTGGGGTGGCGCAGGGCCAAACAGATTCAGGAGTTTTCAATGGAAAAGAATATCGCGGTGAATAACGCGCCGGTCGAGGTCGCACACGACCCGCTCAGCGCGGCGGAAAACGCGGCCTCGCCCTTGCGTTCATGGTTATCGGTGGTCGCCGTGGCGACCGGCGCATTTGCTTTCGTGACGACCGAGTTTTTGCCGGTCGGCCTGTTGCCGCAGATCGCGCATGACCTCGGCGTGTCGCCGGGCACAGCCGGTCTGATGGTGACGACGCCCGGAGTGGTCGCCGCCATTTCGGCGCCGGGCCTGATGCTGGGAGCAGGGCGCATCAATCGTCGCTTCATCTTGTTGATGCTGTCAGTGCTGTTGCTGGCGTCGAACCTGGTGTCCGCGTTCGCACCGACCTTCGGCGTGATGCTGCTCGGTCGTGCACTGCTGGGCGCGGCGCTGGGTGGTTTCTGGACGCTGGCGCTGGCAACTGCCGGCCGTCTGGTGCGCCAGGAGCATGCGGCCAAGGCCACGGCGATGATCCTCAGCGGCGTGACGTTCGCGACCGTGATCGGCGTACCGCTGGGCACCTTCATCAGCGGCTTGTCGTCGTGGCGTGCATCGTTCATCGCCACCGGCATCCTGGCCGCGCTGGCACTGGCTGCGCAAACCTTGTTGCTGCCGTCGCTGCCGTCAAAGGCGGCGATCCGCTTCCGCGATCTGACCACGCTGGTGAGCCGCCGCAATCCTCGCAAGAGCTTGTTGATGGTGGCGTTGGTGTTCGGCGCGCATTTTTCGTCGTACACCTATATCGCGCCTTTCCTCGGTCAGAACGGTTTCAGCCTGACGCTGATTACTTCGGTGCTGCTGGCGTTCGGCTTCGTCGGCTTCGTGTCGAATCTGGTGATTTCGGCCTTTGTCACGCGCCACTTGCAGGCATCGCTGTTCTCGGTGGTGGTGTTGCTGATGCTGGCCTTGTTCGCCATGCCCTTGGTGCATGCCTCGCAACTCGGCGTGACCGCGATGGTGATTGCCTGGGGCGTCGCCTTCGGTGCGATTCCGCTGTGCCTGAGCATCTGGCTGCAACTGTCGTCGCCGGATTTGCCGGAAGCCGGTTCGGCCCTGTTCGTCAGCATCGTGCAGGTTGCCATCGCCGTCGGCTCTTTCGTCGGCGGCGTGGTGGTCGATGCGATGGGTATTCCATCCACCTTGTGGTTGGGCAGCGCGCTGGGCTTGTTGGGTCTGATTGCGATTGCCAGCTTCGGCATGGGCAACAAGAAACTTGATGAAATATTGAGCAAGTAACAAAGAAGGCCCGTGCACTGAAACGCACGGGCTTTTTTCATTGGCGAAGTCGTCACGCCGAACGCGGAACTAGTCGCGGCAGCGCCTCTCACATCATTATGATGTGCGGCCATATTGCGCGGTCCTATCGGCCGTGTTGTCGTTTCAATAAGGAGTCATTCCATGAGCATACGACCTGTCAAGGTTCCCGGACCTGATCATCCCATTACCATCACGCCGACTGCGGCCCGCGTCGTCGTCTCGCTGGCCGGCCGCACCATTGCCGACACACGCGCCGCGCTGGCGCTGAAGGAGGCGAGTTATCCGCCGGTGTACTACATCCCGCGCGCAGACGTCGACTTCAGTCTGCTCGAACGCACCGATCACCAGACCTACTGCCCCTACAAGGGCGAATGTTCCTACTACAGCATCCCGCTCGGCGCCGATCGTTCGGTCAACGCAGTCTGGAGTTACGAGGAGCCGTATGATGCGGTGGCGGCGATCAAGGGCTATGTTGCCTTCTACCCGGATCGCGTTGATGCGCTTGAGGTGCGCGACGTCGCCTGATTGTTCATGCACTAAAGATGTATCGATGGCGGCCGTTACCTGAGGATCACAATAATCAGAGGGAGCAAGTCATGTTGATCGGCGCAAACGGTAATTTGCCGCAATCGGCGTACGCGGACAACGCAGCAGAAGTCAAAACTGCCAGCGTCGCGCCTGTCCCGGCCGCCGCTGCGCCGTCCGCGCCGCTCGACAAGATCACGCTCTCGGCCGCTGCATTGAGACTGATCGCGGAAAACAACCAGCTCGCCCAAATTGCTTCGAGCGCCAGCCAAATTCCGCCACCGGTAAGTTCGGACAGTCGCAAGGCAAAGAAGCGTCAACCCAGCGCCTCGCCGATGCTCGACGTCGATGCCTTCCGCCTGATCCGCGACAAGCTGCGCGCCGAGAATCTGGAGATCAAGGCGCCTGATCCGCAAAACCAGAAAAACAAGGACGACAAGGACCAGGCCACGGCGGTGTCGCTATAAGCCGCAGCCCATCGGTAATATCGATGATGGATGTTGGCAGAGACAAAACAAATTCCACTCTGCTATAATTGTCGGCTCGTCGGGGCGTAGCGCAGCCTGGTAGCGTACTTGCATGGGGTGCAAGGGGTCGAGTGTTCGAATCACTCCGTCCCGACCAATAGATCCAAACCTTGCGGAGCAATCCGTAAGGAAAAACAGCACTGAATCGGCATCGCCGGCTCAGTGCTGTTTTGCTTTGTGCAATCGAAAAATCATCTGCAGATTTGTGACCAACCAAGAGGCGTGAACTTCAGAACGCGTACTGCACCCGCATCGTAAAACTCTTCGCCGGCCGCCCGCTGTTCTTGCCGATCAGATAAGCGCTTTCGTACAGAATCTTGTGCCCGTTCGGCAGGTACCAGGTGCCGAACAGCGCGGGGCCGACGCGATGGGATTGGTCGGCCTTGCTGTTCCAGTTGTCCCAGCGGCCGAGTTCGCCGAAACCCTGCACGCCGAAGTTGAGCAGCGGTTTCCAGTGCTGGCGCACCTGCCACTGATACACCAGTTGAGTGGCGTTGTTCTGGCTGGTGCGGTAGTCGCGCTGCAGGAAGATGTTGGCGTTGAGTTGCGTGCGCCAGATCTCGGTCTGGAACACCGGGCCCCATTCCAGGCCGTAGCCGTCGCGCCGCGTATACTGCTCGACGTTGGTGTGGATGGCCAGGTCGAACCAGTATTGGCCTTGCGTCAACAGGAAATCGTTTTGCCAGTTGAGGCTGCCGAAGCGCGTGCCTTGCGCCGCAGTCTGTGTGTAGACGCCGTAGACTTCGGTGTACCACTGCGAGGTGACGCCATAACCGATACCGATTTCGGGCGAGCCGAACGGCGCACTGTCGTGTTTTTTGGCGTTCCAGTATTTGTAGTCGACGGAGAGCTGGTTTTCGGCGCTGTAGACGGAGACGAGGTAGTAGCCGGTGGCGGCATGCGTACTGCCGCAGGTGATCGCATTAGCGGCAACCACCAGCGCTGCGGCACAAAGCCGTGTCGCGCCGGTCAGCTTTTTTACCTGCATCGGTATTTCCCCTTCCCGTTTTTCGCCTCCGGCATTGCGCCGCAAGCTGTCGCCAGATTATCTGTTTCCCCGTATATGTATTATCGCGTTCAAACGCTTATTGTCACGGGAGTATAGCGTGCCCGCGCATTTGCCTGCGCCGTTGGCGGAATATCTTTTCTGCATCTGAGCGCGCAGCTTTTCATGCTAGGATTCTGCGACTTTATGGAGATCGATATGGACACACCTGATGCATGGAAACTGCGCGCCGATGAACTTCGGTTGGAGATAGAGGCGCTGCTGGAAGCGCAACTTTGCGAGTACGAACTGTTGAACGCGAAGCTGGAAGAGTGGAAGAAGAATCCGGGTGCCGAGTGGTTGACGATGGCCGACTATGAACCTTGGCAGGCGGCGCTCAAATCGCTTGAGCTTGCGCAGCGCGCACTGGATGAGCACATCAGCGTTCGTCCCAGGTAATCATCCTGCATCATCCCGTCGCCCCGGCCTGATCGGCGGGCGGCGGCGACCTTTTCTCATCCCCCTCATCTCCTCAAACGATCGCCTTGCATGCCTACCTGCGGGTATGGCGGCTGCGGTATACATTCCTCTAAGCGTTGTCCTGCCAGAATCCTCCACCAAACGGTTCGGCATAAGTTACGCGTAAGTTATCCCTTGTAAGCTGGGCCAAAAATAGGGGAAGGCTGCGCGCCGATTTTGCTCGAATCAGAACAACGGATAGCGGACGGCGCAGCGTAGTCAGACTTTCTTCCTGATAAAAGTTGTTCGGATGACATCCGTACATGCCAATAGACCAAGACCAGGCATGACGGCAACTCGTGAGGAGACTGCTGTATGTTCGAGAGGAAAAGCAGGGCGCTTTCGCGCTCGCTGGACGTGCTGATTCAGGTCGTTGTTCCCATTGCTGTCGGCGCCGGCATCTTCGCCGGTCTCGGCGCGCTGGCCTTGCCGTTGTCGCCGTTATGGCTGGCGGTGATTGCGACGGCGGCGGCGGTGATCCTGTCGCGCCTGGCGCGGCGCGGCGAATCCGACCAGGGCGGCGGCTTCGTCGACAAGATCGGCAGTGAGATCGACCACATCATGATCGGCGCCGCCGAGACCTCCTATTTCGTCGACTCCATCAAGAACAAGATCGCCCAGGACGTGCAGGCCGCCAACGGTATTGTCACCGGTTCGGAGCAGAACGCCAGCACCACCGAGCAGATTGCCGCGAATGCCGAGCGTGCTTCCAAAGTAGCCGCCGACGTGCGCGCCGAAAGCGTGGCCGGCCGCGCGGAAGTGGACCTCGGCCTGGAACAGATCGGCAAGGCGCGCACCGATGCGCAGAACGCGTCGGCGATGATGTCGGCGCTACAGGAAAAATCCAAGCGCATCCACGGCATCACCGAAGTCATCAGCGAAATCGCCGCACGCACCAATCTGCTGGCGCTCAACGCCGCCATTGAAGCGGCGCGCGCGGGCGAACACGGGCGCGGGTTTGCGGTGGTGGCGGGCGAAGTGCGGCAGCTGGCTCAGCGCACCAAGGAAGCCACCGACGACATCGGCGCCATGGTGCGTTCGATCACGGAAGAAGCCGAGCGCGCTTCCGGCGGCATGCAGTCTCTCAGCGCCAAGGTGCTGGAGGCGTCGCAGAACGTCGAGCGGGTGCATGGTTTCCTCGGCAACATCGAGCGCTCCGCCGGTATTTCGGAAGAAGAGATCCAGCAAATCGCACGCGCTTCCCGCGAGCACGTCGAGACCACCCATCGTATCGCCGAAGCCATCCTCAAAATCCGTGACGGCATGCTGGCGACCGACATTGAGTTGCCGCGCGTGGCGGCGTCGGCCATGGCCTTGTCGGAGCGCGCCGAGCTGGTCTATGACGCCATCGCCGCGAGCAATGCCAAGACCCAGCACGACGACATCCAGAAAGTCGCGACTGCCGCCGCCAAGCGTATCGGCAAGTTGTTCGAGGAAGCCATCGGTGCCGGCCGGATCAGCGAAGCGGCCTTGTTCGACCGCACCTACAAACCGCTGCCGAACACCAATCCGCCCAAGCACACAACGCAATTCGACGCCTTCACCGATCGTGTCCTGCCGGACGTGCAGGAAGCCATCCTTGATTCCATGCCGCAACTGGCGTATGCCGGTGCTGTGGACAACAACGGATATTTTCCTACGCATAACAAAAAATTCTCCAAGCCGCTGACCGGCGATTACGACACCGATCTGGTCAACAATCGCACCAAGCGCATTTTCAGCGATCGCACCGGAAAGCGTTGTGGCGCGAATACAAAGCCGTTTCTGCTGCAAACTTATAAACGCGATACCGGCGAGGTCATGCACGATCTTTCGGTGCCGATTTATGTGAACGGCAAGCATTGGGGAGGCTTCCGCGTCGGCTATCGCTCCAGCCAGGCGCAGGAGGCAGCGCCCGTCCAGACGGTCACATTGGCGGCAGCGCCGACGCCAAAGCAGCTTAAGCAAACGGGTAAGACGGAGAACAGCAAGGGATTGGTGCGCCAGATCTCGGCTTGAACAGCTTGACCGGGCAGGGCAGGTTGATAGACTATTCGACAACGGGGGTAACCTATCGAGAATGCTGAGAATGCGATAGGTCCGGATTAGAAAAGGAACATCAACTTGAAACCTGCTCCGCAGAATAAGCTCGATTCTGTCAAAGAATTCGATTTTACGAATCGCGATTTTGACAGGGTGCGGGATCTTATCTATAAGCGCGCCGGCATTGCGCTGGCCGAAAGCAAGCAGGAAATGGTCTATAGCCGCCTGGCGCGGCGCCTGCGTGCGACCGGCATCGCTTCCTTCGTGCAATACCTGGACATGCTGGAACGCGGCGGCGACAGCGACGAGTGGGAGGCATTCACCAATGCGCTGACCACCAATCTGACGTCGTTCTTCCGCGAGTCGCATCATTTCCCCATCCTTGCCGATTTCGTCAAGACGCTCAAAGAGCCGGCCACGGTCTGGTGCTCGGCCGCCTCGACCGGCGAAGAGCCCTATACGATCGCCATGACGCTGTGCGAAGCCTACGGCACCCTGACGCCGCCGGCGCAGATCATCGCCACCGACATCGACACCAACGTGCTGGCGACCGGCGCCAACGGCGTCTATCCGATCGAGCGCATCGACAAACTGTCGCCCGAGCGCATCAAGAAATTCTTCCTGCGCGGCAAGGGCAACCAGGAAGGCTATGTTCGGGTGCGCCCGGAACTGCGCAAGCTGGTGACCTTCAAGCAACTCAACCTGCTGGGTGACAACTGGCCAGTGAGCGGGCAGTTCGATGTCATCTTTTGCCGCAACGTGATGATTTATTTCGACAAGCCGACGCAGAGCAAGATCCTGTCGCGCTTCGTGCCGCTCATGAAACCGCATGCGCTGTTGTTCGCCGGTCATTCCGAAAACTTCCTGTATGTCTCCGACGCCTTGAAGCTCAAGGGAAAAACGGTCTACGAGCTCGGTGCAGCACAACGCAAGGCGGGGAAATAAGTCATGAACCAGGACCAATTCGCTTCCAACGTCTATTACGACCGCACCTTCGATTGCGACGCGGCCAAGATATTGCCGGGCGAATACTATTTCACGCACAAGGACATGATGATCGTCACGGTGCTGGGTTCGTGTGTGTCGGCCTGCATCCGCGACCGCGTCACCGGCATCGGCGGCATGAACCACTTCATGCTGCCCGACAGCGGCGACGGCGACAGTCCGATTTCGGCATCGATGCGCTACGGCACTTACGCCATGGAAATTCTGATCAATGATGTTCTCAAGGCCGGGGCCCGGCGCGAGAACCTGGAAGCCAAGGTGTTCGGCGGCGGCAACGTGCTGCGCGGCTTCATCGCCATCAACGTCGGCGAGCGCAACGCACAGTTCGTGCGCGACTACCTGAAGGCGGAAAATATCCGTGTCGTGGCGGAAGATCTCAACGATATCTGGCCGCGTAAGGTATATTTCTTCCCCCGCACCGGCAAGGTGCTGGTAAAGAAGCTCAAACAATTGCATAACAACACACTGGTGAATCGCGAACAGGATTACGCCAGCAAGCTGGTCGCCAAACCGGTGGGCGGCGCGGTCGATCTGTTTTAAGGTCGGTTGAGTCGGCAGAGAAGGGTTTTTCGGCCCCGTGCGGAGACCGCAGGGGCCCGTTTCAGGAAAGTACGCATCGTATGAAAATAAAAGTATTGATCGTCGACGACTCGGCATTGATCCGCAGCGTCATGAAAGAGATCATCGGCAGCCAGCCTGACATGGAAGTCGTGGGCGTTGCCCCCGACCCCATCATTGCGCGCGATCTGATCAAGCAGACCAACCCTGACGTCCTCACGCTGGACGTCGAAATGCCGCGCATGGACGGCCTCGACTTCCTCGAGAAACTGATGCGCCTGCGGCCGATGCCGGTGGTGATGGTGTCGTCGCTGACCGAGCGCGGTTCGGAAATCACGCTGCGCGCGCTGGAACTGGGTGCGGTCGACTTCGTCACCAAGCCGAAGATATCGATCCAGAGCGGCATGCAGGAATACACCGACATGATCGCCGACAAGATCCGCGCGGCGTCCAAGGCCAGCATCCGCCCGCGCACGATTCCGCATCCGGACGCGCCCAAGGCGAGCGGCGGCGAGACGTTGCCGCAGATGCGCAATCCGCTGCTGTCGAGCGAAAAGCTGATCATCATCGGCGCTTCCACCGGCGGCACGGAGGCGATCAAGGAATTCCTGATCCGCATGCCGTCCGACTGCCCGGGCATCCTGATCACCCAGCACATGCCGGAAGGCTTCACGCGCTCGTTCGCGCAACGCCTCGACAACCTGTGCAAGATTTCCGTCAAGGAAGCGGCCGGCAACGAGCGCGTCCTGCCGGGCCATGCGTATATCGCTCCGGGCCACTCGCATCTCAAGCTGGTGCGCAGCGGCGCCAATTACATGACCCAGCTCGACCAGGGGCCGCCGGTCAACCGTCATCGGCCGTCGGTGGACGTGCTGTTCAACTCGGCCGCCGCCTGCGCCGGCAAGAATGCGGTCGGCGTCATCCTGACCGGGATGGGCAAGGACGGCGCCCTGGGCATGCTGGAAATGCGCAATGCCGGCGCCTACAATTTTGCGCAGGACGAAGCATCGTGCGTGGTCTTCGGCATGCCCCGCGAGGCCATTGCGGTCGGTGCGGCACACGAGGTGCTGGCGCTGCAGGCCATGCCTGGCCGTGTGTTGAGTTATCTGAACGAGCACGGCAGTCGTGCATTGCGGGTGTAGTTCGAGTACCATTCAGCCATCCGGAAAATTTGACCGGTTGCTAGCTGTCGGGCCTTAAGTTTTGCCGAATTAGTGTCGTTATCGTCAACAATAGTTTCGAATCAATGGAGTAATAATCATGGCTGGCCCAAATACCAAGTTTCTCGTTGTAGACGATTTCTCCACGATGCGCCGCATTGTCCGTAACCTGCTCAAAGAGCTCGGCTACACCAATGTGGACGAAGCCGAAGACGGCGTGCAAGGTTTGCAGAAGCTGCGCAGCGACACCTTCGATTTCGTCGTGTCGGACTGGAACATGCCTAACATGGACGGCCTGACCATGCTGCAGGAAATCCGCAAGGATCCTGCGCTGTCCAAATTGCCGGTCCTGATGGTGACTGCCGAAGCAAAGAAAGAAAACATCGTTGCCGCCGCGCAAGCCGGCGCCAATGGTTACGTGGTCAAGCCGTTCACGGCTGCTACTCTGGATGAAAAGCTCGGCAAGATCTTCGAAAAGCTGGAGGCCGGAGGCTAACGTGGATACAGCATCCCAGGGAGCAGTGACGCCGGGCGCGCCGGTAGCTGAACAGCAGGATCAGTTCCTCGCGCGTATCGGGCACATGACGCGCAGCTTGCATGACAACCTGCGTGGACTCGGTTTTGACCGGTTGCTGGAAAAAGCCGCAAGCGACATGCCCGACGCGCGTGATCGCCTCGAGTACGTGGCGATGATGACCGAGAAGGCTGCCCAGCGCGTGCTGACGGCGACCGAAACCGCCGGCCCGATGCAGGATGCTATCGGCGACGGTGCGAGTACGCTGGCTGCAGAGTGGAAGGCCGTCACCGATGCGCCGTTTTCAGAGAGTGATTACCGCGCTCTGGCGGAAAAGACACAGGCTTACCTCGGTGCAACACGCGAAAATGTCAGCCTGACCAAGCAGCAACTGCTCGATATCATGATGGCGCAGGACTTCCAGGACCTGACCGGGCAGGTGATCAAGCGCGTGACTGAGGTCGCGCACGACATCGAAAGCCAGCTGGTGCAATTGCTGGTCGACTATTCACCGCCGGAAGCCAAGCGTGAAGATAGTGGCCTGCTGAACGGTCCGCAGATCAATCCCACCGGTCACAACGTGATTGCCAACCAGAGCCAGGTTGACGATTTGTTGGAAAGTCTGGGTTTTTAAGTTGTTTTAACGATAATTTTCATGCTTGCGGTGTTGTTGCGGGTGGTTTTTTACGACCGCTCAACAACACCGCAGATCGCCGTCCCGCCTGCCTTCACCCTCTGAAGGCAGATATGGCGCGCTTCCCCTGCTCCGAAATACGGGGCGTTTCGCCCCTTATTCCCGTGATGATTCGAGGCTTCCCTCGCCAATAATTCTGCCTGATAGTCTCAAAATTCCGCCTTCGTCAGCGGAAAGAAGCAATACAGGGGAACGGCAGTGGCCGAAGATAGCGATCAAGAACGGACCGAACAGCCCACCAGCAAACGCATTGAAAAAGCGCGTGAGCAGGGCGACGTGCCGCGCTCGCGCGAGATGGCGACGTGCGTCATGCTGCTGATCGGCGGTTGCACCCTGTGGATGTTCACCGGTCCGCTGGTGACCAGCCTGAACCGTTTCATGGTGTCGACCATGACCTTCGAGCGTGAAATGGCCTTCGATCCGGCCTTGCTGTTCGAGCGCATGAGCGGCCATTTCATGGAAGTGGCGGTCGCCTGCATCCCTATCGCCTTCCTGATGACGCTCGCGGCCGTGGCATCGCCGCTGATCCTCGGCGGCTGGCTGTTCAACGGCAGCTCGCTTGAGCCCAAGTTCGACCGCCTCAATCCCATCAAGGGCATCATGAATCTGTTCTCGCTCAATTCGCTGGTCGAGTTGGGCAAAGGCATCCTGAAGAGCGTGCTGGTCGGCTTCATCGCCTGGTTCGCCATGCGCAGCCATCTCGACGCCGTCCTCAACCTGAGCGTCGAACCGCTCAAGGTGGCCAGCAGCCACATGCCGAATTTGCTGTGGACCTGTTTCATCATGATGGTGTGCGCGCTGATCGCGATTGCCGCCATCGACGTGCCGTATCAACTGTGGAATTACACCCGCAAACTCAAGATGACGCGCCAGGAAGTCAAACAGGAACACAAGGAGTCCGACGGTGATCCGTTGATTAAGGGCAAGATCCGCGCTCTGCAACGCGCCGCCGCGCGCCGCCGCATGATGTCGGCAGTGCCGACTGCGGACGTAGTGGTGACCAACCCGACCCACTTTGCCGTGGCGCTGAAGTACAGCGAAGGCGGCATGTCGGCGCCGCAGGTGGTGGCCAAGGGCACCGAAGCGGTGGCGGCCAACATCCGCAAGATCGCTGCAGAAAACAACGTGCCGATCCTCGAAGCGCCGCCGCTGGCGCGCGCATTGCACTATCACACCGAAATCGGCGATGAGATCCCGGAGTCGCTCTACACCGCGGTCGCCGAAGTCCTCGCTTATATCTTCCAGCTGCGCACGTACAACAGCAATGGCGGCGTCCGTCCGGATGAGCCGAGCGACCTTGAGGTGCCCAAGGAGCTGGACGACCCACTGTACAAACGCAAGGCCGCCATGGCTGCCGCACAAGCTAAGGCTGCGCAATGAACATCAACAGCATGAAACTGCCGGCCTGGGTGCCGGTCAAGCATACCAAGGCGCTCGCAGCGCCGGTCCTGATCGTCATGATGCTGGCGATGATGGTGCTGCCGCTGCCGGCGTTTGCGCTCGATATCCTGTTCAGCTTCAATATTTCGCTGTCCGTGATCGTGCTGCTGACCGCGTTGTACACCGTCAAGCCGCTCGACTTCGTGGCGTTCCCGGCCGTGCTGCTGGTGAGCACGATGCTGCGCCTGTCGCTCAACGTCGCCTCCACCCGCGTGGTGCTGACCGAAGGCCACACCGGTCCCGACGCTGCGGGTAAAGTGATTGAGGCTTTCGGCCACTTCCTGATCGGCGGCAACTACACCGTCGGTATCGTCGTCTTCATCATTCTGACGATCATCAACTTCACCGTCGTCACCAAGGGCGCCGGCCGTATCGCCGAAGTGGGGGCACGTTTTACCCTCGACGCGATGCCCGGCAAACAGATGGCGATCGACGCCGACCTCAACGCCGGCATGATCGGCGAGCCGGAAGCGCGCGCCCGCCGCAAGGAAGTGGCGCAGGAAGCCGAGTTCTATGGCGCCATGGACGGTGCCAGTAAGTATGTGCGCGGCGACGCCGTGGCCGGCATCATCGTGACCGTGGTCAACATCGTCGGCGGTCTCGTGGTCGGTATGATCCAGCATGACCTGGCCTTCGACATGGCGTTGAAGAACTACACGCTGCTGGCCATCGGTGACGGCCTGGTCGCACAGATTCCTTCGCTGATCATCTCGACCGCCGCCGGTGTGGTGGTCTCGCGTGTGGCCAACGACCAGGACGTCGGCGGCCAGCTGATCAACCAGTTGTTCGCCAAAGCCGAAGTCCTGTACCTGACTGCCATCATCATCGGCGGCATGGGCCTGATCCCCGGCATGCCGCACGTCGCCTTCATCATCATCGCTGCCTTGCTGGCGGCTGCGGGTTACTCGGTGAACAAGCGCAAGCAGGAGGCGGGAGCGATTGCCGAATTGCCGGCGCCGGTCACGACGCCGCAGGAAATCGAAGAGGCCACCTGGCAGGACATCCTGCCGGTCGATACGCTCGGGCTGGAAGTTGGTTACCGCCTGATCCCGCTGGTGGACAAGGGGCAGGGCGGCGAACTGCTGCGCCGGATCAAGGGCATCCGCAAGAAATTCGCGCAGGAAGTCGGTTTCCTGTCGCCGCCGGTGCATATCCGCGACAATCTCGAACTCAAGCCGTCGGCTTATCGCATCGCCTTGAAGGGCGTGGAAATCGGCAAGGGCGAGGCGACTTTCGGTCAGTTCCTGGCGATCAATCCAGGCATGGTCACCGGCCCGTTGCCGGGTCTCATGACCACCGATCCGGCGTTCGGCCTGCCGGCGGTCTGGATCGAAAGCAACATGCGCGAAATGGCGCAGACCATGGGCTATACCGTGGTCGATACCGGCACCGTCATCGCGACGCACCTGAACCATTTGATCACCATCCACGCTGCGGAATTGCTGGGTCGCCAGGAAGTGCAGCAGTTGCTCGATCACATCGGCAAGGATGCGCCGAAGCTGGTCGAAGATCTGGTGCCGAAGGCGTTGCCACTGGGCACAGTGCAAAAAGTGTTGCAAAACCTGCTCATCGAAGGCGTGCATATCCGCGATATGCGGACTATTATCGAAACCCTGGCCGAGCATGCACCGCGCGTGCAGGAACCGAACGAACTGACCGCCATCGTGCGCATCGCCCTGGGTCGCGCGATCGTGCAGCAGATTTTCCCGACCGAGAGCGAGCTGTCGGTCATGACGCTGGACAATAAATTGGAACGTCTGCTGATGCAGGCGATGCAGGCAAGCGGACCGGAAGGCGGCGGCATCGAGCCGGGCCTCGCCGATACACTGATTACGCAAACAGAAAACGCAGCACGTCATCAAGAGCAGTTGGGTTTAACCCCGGTATTGTTGGTCCCGGGTCCTTTGCGAGCATTGCTGGCGCGCTTCTTGCGACGCGCAATGCCACAACTCCGGGTGCTTTCACACGCTGAAGTTCCTGATTCGAAAACGATTAAAGTTACCAGCCTAGTTGGAGGGCAAGCATGAACGTCAAAAAATTTATAGCAGGTTCGTCGCGAGACGCATGGCGCCAAGTGCGCGAAGCGCTGGGTCCTGACGCCGTCATTCTCTCCAACCGGAATATCGACGACGGTGTCGAGATCCTCGCCATGGCCAACGAAGACATGTCGTCGCTGGTGGTGCCGGCCATGTCCAAGGACGCCATGCCGCGTCCGGCCGTACGCCGACCGCCTGCCCAGCCGGCACCGCAGCAGTCGCTGCAGGCCGCCGTGCCGCGCACGCGCGCCGAACCGCAACCGCAGGGGCCCGGCGCATCCATGCCGGTCGAACACAATACGGCACAGGCCGACGCCCGCGTTTGGCGTACCCGCAATGCCGCGCGCGCCAGCGCCAAGGAACAGCAGGCGCAAGCGCTGACACCGGCGCAAGTCGCTGCCGGCCCGAAAGCAGCAGTGGCCGCTGCAGCTGCAGCGCGTCCGCAGCAGGCTGGCGTGATGGCTGAATTCGACGGCAAGGACTACGACGAAATCCTGTCCGACGTCATGAGTGAAATCCGCTCCATGCGCGGCGTGCTGGAAACCCAGCTGGCGGAAATTTCCTGGGGCGGCACGCAAAAGCGTGAGCCGGCCAAGGCCGCGATCATGCGTGAAATGCTGGCCGCCGGTTTCAGCGCCAGCCTGTCGCGCCTGATCACCGAGAACCTGCCGCAAAGCCCGAAATCGCAAGACGCCATGTTCTGGGTCAAGTCGGTGCTGGCCAAGAATCTGATGACCATGGCCAACGAAAACGAATTGCTGGAAGAAGGCGGCGTCTACGCGCTGGTCGGTCCGACCGGTGTTGGCAAAACGACCACGACCGCGAAACTGGCGGCGCGTTGCGTGATGCGCCACGGTCCGGGCAAGCTGGCGCTGATCACCACCGACGGCTACCGTATCGGCGGCTACGAGCAACTGCGCATTTACGGCAAGATCCTCGGGGTGATGGTGCACTCGGTCAAAGATGAATCCGATTTGCGTATCGCACTCGACGAACTGCGCGGCAAACATACTGTCCTAATCGATACCGCCGGCATGGGCCAGCGCGACCAGATGGTGGCTGAACAGGCTGCCATGCTGTCGGGCGCAGGCACTGACATCAAACGCCTGTTGTGCCTCAATGCAACGGCGACCGGCGGCACGCTCAATGAAGTCGTGAGCGCGTATTCCGGCGACGGCCTGGCGGGTTGCATTATTACCAAGCTCGACGAAGCGGCAACCATCGGCAACGTGCTCGATGTTGTCATCCGTCAAAAACTGAATCTGTATTACGTGGCGAACGGTCAGCGCGTGCCGGAAGATTTGCATGTTGCCAACAGGTTGTATCTGGCCGACCGCGCCTTTAAACTGAAACGTGAAACTGCGCCGTTCGAATTCCAGGACGCCGAGTTGCCGGTTGTGGTCGGACCGACGGCCACGGCCATGAATGACAAAAGCCTGCGGGAGGTGATCCTTGGCTAGCTATGACGTTGATCAAGCGGAAGGACTGCGACGGATGCTGGAGCGTCCGACGCCGCGCGTGTTTACTTTCTTCTCGGTTCTTCCCGACGACGAAAAAGGCGCGATGCTGATCAATCTGGCAGCCTCTCTTGCCGCCGCCGACCACAACGCATTGTTGGTCGACGCTTGCATGACGCCCTCAGTGATCTTGTCGCGTTTTGGCGGTGTTGCCGTGGCGACGCTGCTCGACGTCGCTCGTCAGGAGCGGCATCTGGATGAAGCGGTGCGCATGGTGCCGGAAGGTTTTGCACTGGCGCGCCTGTCGCGCAAGAACGTATCGGCCTCTACCCATCCGCAAGCCTCGCGGCTGGCGCAGATTTTCGACGGACTGACCGAAGAATCCGACATTACGCTCATCAACGGCGAATTGAATGACGAGGAGTTGCTGCCGGTCCCGGCCATGGAAATGGGCGAAATCGTGGTGCATATGTCGACCAGTCCGACCTCGATCAAGGCCGCATACGTCTTGCTCAAGGGCCTCAGCGACAAGCTCGGTCGCCGTCCTTTCAATCTGCTCGTGAGCGGTGGTTCGGACGCGGAAGCGCAGATGGTCTACGCCAACATGGCGCAGGCGGCCAATCGTTACCTGGCGGCGCAATTGCATTTCATGGGCTCGATCCCGGCAGACGAACACATCCGTCGTGCATCCGGGCAGGGGCGCACCGTACTGGAAGCATTCCCGTTGGCCGGCGCTACGCTTGCGTTCAAGCGCCTGGCGGATCAGTTTTCGTTATCCAATCTCACCAAGGGCACGTACGGTATGGCGACCGATGGTGCAAGTCTCGGAGTATGACGCGCCTGGCATTGCATGATCGTTCGTACTCACCATTATTGACGAGATGAGTTCTATGTATAACGTCAAAGGAAAGACGACCAAGAACGATTTGCTGGAGCTGCATGCGGCGCTTGTCAAAAAGCTGGCGCATCAGATGAAGGCAAAGCTTCCACCCAGCGTGGAAGTCGACGACTTGATTCAGGCAGGCATGATCGGTCTGCTTGATGCCGTCAATCGCTATGAAGAAACGCACGGCGCGCAGTTCGAAACCTACGCCGTGCAGCGTATCCGCGGCGCCATGCTGGATGAATTGCGCAGCAGCGACTGGCTGCCGCGCAGCATCCGCCAGAATACGCGCAAGATCGAAGAGGCCATCCATGTCCTGCTGCAGCAGCTCGGCCGTCCGCCGCAGGAAACCGAGGTCGCCACGCAGCTCAAGATGAGCTTGGTGGAGTACCAGGATATGCTGACCGAATGCGGCGGCCATCAGTTGATCTATTACGAAGACTTCCACGACGCCGACGGCGGCCACGAGCATTTCCTCGATCGCTACCAGACCCGGGACACCGACGACCCGTTGCAGAACCTGATCAACGGCGGTTTCCGCGACGCCGTCATCGATTCGATCAAGGCCCTGCCCGAGCGTGAAAAAATCCTCATGGGCCTGTACTATGAGCAGGAAATGAACTTGAAGGAAATCGGCGCCGTCATGGGCGTGTCCGAGTCGCGGGTTTGCCAGCTGCACAGCCAGGCTATCGCCCGCATGCGCTCGACTTTGAGGGAGCAGGCGTGGACTGGAGTAGCGTAGGAGGGATACTGCTGGCGTTGGGAGGCATCCTCCTTGGTTTGCTGCTTGAAGGCGGTCATCCCGGTTCTATCCTGCAGCCGACCGCTTTCCTGATCGTCTTTACCGGCACCGTAGGCGCCGTTCTGCTGCAAACCAGGCTCGACAATTTCGTCCATGGCGTCAAATTGCTGTCCTGGGTATTTTCTCCCCCGGTTCACAACCACCGCAAACTGATCGATAACATCACGGTCTGGAGCGGCATCTCGCGGCGTGAAGGTCTGCTGCATCTTGAAGAGCACATGAACGACAGCAGCGACCCCTTCGTCAAGAAGGGCCTGCGCCTGCTGATCGACGGCATCACACCGGCCAAGTTGCTCGAGATCCTCGAGGTCGATACCACTGCTTACGAAACCCGCCAGCGCCAGGCGCTCAAGATATGGGAAGCCGCCGGCGGCTATTCGCCGACGATCGGCATCCTCGGCGCGGTGCTCGGCCTGATCCACGTGATGGAAAATCTATCCGACCCCGCCAAGCTGGGTGGCGGCATCGCCGTGGCTTTCGTGGCGACGATTTACGGTGTCGGCCTGGCCAACCTGTTCTTCCTGCCGGTGGCCAACAAGCTCAAGGAATTGCTGGCCATGGAAGTGAACCGGCGTGACATGGTCGCCGACAGTCTGTTCGGCATCGCCAGCGGCGACAATCCGCGCGTGATCCAGGAGCGCGCTGAATCCTATTTCACCACCGCATGACCTACTGACGCACAACGCACATCATGGCGCGCAAAAAACATGAAGAAGAGCATGAGAACCACGAGCGCTGGCTGGTTTCGTATGCCGACTTCATTACGCTGCTGTTCGCGTTTTTCGTGGTCATGTATGCCATTTCCCAAGTCAACGAAGGCAAGTACAAGATCCTTGCCGACTCGCTGATCAACGCCTTCGGCAAGGAGCCAGTCTCGACCGCGCCCATCGTTGTCCAGGCGGGAGGCCAAGGCGCCCAGCAATCTGTTGCCCCTAAAATTACCCTGCAAAAGCCGCGCAACAGCGAGGCGCTGCGCCGCGAAAAAGAGCGCATGACCGACATGGCGCGCGACATCATGCAGGTGCTGGCGCCGCTGGTGCAGGAGGGCAAGGTGCGCGTGACGCAAACCAGCGTGGGCGTCAACGTGGAGATCAATGCCAACGTCCTGTTCGCGCCCGGCGATGCGAAGGTGAGCAAGGAGTCGGAAGAAACCCTGATCGCCATTGCCCGGGTGCTGAAAAACGACGATCACGCTATCCAGATCGAGGGGCATACCGACAATACGCAGATCAACACCAGCGTCTTTCCTTCCAACTGGGAGTTGTCGGCGGTCCGTGCCAGTACGGTGGCGCGGCTGTTCAACAACCAGGGCATCGCAGACCTGCGCCTGACGGCGGTGGGGCATGGATCGAATCAGTCTGTGGCTTCCAACGATACGCCCGAGGGGCGGCTGCGCAATCGCCGTGTCGATGTGATGATCCTGTCGCGATTGGCGGAGCAGGCGACCGAAGTGCCGTTTGCGGAAGAGGGTGGCAAGCTCGTTCCGCCCGCTCAGCCCAAGCCTGGGCCATAAAGCAAAAAGCCCGTTCGCAAGAACGGGCTTTTTAAATTCCGGAGGGCGAAAAAATCAGCCGATGCCAAGCGGTCGGCCCGAGCTACGCAGGCTCGATTGGCCATCCGGGCCATAGAAGGAGCCGTTGCTCTTGCCTTGCAGGATGTTCATGGCGTTCTGGTTGATTGCCATTTGCTTGCCGATCAGCAAGCCGTTGAGGCGATTCAGTTCGCGCGCGGATTGCGCCAGCGCAAACAGTTCTCCCCACACTTGTTTGTCGTCGGCAGAGCCGTGTTGTTCGATCCAGGTCTGCATGCCGTTTTCGCCGGCGAGGAAGCCCAGTGCAGCCAGCGCCTTGTGGCGCTGATCGGCCAATGCTGCCATGTTGGCAACGATATTGGCCTTCTCGTTGATGATGTCGGGAATCTTGTCCGCATCGCCGTTGCCGCTGAGCAAATCCTGCTCTTGCTGCAACGCCGCCACCAGGCGCGACGTAACCAGCTTTTCATCGGCGAGTGTATGGGACGGCAGGAGCGAATTACTTGTCATTGCATTAAGCCTTGCGTGAACCGATCAGATCTTTGACTGTGTCGAGCAAGCCGTTGGCGA
The DNA here is from genome assembly GCF_044767325.1 of Herbaspirillum sp. NPDC101397. Classification (NCBI taxonomy): domain Bacteria; kingdom Pseudomonadati; phylum Pseudomonadota; class Betaproteobacteria; order Burkholderiales; family Oxalobacteraceae; genus Herbaspirillum; species Herbaspirillum sp. NPDC101397. The sequence continues at coordinate 192,600 of NZ_JBIWNS010000009.1, forward strand.
CTTTCTCGGGATCAACCTGGAAGGTGCCATTGGCGATGGCAGCCTTGATTTCAGCAACTTTCTTTGCATCGAAAGTACCGCCGGCATTGGTGGCCTTCACGCCCAGCGCTTGATATTGAGAGGACAGCTGGACATTGGCCGCGGTGGAACTGTCGCTGCCTGTCTTTGCTGCGGTGGTACCGGCATTGCTGTTCGCGGGGCGCGCCTGGGGTTGCGCGATTTCCGGTAAGCCTTTGCCTGTTTTGAGGGCGTCATTAACGTTCACGGCATCATCCTTAATGGGTTAGGGTTCTGTGACCCGCCTGTTGCCTAGATTATCGGCCATTTTTCCGCAAACTTTAATTCTTTTATCGCCCGTCAGAATGTTTCTTGTCAGTAATTGATTTCGAGGATGCCGCCGGCCTTCGCAATCCCGCTCACAACCTGGCCTGCCGCCGTTTTGGCTTGCACCATCTGGCCCTCGCTGCCGTTGGTCAAGGCGCGCGCTTCGGTGGAGATCTGGAAGCCGGGACCGATGGACACCACGCGTACTGCCTGGCCTTGCTGCACCACGCGGTTGCTGCGTAGTGCATCCTGGCGAATCGGGGCGCCCAGCGCCAGCGAAATGTTGGCGGTGCGGCCGACGGCCTGGGCGGCATCGGTAATGATGCCGTTGGGCAAATTCGACAGGTCGCCCTTCATCTTGGTGATGTCGTTCGGACCGATGACCTGGCCTTGCGCCAGCGGCGCTGCGGTGACGATATATTCGGCAATGACCTGCACGGTGGCGCGCACGTAAACCGTCCAGGGCGACGGCGCAATGCACTTGATGCCGATAGTGGTGCGGCCCCACAGGCGGCCGCCGTTGGGCATGAAAGCTTGCGGCGACGTGCAGGCGGCGAGGTTGAGGCGATTGTCGACCGGTTCGACGGCGATATTGACGGTGCCGGACAGGCCGGTCGTCTGCACTTTCATGAACTGTTCGGCAATTTTTTGCAGAGCGCCCAGATCCTGGCGCGGCGGCGTGTTCTGTTCGGCGGTTTGCGCCAGTGCGGGCAGCCCGAATGCGGGCAGCAACAACAGCAACGACAATAGCGCTTTTGACAATAATTTCATAACAACAACTTTTCAACCCGTGTGATCGGAGGCAGGGCCATCCTGTCAGCAATAGTACTGGCGGCCGATTCTGTCAAAAGGTCGAACAAGGCATAGTTTTCTCTCTTTCTCGGGCATTAGAGTTTGAGGGGGAGCCTTATGATCCAATGGTGTGTAAATCCCATTATCGGCGTAAAACGTACTTTATGAAGGGTACGTCAGGAGGATTAGATGGCTGCAAAACTGGATGATTATCTGCGATTCAATGAAACGGCGCTGAATTTGCGCGCCCAGCGTCAGCAATTGCTGGCGTCGAATATCGCCAACGCGGATACGCCGAATTACAAGGCGCGCGACATCGACTTCGCCAAAACGCTGCAGGGCGCCATGGCGGGCAAGTCCAGCACGGTGCCTCCGGTCGAACTGGCGCGCACGTCGTCGGCCCACATCGCCGGCAAGGCGACGGGCGACAGCGGCATCGGCGGCTCGCCGCTGCTGTATCGCAAGGAAACCCAGAGCAGTGTGGACGGCAATACCGTCGACATGGACGTCGAACGCAACCAGTTTACCGACAACGGGGTGCGCTATGAAGCAGGCATCACCGCCGTCAATGCGCAGATCAAAGGTCTGCTCGCTGCCATCCAACCAGGCTGATCATCATGTCTCTTTCCAATATTTTCAACGTCGCCGGTTCCGCCATGAGTGCGCAATCACAGCGCCTCAATACGGTCGCCAGCAACATCGCCAACGCCGACAGCGCAACCGGTCCGGACGGCAAGCCGTATAAGGCCAAGCAAGTGGTGTTCAAGGCGGTCCCGTTCGGCAGCATCGAAAACAGCGGCGTGCAGGTCAGCCAGGTCGTCGAAGACCAGGCGCCGCCCAAGCTGATCTACGATCCCAAGCATCCGATGGCCGACACCAACGGCTACGTCGCCATGCCCAACGTCAATCCGGTAGAGGAGATGGTCAACATGATCTCCGCATCGCGCTCGTATCAGACCAACGTCGAGACGATGAATACCGCCAAGAATATGTTGATGAAAACCCTCACCATCGGTCAATAAGGAAGATCTTAAATCATGACTACTGTCTCCAACGATCTGCTGTCGTCAATGAATGGCACGTCGACTTCGACCTCCAATACTTCGAGCCTGAACGACAACAGCCCGGAAGCGATTCAGAATCGCTTCCTGAAGCTGCTGACCGTGCAGATGCAGAACCAGGATCCGACCAATCCGATGGACAACTCGCAGCTGACCACGCAGCTGGCGCAACTGTCGACCGTGTCGGGCATCAGCCAGCTGAACACTACGCTGGCTTCGCTCATGTCCAATCTGGGTTCGGCGCAGTCGCTGCAAGCAGCCAACATGATCGGCCACAGCGTGCTGGCCGCGGGCAACAACCTGACTCTGACTTCGGATACGACCAAGGCAGCCGACGGCACCGAGACTACCACTCAGAAGGCCGTCTTCGGCGTGCAGCTCGGCGCCAACGCCGACAGCATTCAGGTCACCATCCGTGACGCGACCACCGGCGCCGTCGTGCGTCAGATGGATCTGGGCAGCCAAGCTGTCGGCACCGTGCCTGTCATCTGGGACGGCACCAACGACGCCGGCACAAAGGCTCCCGATGGTCAGTACACCTTCACCGTTGCAGCGACCAGCGCCGGCACCGCCGTGGATGCTACTGCGCTGTCCTTCGGTACGGTCGCCAGCGTCAGCACCGGTGCCGACGGCGTCAAGCTGAATGTATCGAATATCGGCACCATCAAGCCGACCGACGTTATCCAAATCCTCTAATCCACTGACGGCTTCCAGCACAAGGAGAATCAAATGAGTTTTCAACAAGGCCTGAGCGGTCTGGCAGGGGCATCGAAGAGCCTCGACGTGATCGGCAATAACGTTGCCAACGCCAGCACAGTGGGTTTCAAATCGGCACAGGCGCAGTTCGCCGACATGTACGCCAACTCGATGAACCGTTCCGGCAACTCGCCGGTCGGCATCGGCGTCGCGGTCGCGAACGTGCAGCAAGCGTTCACTCAGGGTAACGTCACCACTACCAACAATCCGCTGGACATCGCCATCAACGGCGACGGCTTCTTCCGCATGCAGGGCAGCCTGACTGACCAGTCGCCGATGTACGGCCGCAATGGTCAGTTCCAGCTGGACAAGGATGGCTACATCATCAATCCGAGCGAAAAGGGCGCGTACCTGACCGGCTGGCTGGGAAGCGTCGTTGGTGGTGATCCTGTTCCTCTGAAGATCGATACATCGAATATTCCTGCTACTGCGACAACCAAGATTTCTACCAAACTGAATCTTGATTCACGTCTGCCGGCTATTGACTCAACCGTCGTGCCTTTCAGTCCGACAAATGCGGCCAGCTACAGCAGTACGACCGGCGTCACCATGTATGACAGTTTGGGCAATAGCTATAACGTTCAAACGTACTACGTGAAAAAGACCACAGCAGCAACGCCTCCCAATACAGACTGGGATGTCTATGCGACCATTGACGGCAAGCTGTATCCCGCGCCGGCAGCCGCAGTGGCCACACCGTTGACGACGCTGTCTTTCAATACTTCCGGCGTATTGGTCGGCGGTGCGACTGCCGGCACATTTGCTGCAGCGACATTGAATGGTCCTTTCGTCAAGCCGGGCGCGACATTCCCTGCCGCGGTTGCTGTCGATTACACCGGCACCACCCAGACCGGCCAGGCGTTCACTCCCGTCGCGCAAGACCAGAACGGCAAGGCGCCAGGCGTGCTGTCGAGCTTTTCGATCGGCAAAGACGGTCAGATTATCGGTAACTACTCCAACAACGACACCAAAGTGCTGGGTCAGGTTTTGTTGGTCAACTTCGCCAATCCGAACGGCCTGTCGCCGTTGGGCAGCAATCTGTACACCGCAACCGCCGACGCCGGCGAGCCGCTGGTCGGCAAGCCGACCACAGGTCAGTTTGGCGTGTTGCAGGCGCGCGCCGTGGAAGACTCCAACGTCGACCTGACCACTGAGCTGGTCAACATGATCGTGGCGCAACGCGTTTATCAGGCCAACTCGCAGACCATCAAGGTGCAGGATACCGTCCTGCAAACGCTGGTCAGCCTGCGCTAAGCAATTTGAAATAAGTGGGGAAGCGCGCGGCAGCGATGCCGCGCGCGCACAAAGGGGTAATTATGGATCGTGTGATTTACACCGCCATGTCCGGCGCCAAGCACACAATGGAACAGCAGGCCACCGCCAGCAACAACCTGGCGAACGCGACAACGACCGGCTTCCGTTCTCAGCTCGACACTTTCCGCGCCGTACCGGTGGTGGGCGGGGAAGGGTTGGCGACACGCACGTTCGTGGTCGATTCGACCGCAGGCACCAACTTCGCGTTGGGCCCGATACAAGACACCGGCCGTGCGCTGGACGTCGCTGTGGCGGGAGATGGCTGGATTGCGGTGCAGACCGCAGACGGCGGTGAAGCCTATACCCGCAACGGCAGCTTCAAAATGAGCGAAAACGGCATCCTGCAAACGCAGACCGGCCTGAGCGTGCTGGGCGACGGCGGTCCGATCAGCATTCCTCCCGACGTCACCGTGGCGATTGCTGCGGACGGCACGGTATCCTCGATCCCGACGATGGGTACGCCCAATGCCGTCAACGTGCTGGGCCGCATCAAGATGGTCAATCCGGATGAGAAGTCGCTCAAGCGCGGCGACGACGGCCTGTTCCGCCTGACTACAGGCACCCAGGCTCCGCCTGACGCCAACGTCCGCCTCGTCGGCGGCGCGCTTGAAGGCAGCAACGTCAACGTGGTCGATTCCATGGTCAACATGATCAACCTCGCGCGCCAATTCGACCTGAACATGAAGGTGGTGACAACCGCCCAGAGTGATGCAGACAAAGCCAACCAAATTCTGTCGTTGTCCTGACGCTAGACCGACTATTCAGGTACTGGAGAAAACATGATTCGTTCCCTGTGGATTGCCAAAACCGGCCTCGATGCGCAACAAACGCAACTCGACGTCATTTCGAATAACCTCGCCAACACCAGCACCAACGGCTTCAAGCGTTCGCGCGCCGTGTTCGAGGATCTGATGTACCAGACCCTCCGCCAGCCGGGCGCGCAGTCGTCGCAACAGACACAACTGCCGTCGGGCCTGCAGATCGGTACCGGTGTGCGTCCGGTTGCGACCGAGCGTATCCACACGCAAGGCAACACCAACCAGACCAGCAATGACAAGGACGTCGCGATTCAAGGCGCAGGGTTCTTCCAGGTGCTGATGCCTGACGGCACGACGCAATACACGCGCGACGGTTCGTTCCAGTCGGATGCGCAGGGGCAGCTGGTGACCTCGAGCGGCTACGTCGTGCAGCCGCCGATCACGATGCCTGCCAACATGACCAAGCTGACCATCGGCCGCGACGGCACCGTCTCGATCATGCAAGCCGGTTCGACGGCAACCACGCAGATCGGCACGCTGCAGATCGCCACGTTCATCAACCCGGCCGGTCTTGAAAGCAAGGGTGAAAATCTCTACGCCGAAACGGCCGCCTCCGGTACGCCTGCACCGAATACTCCGGGCACCAACGGCGCCGGCGCATTGTGGCAAGGCTACGTCGAAACCTCGAACGTGAACGTGGTCGAGGAAATGGTCAACATGATCCAGACTCAGCGCGCGTACGAAATGAACAGCAAGGCAATCACGACATCCGACCAGATGCTGGCCAAGCTGTCGCAGTTGTAATCTGTTTTTGTAATGTTTTGATGAAATGGGATGAGGCAAACATGAAAAGCCTGCTGAAACTTGCCGCCATCGTAGGGATGATTGCTCTTGCCGGATGCGAAACGGTGCCGGATTCGATCGTCAAGATGCCGTTGACGGCGAAGCCGCAGCCGGCTGCTTACGCACCGGCAACCAACGGCGCGATCTTCCAGTCGGCCGCATATCGTCCGTTGCTGGAAGACCGCCGTGCACGCCTGGTGGGCGACACCCTGACCATCGTCATCAATGAAAAGACCAGCGCCGCCAAATCGGCGGGCAGCTCCGGCAGCAAGACCGGTAGCGCCAGCGCCATCGCGCCGACGCTGTTCGGAACCAGCATCAAGGAACTGTCCGGCAGCGGCGGCAGCACCAACAAGTTTGAAGACAAGGGCGCGATCAGCTCCAGCAACAACTTCACCGGCACCATCGGCGTAACCGTCATTGAAGTAATGCCGAACGGGAATATGGTCGTCAGCGGCGAGAAGCAGGTGGCGCTGGACAAGGGCGTCGAATACGTCCGCTTCTCGGGTACCGTCAGTCCGGACAACATCGCGACCGGTAACACCGTGTCGTCGACGCTGGTAGCCGACGCCAAGGTCGAATACCGAACCAATACACGTGTGGATATGGCGGAATTCATGTCTTCTTTGTCGCGCTTCTTCTTTAGCGTGTCGCCGTTCTAGTCCCAAGGTGGTATCCATGATTTTCCGTTCGCTTTCTCAGTCTTTGACTCTGTTCCGCTTCAACCGCCTGGCGACCATGCTGGTGGCTGCGGCATGCCTGCTCAGCGCCGGCGTCAGCCACGCGGAACGTCTCAAGGACCTGGCCAGCATCCAGGGCGTGCGGCAGAATCAACTGGTGGGTTACGGCCTCGCTGTCGGTCTCGACGGCAGCGGTGACCAGACTACGCAAACACCGTTCACCGTGCAGAGCGTGATCAGCATGCTGCAACAACTGGGTGTCAATCTGCCCAGCACCTCGACCAGCAACATGCAGCTCAAGAACGTCGCGGCAGTGATGGTGACAACGTCGTTGCCGGCATTTGCGCAGCCGGGACAGACGCTGGATGTGACGGTCTCCTCGATCGGTAACGCCAAGAGCATCCGCGGCGGCACGCTGCTGATGGCGCCGCTGAAAGGCGCCGACGGCCAGATCTATGCGATCGCCCAGGGCAATATCGTGGTCGGCGGTGCGGGTGCTTCCGCGGCCGGCAGCAGCGCCACCATCAATCATCTGAGCGTCGGCCGCATCTCCGCAGGCGCCACCGTCGAACGTGCGGTGCCATCGGCGCTGGGACAGGGCGACACGGTCAACCTGGAACTCAACGACAACGATTTCTCCACCGCCAGCCGCGTGGTGGAAGCCGTCAACAAGCGTTTCGGCTTCGACACCGCAATGGCGCAGGACGGTCGCGTGATCCGGATCCGTGCACCGATCGGCAGCGGTGATCGCGTGGCTTTCCTCGGCGCGCTGGAAAACATCGACGTCATCCCATCACGCGTGCAAGCCAAGGTGATCCTGAATGCGCGCACCGGTTCAGTGGTGATGAATCAGGCGGTGACGCTGGACACCTGCGCGGTATCGCACGGCAATCTGTCGGTAGTGATCAACGCGGAGAACAGCATCAGCCAGCCCGGCGCCTTGTCCGGTGGCCAGACCGCTGCCAACCAGAATGCACAGATTTCCATCAGTTCGGCTCCCGGCAAGGTCATGTACCTGAAGGGCGGCGCCTCGCTGGCCGAAGTGGTCAAGGCGCTCAACGCCATCGGCGCAACGCCGCAGGATCTGCTGGCGATTCTGCAAGCCATGAAGGCTGCCGGCTCCTTGCGCGCCGAGCTGGAAATCATTTAACCGGGGTAGTACATGATCAACAACATCAAACCGGGTAATCCAACCGAAAGCCTTGCCGCCGACGCCAACAGCCTTAACAGCTTGCGTTCCGCCGCGGCTACGCAATCGCCGGAATCGCTCAAGGGTGCGGCCAAGCAGTTCGAAGCGCTGTTCCTGAACATGATGTTGAAGAGCATGCGCGATGCGACACCGCAGGACGGCATGTTCGACAGCCCCCAGACCAAGATGTTTACCAGCATGCTCGACCAGCAGTTGAGCCAGAACATGGCGCAGCGCGGTGTCGGCCTGGCCGACATGCTGGTGCGCCAGCTATCCAGCAGCCTGAATAAGCCGTTGCCGACCGACGAAGACGGCGCATCTGCCTTGCCGCTCGACATTCCGCTGGCCAACACGCTGAGCGATCTGGACAAGTCGCGTCTGGTGCAGGGCCTCGCCAATGCGGCCACTTACGACAGCACATCTTCGCAAGGCGGCAGCAAGCGCAAAGGCGGTCAGCAGCGTCCGGCGCACGTTGAAGCCTTCCAGAATCGTTTGCAGGCCGATGCCGAGGCCGCCAGCCGCGTCACCGGCATCCCCGCCAAATTCATGCTGGCGCAAGCTGCGCTGGAAACCGGTTGGGGCAAGAAAGAAATCCGCGCCCGCGACGGCAGCTCCGCGCACAACCTGTTCGGCATCAAGGCGACCGGCAACTGGACCGGCAAGACGGTCGATGCGACCACGATCGAATACGTCAACGGTGTGGCGCAGCGCAAGGTGGAGAAGTTCCGGGCCTATGATTCTTATTCGGAAGCCTTCCAGGATTACGCCAAGCTGCTGCGCAGCAACCCGCGCTATGAAAAAGTGTTGGCCAATGCGCAAGACGCCCACGGTTTTGCCTACGGCCTGCAACGCGCAGGCTATGCAACCGATCCACACTATGCGGAAAAACTATCGCGCATCATCCGCCAGTCGCTGTCGGCCTGATACGAGGTTTGCTACCCGAGTCGCTCCATGGGCTGATATCGGCCCGGACGGGATCTTTCCAAACGCTGCGGGGAACACCAGGCGCTTCCTGCACTCTCAAAATCATTGGTAACGCGTCCTAAAGTTTCCCTGCAGGATGCCGTTCACTAGGTTATTCCGTTAAAGAACAGACAGATAGCATGGCAACCAATATCTTCAGTATCGGGCAAAGTGCACTGGCCGCAGCTCAGGCGGCCCAGGCGACCACCAGCCATAATATTTCCAATGCGACAACCCCGGGCTATAACCGCCAGGTAGTCGTGCAAAGCACGGCCGGCGGCATCAACTACGGCTACGGCTTTATTGGGCAGGGTACGCAGGTTGCCGAAATCAAGCGCGTCTATAACGATTTCCTCAACAAGCAGGTGATGGCGTCGCAGACCACTGCGAGCTCGCTGGACTCCTACCTGTCGCAGATCAGCCAACTGAACAATCTGGTCGCCGATACGTCGGCAGGCCTGTCGCCTGCACTGCAGGACTTCTTTACGAAGATGCAGAACCTGGCGTCGACGCCGAACAACGACGCCGCTCGTCAGGCTGTGTTGTCCGCCGGTTCGACGCTGGCTGCGCGTTTCCAGAGCCTGAACGATCAGATGGCGCAGAGCCGCACCAGCGTCAACGCGCAGATCACGTCGAGTATCGGCACCATCAATTCGTTTGCCACGCAGATCCAGGAACTGAACCAGGCGATCATCAAGGCGCAGGGCAGCGGCGGCGGTGCAGCACCGAACGATTTGCTCGACCAGCGCGATCAGGCAATCGCCGATCTGAACAAGATCGTTAAAGTAACGACTTTGCCGCAAAGCAATGGCTCAATGAGCGTGTTCATCGGCAACGGGCAGCCCCTGGTGCTGGGTGATCAGGTTTCGCAATTGGTGCCGACGCCGGCGGACGACGATCCGACGCGTCTGCAAGTATCGATCAAGACCAGCAGCAACGCCACCATCCTGTTGCCGGACGGCGCCTTCACCGGCGGCAGCCTGGGCGGCATCCTGCAATACCGCACCGAGACGTTGGATACTGCGCAGAATACCTTGGGTCGGGTAGCGATTGTCATGGCCAGCGCGTTCAATGCCCAGCACAAGCTGGGGCAGGATCAGAACGGCGCGCTGGGCACCAACTTCTTCAATGTGCCTGTGCCTTCCGTTGTGGCCAATGCAAAGAATCACGTAGCGCCGCCTGCAGTGGCCACCGCCACGGCAACCATCAGCAATCCTTCACTGCTGTCGACCAGCGACTACCGTCTTGATTTCGACGGCACCAATTATTCGGTCACACGTTTGTCGGACAACACCAAGACCACATCGGCGACGATGCCGGTTACGGTCGACGGTGTGGATTTCGGTTCTACCGGCATGGTGGCCAAGGACAGTTTCCTGATCAAGCCGACCATCAACGGCGCCAACGGCATCAGTGTCGCGATCACCAATACGCAGAAGATTGCGGCCGGAACACCGATCGTGACATCGACCAATGCGGTTACCGACATGGGGCTGGTCACGACCGGCAATACAGGTACCGGTGTAGTGACTTCGGCGACAGTGAACAAGGCTGCATTCACACCGAACTCGACGCAGACTTACACCTATAGCAGCGGCACGACGTCGCTGGCGCTGACGCCGCCTGCAGCCGTGACGGTCACGACGACAGCCGGCGTGACGACTACGTATGCAGCCGGTGCAGCGGTTCCTTATTCGGCTGGCGCGACGATTAGCAGCGGCGGCGTCAGTTTTGTGCTGAGCGGCGCTCCCGCCAATAACGATAAATTCGTGTTTTCCCCGAAACCGGCGAACACCGGCACGGCGACGATTTCATCGGGAACAATCAATTCGAGCTTCACCGCGACTTCGTTGCCGGCGGGCTCCAAACTGAGCTTTACCTTTGATAGCGGGACCGGGACACTGGTGCCATCGCCGGCAATAGGATCGGCGACCATGGGTACCGTGACCGTCAAGGACGCCAGCGGCAACGCGGTGACGGTGACGCCACCCAATCTGCCTTTCGGCCCTGGTTACAGCTACACCACATCCACTGGCATGAGCTTCAGCATCACCGGGCAGCCTGCCAATGGCGATCAGTTTTACGTGTCGCCGAACACCGGTGGCGTGACCGACAACCGCAACGCGCTCGCTTTGAACGCGCTGCAGACTGCCAACACGATCGGCAATACCTCGTTCCAGGGCTCGTATTCGCAGCTGGTCAGCCTGATCGGCAACAAGACCAACGAGATCACTGTTACCAACAAGGCTGAAAATGCGCGTCTGACCGCGATTCAGCAAGAGCAGCAATCTGAATCCGGCGTCAATCAAGACGAGGAATTGGCCAACATGATCAAGAATCAGACGGCCTATCAAGCTGCGGCAAAAATCATTCAGGCTGCCAGCGACATGCTGAATGTCTTGTTCACGCTCGGCGGCTAGTTTTAAGGAAGATCAAAATGCGTATTAGCACAAGCATGCTCTATCAACTGAGCAACACAGAATTGACCAGCATGCAGGGTTCGATCCTGAAGCTGAACCAGCAGGTTACCCAGCAGCAAACCGTATTGCTGCCGTCCGATGATGCCGTGGCCGCTGCGCGCGCCCTGGACCTGTCGCAGACGCAGGCGCTCAACGATCAGTACAAGATCAATCGCAACAATGCCGACAGCTCGCTGTCGCAGGTGAACGCGGCCCTGACCAACGTCACGGCGATGCTGACCAAGATCAAGTCGAACATCACCCAGGCCGGCAACGCTGCGTTCTCCAACAGCGAACGTGCCAACATGGCGACCGAGCTCAAGGGTAACCTGAAAGAAATGCTGGGGTTCGCCAACGCGACCGATGCGCTGGGCAACTACCTGTTCTCGGGGTTCAAGGCCACCACCCAGCCTTTCGACTACGACAGCATGGGCAACATCGTCTACAACGGCGACCAGGGCCAGCAGTCGTTGCAGGTGGATTCGACCCGCAACATGGAAATCAGCGTTTCCGGCCAGGCGGTGTTTCAGGGCGCGGGCCAGGACACCTTCAAGAACATGCAGGACCTGATCACGCTGTTGCAGGTGCCGGTGACTGAAGCGGCCAATAACGCCGATACACAGGCTGCCAATACCTATGAATATCCGGCCGGCTCAGGACAGTTCCCTATCCAGGCCTACAAGACGGCCCAGGCAGCAGTGGATGCCGCTTCGCCTACCGCTCCGAATTACGGAACTTTGTTGACACAGGCGGCCAACGCCAAGCTGGCGTCGGACAAGGCGGATGCCGCCCGCACGCCGATTCCAGGCAGCCAGGCGGCATTGACCCGCGGCCTGAACAAGCTCGGTGGCGCAATTGACCTGCAGATGAACAGTGTCGGCGCCGCGACGGCGTCGGTCGGTGCACGTCAATCTGAAATCGACAACCTGAACGCAACCGGCGACGTGCTCAAGGAGCAGTACACGCAAAGCGTCAATGACCTGTTGGGGCGCAATCCGTCGGACCTCGCGGCAAACATCAGCGCGCTGTCGCTGCAGCAGACTTACCTGCAGGCTGCACAAAAATCCTTCGTTACCACCAGCAGCCTGACGCTGTTGAACTATCTGAAGTAATCCTTCCCGGCCGGGCGAACTTAGGTTCGTCCGGTGTCTCAATCTTCTCTGTAACAGTCCTTCTCCCGCTTATTCATTTGTCCGCTATCAGGGCGTGATGATTCTTGCCCTGTGCCGAGCAGGATCCTTTGTCTGGTCAAGCTTGAAGTGTTTGTCGCGACGTTGCAAAACGCCGGCTCTCCCGCCGTATGGCTAGCGTTTGGGTATCGGCGGGATGGTCGCCATGCCGCCGAGCATGCGCACGGTTTCGATGGTGTCGTTGAGGAAGTGCTGCAGTGGCGTCAGCATGTAGGGCAGGCAGATTGCGATCAGCAGGAAGCCGGCGACCATCGTGATGGGGAAGCCGATACCGAACAGATTCAGCGCCGGCGCCGCGCGCGTCAGGATGCCCAACGCCATGTTGGTGATCAGCAGGGCGACGATCATGGGCAGCGACAACTGCAGCCCCATGCTGAAAATGCGTGCGCCGGAGAGCGCAATGTAATGGAAGCCTTCGGCAGTGACGGGGGCGGCGGTGATCGGCAGGGTGTTGAAACTGTCCGCGATGACGGCCACCAGCACCAGATGGCCGTTGATGCTCAGGAAGACCAGCGTGGCCAGCAGGGAAAACAATTGACTGATGGCGGACGTGCGTCCTTGCGATTGCGGATCGAAGAAGACGGCAAAGCCCAGGCCCATGGTGTTGCTGGTCATTTCCCCGGCCATTTCCACTGCGGCAAAAACCAGGCGCACGGAGAATCCCATGGCCGCGCCAATGATGAATTGCTGGATCAGGATCAGCAGTCCCGTCATCGACATCGGGTCGAGCGCCGGCGGCACCGGCACGTTGGGTGCGATGACCAGCGAGGTCATGACGCCCAGAAGAATCTTCACCAGCATCGGCACGCTGGCGCTGCCGAACGGCGGCGCGACAGCCAGCAATCCGAGGATACGCGTCAGCGGCCAGATGAATGCGGCAATCCAGATGTAGAGCTGAGCGCTGGTGACGTTGATCATGATGTTGCGATTGCCGGTGGGCGTGGCAATCCTTGCATGCCTTACTGCACCATGGCGGGAATGCCGGTAAACATCAGGCGCATGTAATCGAGCATGATGCTCAGCATCCACGGACCGGCAATGATGAGTGCAAGGAAGACCCCGACCAGTTTCGGAATGAAGGTCAGCGTGGCTTCATTGATCTGTGTCGCGGCTTGAAAAATACTGACGATCAGGCCGATGATCAGCGCGGTGAACAACATCGGCGCGGCGATCATCAGAGTGACTTCCATGGCTTGGCGGCCGAGGGTCATTACGCTTTCTGGTGTCATGGCGGGGCCTTAGTAAAAACTTTCTGCCAGCGAGCCGATCAGCAACTGCCAACCGTCGACCAGCACGAACAGCATCAGCTTGAACGGCAAGGACACGATCGCCGGCGACATCATCATCATACCCATCGACATCAGGATACTGGCGACCACCATGTCGATGATCAGGAAGGGAATGAAGATGGCGAAGCTGATCTGGAATGCGGTCTTCAGTTCGCTGGTGATGAACGCCGGGATCAGCAGGCGCAGCGGCACGTCTTCCGGGCCTTGCAGGTCGGGGCTGTGCGACAGCTTGACATACAGGGCGAGGTCGGACTGGCGCGTTTGCTTGAGCATGAACTCCTTGAGCGGCCCGGCGCCTTTTTCCATCGCATCGATCATGGAGATCTTGTTTTCGGAAAATGGCAGATAGGCATCGGCGTAGATCTTGTCGAACACCGGGCCCATCACGAACAGGGTCAGGAACAGCGACAGGCCGACCAGCACTTGCGTGGGCGGCGTCGATTGCGTACCCAGGGCCTGGCGCAGCAGCGACAGCACGATGACGATGCGTGTGAAGCAGGTCATCATCAACAGCGCCGCCGGAATGAACGACAGCGAAGTGAGCAACAGCATCGTCTGGATGCTGAGGTTGTAGGTCTGTCCGCCGCCTGGCGCCGGCGTGCTGGTGAAAGCCGGCAATCCTTGTTGCGCCGCCGCCGCAAGCGGCAGGCAGAGCAGGAGAGCCGGCAGCAGGCGCAGCCAGAGAGATGAGCGTACCGAAGAAGTTCTAACTGCTGCCATTACGTTTGTCGATCGTGTTTTTCAGCCAGGATGCAAAGTTGGCAGAGGCGGCCGAGGCCGGCGCTGCAACGTGTTCCTGACGAGGCATGGTGGCCAGTGTATTGACGCGTCCCGGCGCAACGCCGATGACGATCCATTGATCCGCGACTTCGATGACCATCACGCGCTCACGCGTGCCGACGCTGACGCCGCCAATGATCTTGGCGACCGCATTGCCCTGCGCGCGCTGCACCAGGCCGCTGCGCTTGAACAGCCAGGCGATGCCGGCCATGATCGCCAGCACGGCCGTCAACCCCAGCAGCATGGTGAACACGCTGCCGGTAGTGGAGGGCAATGCAGGGGCTGTTTGCTGTTCCGCCGCACGCGCTGCGCCGGCGGCAAGCGCTGCCGGCACGAGGGCGATGCTGCAGCGGATGCAGGTCAGCAGGTTGCGGGGACGGCGCGGACGGATCATCTATTGAGTTTGCGGATGCGCTCTGCAGGAGTGATGATGTCGGTCAGACGGATACCGAACTTGTCATTGACCACCACCACTTCGCCTTGTGCAATCAGGCAGCCGTTCACGAGCACGTCCATCGGTTCGCCGGCCATGCCGTCGAGTTCCACCACGGAACCTTGCGCAAGTTGCAACAGGTTCTTGATGGCGATCTTGGTGCGACCCAGTTCCACCGTCAGCTGGACGGGAATATCGAGGATGAAGTCGATGTCGTTGGGCGTGTTGGTCTGAATATCAGATGCGCTGAGATCCTTGAAGATGGTTGCTTCGGCCGGCTTGGTTGTCAGGCCTTCTTCTTCAGGAATGTGTTTCTTCTGCGACTCTTCCGCTTCTGTTTGCTCGGCCAACGCGGCGCCCCACGGATCGTCTTCCGCCGCTGTTTGGTCAACGTTATCTTCAGCCATTCTGCTCTCCTTGAATACTTTCTGGTGTTTCGTTGTGCGTGATGGATAGCAGTTTTTCTACGCGCAACGCGTATTGACCATTCAATTTGCCATAGCTGCACTCCATCACGGGAACGCCATCGACTTGCGCGGTGACCGGGTTGGCGGTCTGCAGCTGGATGACGTCGCCGACTTGCATGTTCAGCAAATCGGTAAATGTGACGCGGGCGGTGCCGAAGTTGGCAATCAGCTCAACTTCAGCGGTCTGGATCTGCTGCTTCATCAGGCGGATCCAGCGTTTGTCAACTTCCAGGGCTTCACCTTGCATGCTGCTGGTGAGTTTGTCCCGGACCGGTTCGATCATCGAATACGGCGTGCAGATGTGGATTTCACCGCTGACGGGGCCGAGTTCGATGGTGAACGAGGTCGACACCACAACTTCATTGGGCGTGGCGATGTTGGCGAACTGGGTATTCAGTTCCGAGCGGATGTACTCGAATTCAATCGGGTAAATCGGCTCCCACGACTTGGAATAGTTTTCAAACACGATGTCCAGCACGCGCATGATGATGCGTTGCTCGGTCGGCGTGAATTCGCGGCCTTCGATGCGGGTATGGAAGCGTCCGTCGCCACCGAACATGTTGTCCACCAGCAGGAACACGAACTGCGGATCGAAAACCACCAGGCCGATACCGCGGAACGGTTTGATGTGGACCAGGTTCAGGTTGGTCGGCACCACCAGGTTGCGGATGAATTCGCTGTACTTCGAGACTTTCACCGGGCCGACCGAAATCTCGGCGGTACGGTGCAGGAAGTTGAACAAACCGATGCGGAACAGGCGGGCGAAACGTTCGTTGATGATTTCAAGCGTCGGCATCCGGCCGCGAACGATACGCTCTTGCGTTGCAAGATTGTAGTTGCGTACCGTCCCGGGGGTTTCTTCGACGCTTTTTTCTTCGTCTTCGTCCCCCGTCACTCCTCTTAGGAGTGCATCGACTTCTTCCTGCGATAGAAAGTGTTCTGCCATGATGCTACTGCTGTTGAATGACGAAAGAGGTGTAGAACACGTCGGTGATCGACGGGCCCTTGCCGCCGCCGGCAAACGGCTCGCCCAACTGATCGATGATCTCGTCGGTGAGGTTGCGCTTGCCTTCGCTGGTCAGCAGCTCGGAAGCCTTCTTGCTCGACAGGACCATCAGCAGACGGCTGCGCACTTGCGGCATGAAGACCTTGAGGCTTTCGGCGGTTTCCGCGTTCGGCACTTGCAGTGTCAAGGCGACTTGCAGGAACTGGTCGCCGGTTTCCTGCTGCAGGTTCACTACGAACGGTTCGATGACAACGAATACAGGCACCTTCGAGGTGGCCTTTTCTTCGGCGTGTTCTTCATCGGCTTTCTTGGATTTGCCGCCCATCAGCATGAAGGCTGCGCCGCCGCCGATTGCCAGCACCAGCACTGCACCGATGATGATGAAGAGCATCTTCTTCGATTTCGCCGGTGCCGCCTCTGCAGCGTCCGCCCCCTTGGCTGCCGGTTTTGCTGCTTTTGTTGCCATCTAATTTTCCCTTTCGTGCGTGTTCGTTGAGCACATCACAATACTATCGGCAAGAAACCGCCGATATTGATACTGCCGGCTGAACACCTGTTTTTATTGAATGCTGTCCAACTTATGCAAATGTGTCCACGAGGCCTTGGCCGCCACGAGCGACCGGACGAGGCACGACGGCCACATTGACGTCTGTTTCATTGTCGCGGCCGCCAAAGTTCGACGAGTTGCCGCTGGTGCCGCGCGCCTGTTGTTGCTGGTTCGCGCCTTGTTGTTGGTTCGGGTTGCCGGTGTTGACGGTGGCCTGGCCCAACTGGATGCCCGCCTGGTCCATCATTTCGCGCAGCTTTGGCATGGCGGCTTCGAGCGCCTGCTTGACTTCGGGCTGAGCGGTGATGAAGGTCGCATCGGCTTGTTGATTGTTGACGTGCAGGACCACTTGCAATGGGCCCAGATCCGGTGGGTTCAGCGTCAGCGATGCACTTTGCAGGCCGCCGTTGGCCATCCACAGCACCTTTTGGCCGACGGCCTGATCCCAACCCTGGCTGCCGACGGCCGGCGTCAGGCGTTGCACTGCCTGGCCGCTGATGGCGGCTTGCTGGCTCAGGGACATCGCCTGTTGAAGGGCGGGGACCACGGTGGCGGCGGTTGGTTGCACGGGTGTTTCGATTGGTTTGACAGCGACTTCCGGCGTGACCTTGGCGGCGCGGGCTGCAGCGGCGGAGTCCTGCAAATCTGCCTGGAAGGACTTTGCGGTTACCGGCGATTCGGCCTGACTCTTTTCGGTGGTGGCACGTGTTGGCAGCGCTGACTTGCCGTCCGTTGCGTCTTTTTCGCTGTCCTTCAACGCCGCCAGGTCGAGCGGGTTGTTCTTGCCCTTGCTCTTGTCGTCACCCTCAGTATCGGCCAGGGCAAGGTCGGTCTTCGCCTCGGTGCCGATCTCGCCGATCGGCTTCTTGCCTTTCTGGCCGGCCAGGACATCCATGTCCTGGTCAGTGGTTTTCTTGGACAGCGGCTGAATGCTCATCTGGCCCATGTTGGTGACCAGTGCCAGCATTTGCTGTGCAGAGGCGGCATCGGTAGCGGCGCTGGCGTCCTCGGCAGCCTGGTCTTCATCCTGTTTCTCGTCGGATGAAGCGGTCTTGTCCGTATCCGACTTTGGCGGCGTCGAGGCGGTTGGTGCAGGAGCGGCTTTGACCGGTTCCGGCGACTTGTCCTTGGCGGCATCGCTGGGCTTGCTTTGATTTTCGGTGTTGCGGTTGCTGACTTCCTTGTTCAACACCTGGTTGAACGGAACCTCGGCCGTGAAAGAGTCGGCTTGCGTGGCAGGGCGTGCAGAGTTCTGCAGGTTTGCGACGTTCAAGATCGGCAATTGTGTTTTCATCGTTTCCGCCAGTTCCTAGCCTACCGTTTGTAAAACGTGATCCGCGACGCTTGTTCATCCGTCTGCTTCTGATCACGTCGTGTTTCGCGCAATTGCGCCGTTTGTTTCGCCCGCGTCGCCAGTGTGTCATAAGACATCCGTTTGCGCTCGCATGCCTGCCATGCAGCCCGTGCTTCCGCCACGCGTTGCTGGGCGTTTTTCACCACATTTTGCTGCCCTGTGATGGCGCTGTCGATTTTCTCGATAAACAGCTGAAAATTCCGATAGCTCATCGCCGTCAAACCGGAGGACAGGCTTTCCTGAAAACGCAAGGCATAGTCGTCACGGTATTGTTCCAGAATGACAAGTTTCTGCTGCGCCTCTTCACTCGTACGAACAGACCGGCCCAAGCGTTTTGTCGCTTCGTCGGTCTCTTTGGTCGCCAATTCGATCAGCGTTTCGAGTGCAGTGGTCGTAGCCATGGTAACTTTGATTATATTTTCGGGGCGAAGTGCTCAATCACTGGAATAGAGCGGTAAGTTGCCCCAAGCTCTCGGAAACACCTGCGCGTTCCGGGATGCCCTGCTGCAAGAACGCCTCGATACGCGGCATCAACTGGATCGCCTGGTCCAGCACCGGGTCGGATCCGGCTGAATACGCGCCCACGCTGATGAGGTCGCGGTTGCGTTGATAGCGGGAGTACAACTGTTTCAGCCGACGTGTATCGCGCTGATGTTCCGCGGAAGTAATGCTGTGCATGGCGCGGCTGATCGATTGTTCGATATCGATCGCCGGGTAGTGCCCGGCCTCGGCCAGCACCCGGTTAAGCACGATGTGGCCGTCGAGAATCGCGCGCGCCGCATCAGCGATCGGGTCCTGTTGATCGTCGCCTTCGGTCAAGACGGTGTAGAACGCCGTGATCGAGCCGCCGCCGACGTCGCCGTTGCCGGCGCGTTCGACCAGCGCCGGCAGTTTGGCGAAGACGGAAGGTGGATAACCCTTGGTGGCCGGCGGTTCGCCGATGGCCAGGGCGATTTCACGTTGCGCCATGGCGTAACGGGTCAGCGAATCCATGATCAGAAGCACGTTCTTGCCCTGGTCGCGGAAGTATTCGGCGATCGCAGTCGCATAGGCGGCGCCTTGCAGGCGCATCAGCGGCGGCGTGTCGGCAGGTGCGGCTACGACGACCGAACGGACCATGCCTTCATCGCCAAGGATGTGTTCGATGAATTCCTTCACTTCGCGGCCGCGTTCGCCGATCAGGCCGACCACGATGACGTCGGCGCTGGTGTAGCGGGCCATCATGCCGAGCAAAACGCTCTTGCCGACGCCGGAACCCGCGAACAGGCCCATGCGCTGGCCGCGTCCGACTGTCAGCATGCTGTTGATGGCGCGTACGCCGACGTCGAGGATGTCTTCGATAGGTGCGCGTCCCAGCGGATTGGCGGCGCGCACGCTGAGCGGGGCTGAATTTTCTGTATGCAGCGGTCCGAGATTGTCGAGCGGACGTCCGGCACCGTCGAGCACACGGCCCAGCAATTCATCGCCAACCGGGAGGCGGCGCGAGTGTTCGTCGGTACGGCGGATGTAGGCGATCGGGCCGGTGCGCGGCGGCGGTTTGACTGGCTCGACCGGATAGACTCGGGTGCCCGGCACGATGCCTTCGACATCGCTCTGTGGCATCAAAAACAGGCGTTCATCCTGGAAACCGACGACTTCTGCCTCGATCAGGGTGCCATTTGGCAGCGGGACGGTACACGGGCTGCCGACCGGCAATTTCAGGCCGACTGCTTCCATGACGAGTCCGGCGACGCGGGTAATGCGTCCGGAAAGCTGCGTCGGTTCAGTCATCGCCACCAGGCCGCTGCAATTATGCAGATAGGCCTGCCAGCGGCTGAAATGGGAGGGCATCGGCGAATTCATCGTTGCACCTTGTACACGTTGAGCGAGACAGCGGGGAGTGGTGCTCGCATGGCGCTACTCCAGCCAGTCAAGCTGTTTGCTGAGTGATTCGGCGATGCGGCGCCAGCGCGTCTGCATGGTGGCGTCAACCTGATTGGTGCCGGTTTCCATGCGGCAGCCGCCGCGTTGCAGTTCCGGGTCTTCGACCAGGCGCCAACCGTTCTGGCTGAGCTCTTCGCCGAGATGTTCACGCACCAGTGCAGCATCGTCCGGCTGCAAATAGAGCAGGGCGGGCAACTGCAAGCTTGGCAAGGAATGGATCGCGGCGCTGATGGTCGGCAGGATCAGTTCCGGCTTGACGGTGAGTGCCGTCTTGATCATCGCCTTGCTGATATCGAGACCGAGATTGAGCAATTCGGGCGCCATGGTTTCGCTGGTCTGCGAAACTTCCGTGCCGAACGACACCGCGATCTGGCGCAGGTGCTGGATGGTCTCGTTGATTTCCGTCTGGCCTAGCTGCAAACCGGCCATGTAGCCTTCCGAGCGGCCTGCCTGCATGCCTTGCTGCTGGCCTTCGGCGTAGCCTTCCTGGCGCGCTTGCTCGCGGATGGCCTCGATCTCTTCAAGGGTCAGCGAGGGCGGCGGCGGGATTTCTTCGACAAACTGTTCTTCGGGCGTCGGAATCTCTTCCTGCGGCTCATCGAAGGACGCCATTTCCCAACGCTGGTAAGGCGTCATCTGTTCTTTGGGAATGATGTTGTTTCTTGAAGCCATTTCAGATCCGGTGAGGCTGAGCCATGGATGCAATCGGCGTCATGCGGCCATGGGGGCAGCATGCGCCGGTCGCAGCGGCGTTAGACGAATGCATCTTCGCCCTTCGCGCCGAGCACGATCTGGCCTTCGTCGGCCAGGCGGCGGACGATTTGCAGGATGGCCTTTTGTTGCGCGTCGACTTCCGACAGCCGCACAGGTCCCTTGGATTCCAGGTCTTCCCGCATCATTTCCGCAGCACGTTGCGACATGTTGCCGAAAATCTTGTCGCGCAGCGCTTGCGAGGCGCCCTTGAGTGCGACGATGAGCGATTCCGATTGCACTTCGCGCAGCAGCAGCTGGATACCGCGGCCGTCGATGTCGATGATGTTCTCGAACACGAACATTTCGTCCATGATCTTTTGCGCCATGTCTTCGTCGTAGGCGCGCAGATTGCTCATCACCGATGTTTCGCTCTCGCCGGACATGAAGTTGAGGATCTCCGCAGCAGTGCGGATACCGCCCATTTGTTGCTTCTTCAGGCTTTCGTTGCCGGTCAGCAGCTTGGTCAGCACGTCGTTCAATTCGCGCAATGCCGTCGGCTGCACGCCATCCAGGGTTGCGATACGCAAAATGACATCGTTGCGCAGGCGTTCGGTGAAATTGTTGAGAATATCGCAAGCATGATCGCGTTCGAGGTGAACCAGGATCGTCGCAATAATCTGAGGGTGTTCATTGCGAATAAGTTCAGCGACCGATTGCGCATCCATCCACTTGAGGCTTTCGATGCCGCTGGCGTCGCGACCACCAAGGATACGGTTGAGCAGGGATGTGGCCTTGTCGTCACCAAGCGCCTTGGTCAGCACGCTGCGGATGTATTCGTCCGAATCGAGGCCGATCGACGACGCCTGGCCTGTCTCGGCCAGGAAATCATCGAGCACGCCGTTGATTTCCTCGAAACTGATGTTTTTCAAGGTGGTCATGGCCGCGCCCAGCTTCTGGACTTCCTTGGGGCCGAGGTACTTCATGACCTCGGCGGCCTCGTCCTCGCCCAGCGCCAGCATCAGGATGGCACCTTTTTGAACGCCTTCGTTACTCATTGTTCACCCATGCCTTAATGATGCTTGCAACCAGTTTCGGATCGGACTTGGCCAGTTGCTTGACGGATTCGAGATTCTTCTTGTACTCGGAGCGGGCGTCGGCCTCTGCTGCTTCGGGCGACAGCTCGACGATGGCGTCCGGATTGTCCGGATCGTACATCGCGGCGGCGGCTTCGGCGGCAGCCTTGGCTTCGGCTTCGGCGCGTTCCTTGGCTTCGCGTTCTTCGCGGCCGGAGAGCTTCCAGATGATCGGGCGCAGCACGCCGAAGTAGAGGTACAGCAACACGGCCGCCAGCAGGACGTACTTGCCGATTTCCTTGGCCAGCTGGATCATGTCCGGCTGTTTCCACAATGGCAATTCCGGTTCCATCTCGCTGCTGAACTGTGTGTTGACCACATTCAGCGAGTCGCCGCGATCCTTGTTGAAGCCCATGGCTTCCTTGACCAGATCCGATATCTGATTGCGCTCGGCTTCGGTCAGCGGCTTCATCACGACCTTGCCGGTCTGATCCATGGTGCGCTTGTAATTCACCACCACCGCGACCGTCAGACGCTTGACGCCACCCATTGGTTGCTGGACGTAACGTACGGTCTTGTCGACCTCGTAGTTGATCGTTGCGTCTTTATGCGAGGTGCCGGAGCTGGTTGCCGGTGCAGCTGCCGTACCGGCGGCGCCCGCAGTACCCGCTACCGCAGGCGGATTGACGATCGGTGCAGTGGCCGGAGCAGGCGGCTGGTTAGTCAGCGCGCCCGGGATACCGGATGTGCTTGAATTGCCGTTTTGCGATTCGCTGCTTTGCTTGCTGCGAACGGCGGCGGTATCGGCAGTTTGGTTAGGCTTGTAGGTTTCTGCCGCTTGTTCGCTGCGCGAGAAATCGACATCGGCGGTCGCTTCGGCGCGAACGTTGCCCGTGCCGACGATAGGAGCGATGATCGATTCGACGCGCTTGATGATGTCCTGCTGCAGATCCTGAACGTACTTGAGCTGAGTCGGATCAAGGCCGTTGGCGGGCTGCTTGGTGGTGTCCGACAGCAGATTGCCGTTTTGGTCGACGATCGTCACGCTCTTGGGCGATAGTTCGGGAACGCTGCTGGCCACCAGGTGGACGATGGCGCTGACTTGTTGGGCGTCCAGTCCGCGGCCAGGATACAGGCTGAGGATGACAGAGGCGGTCGGCTTTTGCTGGTCGCGTACGAACACCGACGCCTTGGGCAGGGCCAGGTGGATACGGGCCGCCTGCACTGCCGACAGTGATTGAATTGAACGCGCCAGTTCGCCTTCAAGGGCGCGCTGGAAGTTAACTTGTTCAAGGAACTGGGACACGCCAAGTTTCTGGTTTTCCATCAGTTCGAAACCGACGTTGCCGCCCTTGGGCAGACCTTGCGACGCCAGTTTCAGGCGTGCGTCGTGCACCATGGTCTCAGGCACCAGAATGGCGCTGCCACCTTCAGAGTACTTGTACGGCACGTTCATTTGCTGCAGGGACGCGACAATGGCGCCGCCGTCGCGGTCGGAGAAGTTGGAGAACAGGACCCGGTATTCGGTCTTCTGGCTCCACATCCAGATGCCGATCATCAAGGCGATGACCGCTGCTGCAGCGACCATCAGCAGGACGCGGCGCCCCTGGGGCGATTGCGCATAGCGAACGACGCCATTGCGCGGCGGCTCCTGGGACGAATGTTCTCCCGAAGTCGTGCCGTCCGTGGCTGAGGCATTGCTGTCGTTGGTCAGCGTGCCATCGGCTGCTACCGCCATGATTTCCCCTTGCATGTGCTGCCGAGCTTGTGGCTATGTATGATTTGCTTCACTGCTTCCCTACCCATATAGGTTTTTTGCTTAGTGTGGATTGTCCTGCCAGAGCGAAAATTTGATCTCTGGAACAGAATGGCTATTTCCCCGCTTATTGTTGCGAAATGCAGGGGATGGCATGCTAATCTGCCGTTGTAGAAGCGGGAATTGTGATTGCGAGGTGTAATCGCAGATGCTTGATTGAATTCGAAGAGGTGCAAAATTGGCAACGAGTATGATCGATACGAGCAGGATTGAAGCGATGGTGTCCCAGCTGAAGGCTGCTGCTGCGCGCGCTCAGGGAAATGTTGCTCCGGTGGAAAGTATCACCGGCGGCGAAAAACCTGCGTCCAGAGTAGATTTTGCCAGCGTTCTGAAAAATTCGCTCGATGAAGTGAATGCATCGCAAGAAAAATCCAAGAAGATGTCTGAAGCCTTCGCCATGGGCGACGACAACATCAATTTGTCGGATGTGATGATTGCCATGCAAAAATCAAGTATTTCCTTCCAGACCAGTATCCAGGTGCGCAACAAGCTGGTTTCGGCTTATCGCGACATCATGACGATGCAGGTGTGACCGGCATTTTTCCGGCGATTCTTTGCCGTTTATTGTCGGATGAAATAAAAAGAGCTGCCGCGGCAGCTCTTTTTATTGCGCGGCGCATTTTGCGACGCGGGATTACCTGACTTACATCATCCCCGATGCTTTGGCGTTTTGTTCGCGCTCCAGTTTGGTAATGAATCGCTGAACCGCCGCCAGAACGGCGCGGGGGAGATCGACAAACTCGCAGCCGAAGCGATTGACGGTCTTGCCGGAAGTCAGCTTGGCTTCCTTGCAGTCGCGCACCACCAGCTTCACGGTGACGATGGTGTTGTCAGTCATTTCGAGCGAAACGTCTTCGTAAACGCGGCCGACTGTGCTGTCCAGGATCTTCTTTTCATCAGTCAGGCCAACGCCGCCGGCGCTGATATTGTTCAGCAGCGTGACGATCGTGGTGAATGAGCCGTCATCCTGCGTCACGCGGAACGTGCAACGCAAAGGCTTGGCGATCGGCGTGGGAATGCGGAAATATTCGCGGCGCTGCAGGCGCACCAGGCTTTCCGGAATATCGATCTTGAGCGCCGGACGCGATTGGAATTCGCAGTGCTTCGCCCGGTCGACGTTGAACGTGATGCGGATATTGTTGTACAGCGCTTCAAAACCGATGCGGTTGCTTTGCAGGATGCTGAGATTGAGCGAGGCGCTTGGCGCCGCGTCGATGACGACGCTGTTCGCGTCTTCATCGATGTCCAGAATCGACGTGATAATAGACTCTGAGCCACCCTTGATGAGCAGGCTCAGCAGCTGATTGCGTTCCATCATGCTATTCAGCAGGGATACGATTTCCCGGCGCGAATGTACGCGGTACGGGCTGTCGTCTTTAATCTCGTCGTTGTTTGCCATCTGTGCGTCTATGCGTCTCAAATCAAAGGATAGAAGGGTAGACTTATATCCCAAAAGGGCAGTATTTAATCTAACCCCTAATCATACATCACTGCCGTCCAATTGCATATTTTCAATGCGGTACAACCAAGCCAAAAGTTCCGCCACCGCACGATAAAGAGCGGGGGGAATTTGCTGGTCGAGGTCCACCTGCATCAGCAGCGAGACGAGTTCCTTTGATTCGTGCACAAATACGCCGCTTTCCTTGGCGCGCGCGATGATGGCTTCGGCGACCAGGCCGCTGCCTTTGGCGACGACCTTGGGGGCCGCCTGATTGGTATTGTAGGCCAGCGCAACAGCATTCTGGTAGGGCAGCTTAGGCTTGTTCATCCCGTTTCACAATCAAGGAGTCGAGAGAAGAGCCGGCCGCTTCCATGGATTCGGACAGCATGCGGCCGTTGGCGCGCAAGGCCGCTGCGGTGACATCGTTGTCGGTGCGCACCTGCATGTGGATCTGCTGGCCGATAAGTCGTATCGAAGCCGATACCGCCCCCAGATGTTCGAAGTTGAAGCGCACCACGCTGTGCCAGGAGGGCGCGTGTTCGTCTTCCTGGGGGGCTTGCTGCTGCTGGTCAGGGCTATCCCGGTGAATTTCCCATTCCATCTGCTGGCCTGGCCAGACTTCACCATGCCAGACGATGCGTTGTTGCTCCAGCGCATTGAGTTGGAGGTTGATCAACTGCCCCATTTGCGTATTGGCGGGGTCCGTGGTGTTGAGCAGGCTGGCCACTCCGGACTGCGTCTGCTGCGCCAGTTGCGCCAGTTGCGCCTGGGGTTCTTTGAGCAGTTCCGCCATCGGTCGCTTGCCGTCGGCCCATTCGGCCACATGGGACTCGTAAAAAGCGCCGCTCAAGGCGACCGAGTCGCGCAGGGCGTCTGCCAGTTGCGGGGTGTTGCTGGTCGGATTGGCGACCAGCGGGCGGCTCGGCTTGATGGCGCTGGGCAGGTCGCTTTCTTCGGAGGCGTGGAGCAGGGCGTCGACTAGCTTGCCGGCGCTGCTGAGTGAGGTTTTGGTGCTTTCGGGCGCAAGCTGGTTCGGCGCTGCATTCTTGGCGTCGCCCTCGTCGAGCTGATTGTCGCGCGCACCGACGTTGGTGAGGCCTTGCTGAGTCGCCTTGAGCGACTTCATGTCCTTTTCCATCGCCCGGCCGGCAGTGCTCAGCGAGACTTCCGTGCTCTCCTCATCCTCGCCGCGGAAACTTTCGGTCAGCAGGAAAGTAGGGCGCGGATCCTTGCCGACCATGGTCAGCTGGAGTGTGTCGCCGGTGCGCGTGGAGGTCGGCAAGACCATACGCGCAGCAGTATTGGCGATGCGAACGAGATAGCTACCGTCGTTGTAGGTAGAGAGAACTTTGGCCTGCAGTTGCTGGCCGTTGGCGATTTGCGCGAGGCGGCTGAAGGCTTCCTGCTTTGCGTCGGCGACCGAGACTATCGCCGTTGGCGCATCGACGGCGGCTACGGGCTGGACGGTCATCGCTAT
Source organism: Herbaspirillum sp. NPDC101397 (assembly GCF_044767325.1). Classification (NCBI taxonomy): domain Bacteria; kingdom Pseudomonadati; phylum Pseudomonadota; class Betaproteobacteria; order Burkholderiales; family Oxalobacteraceae; genus Herbaspirillum; species Herbaspirillum sp. NPDC101397. Next base: position 219,228 of record NZ_JBIWNS010000009.1, read on the forward strand.
GTCGGCCCGGGGAATCATTGCTAGCCTCGTTGATTCATGCCGTAGGTATTGGCCAGTTTTCTCTCAGTGCTGGTGCTCTGTATCAGGGACGAGAGTTTTTGCAGGCCTGGTTCAGTGAGCTTGCGGATGTCGCGATCGTCTTCCAGGATTTTTTTCAGGATCTCGATCTTGCGGTCACGCCGGTCGTCGCTGAGCACGACCTGCAGTTCGTTGCGCTTGAGAAAGTCGACGACATGCGCGCAGTCGGCTTCGAGCTTGGTCAGCAATGCCCAGTCTTCCTTGCGTGCTGCGGCCAACATCTGGTCGGTCAGATCGGCAATCGACTCGTAAAGGGAAATGACTTCTGCACCGTCCATGGTGTTTTGCTTTCGGGTGACTGTGAGTGAAGAAAAACGTCGCTTGTCGAGATCAGGCGGCTGCCTGGGAGCTGTCAGCCGCGTTTGGGGTGATCTGTTCCCATGCATCACGCAGCCCGTCGAGCAAGTCATGCACTTCGTGCAGAGTTTCCTGCGAATTTTCGATATTTGCCGAAAGCAGGCGACGCCCCATGTACTCGTACAGCGCGTCGAGGTTCATGGCGATCTCGCCGCCGACGTTCTTGTTCAGGCTGGCGCGCAATCCGCTCTCGATGATCAGGATGGCCTTGGTGATCGATTCGCCCTTGTTTTTGATGTCGCCGGCCGACATGTATTTCTGGCCCATTGCAATCGCGACCAAGGCACCGTCGAACAGCATGGTGATCAGCTTGTGCGGACTTGCTGCAATAACACCGGTTTCAACACCGATATTCGCATAGGCATTTGCGCCTCGTTGCATGGTTCCGAACATTATCCTCTCCTGTGTTCGCTTAACGATCAGCTGCCGGTTTTAGGCAGATTGGCCAACTGCTGCGTCAGATAGCTTTGCGTAGCCGCCATGCTGGCCAGCGTCAAGTTCAGTGCATTGAACTGATTGGTGTATTGGTCCTGCATATTGGTCAAGCGGGTACTGATGACAGTCTGGCGATCCGTGTTGATCTTCAGGCTGGCCTGCAATCCCTTGGTCTTGGTATCAATAATACCGCCATCAGCGAGGAAGCCGTCGACCAATTTTTGCACGCTGGTCAAAATACCATTGGTTCCGGTAGTCGTACCGTCGGCATTGGTGGTCGCGGTCGACGTGAACAAATTGGCAATGCCCGCAAAATTCTTGGTTGTCGCAGTCGACAATTTGGTCGCATCCAGCGCCAGCGTGCCGTCTTTTTGGAAGCCGATGCCGATGTCGGTCAGCGAACTGATGCCGCTGCCCCCTGGGACGTTGCCAAGCAATGCACTGCGCAACTGGGTCAGGATGCTTTGTACCGAGCTCTCGCTAGCCAGTGGTGAGGAGGTGCCGGCCTGGCCGAGCGTGGTCGACGGCGTCTGTTGGGTGAGAGATGTGATGGACTTTGCAAGCGCGTTGTACGCGGAGACGAAGGTGGTCGCGGTGGACGTCACGCCAGTCGTGTCGTTGGAGATGGTCAACGAGAAATTATCCGCCGCCGTGGTGACTTTGGTCAGATTCAGCGTCACACCAGAAATCGCGTCCGTGACGGTGTTCGATGCGCTCGTGACGGCGGTTCCGTCAATGCTCAGTTTCGCATCCTGGGCAGCTTGCAGTTGCCCCATGGTGCTGCCGGACAGGTTGGAAAAGTCGCCGGTACCGGTCAGTGACACCGGGCTGGTCGCACCGGTGCCGGACGGCGTCAGGACCAGATGGTCTTGCGTACCGTCATTGGTAATGCTGGCAGTAACGCCCGCATTGGCGGTGTTGATCGCGTCGCGCACGTCCTGCAAAGTCTTGCCCGCACCGGACAAGGCGACATTAGTGGTCGTATTGCCGACTTTCAGCGTCAGCGCGCCTGTGCCAGCGTCATAAGTCTGGCCAGGGGTGACGCCCGGCGAGGAATACTTGCCGCTCGGGTCGAAGGCAAGCGCGGCATAGCTGCCGGTGCCGCTGACGCGAATCGAATTGGCGGAACCGCTGTCCTTGGCAGTGAGAACCAGATGGGCAGCTGTGCCATCGCTGACGATGGTGGCGCTCACGCCTGCATCGCTAGCATTGATGGCGTCGCGTACGCCGGCCAATGTATTGGTCGCCGGTTTGATGATGGCGGTCGAGCCGGTGCCCGTCTTGATTGCAAGAATGCCGGTGTCGAACGCATAACCCGCAGCAAAACCGGTAGATGTGATTTTTTGCGCTTGCGCCAATTGCGATACCGACACGGAATAGGTGCCTGAAGCTGCCGCAGTTGCATCGCGTGGTGCCTGGATTTGAGTCACGGTGCTCGGATTCGAGCTCGAGGGATCGTAAGCCAGGCCGGCAAGGCTATTGTTTGCCTGCACTTTGATGGTGTTGGCGGTACCTGCAGTGTTCGATTCCATGACCAGGTGATCGCCGGTGCCGTCAGTCACGATGCTGGCGGTGACGCCTGCCTTGGAGGCATTAATTGCATCACGAACGCCGGCCAGGGTGGCGTTTGCCTGCAGAGTGACGAAGGTCGGTGGATTGGTGCCGATCTTGATCGCTATCGAGTCGCCGGCAGTGAACTGTTGCGAGCTGGAGTAGCCCGCCGACTGGATCTTTTGCGCAAGGATCTTGGTGGAGTTGTCGGTATTTACGTCGGCCGTGAACGGATCAGTCGTCAGCGGTGTGCCTGTGCCGCTATTGGACACGCTGGATTTTTGCGCGGCGAAGCTTGCTGCAGTCAGCGCCTTCAAGGCGCTTTGATATGTGGAAACAGCGTTCTTCAGATTGCCGTAGGCGGAAATCAGGCTGTTGTAGCTACTGGCTTGCGAGGTGAGCGGATCAAGAACCTTTGCCTCGGCGCCCATCAGTTTGGAAACGAGGGTCGCTACGTCGAGGGGACCGGCCGAGGTCGAGATTGTCCCGGTAGAGGTGGCCATGCTATCTCCTGAATTCTATGCGTTGAACGCAAAACACGATGCTGAAATCAGACAAGAGTGATAAAGCTGGCTGGCTTCACATCAATTGAGTGTCAACTCTTGATGGGGTTCTGATGACATGCAACAGAAAAATGAAATCTGTTATGAACTATCGGGGCGAAATATACCATGCGCAAAATGTTGCGCTTGCGCATGAATATTAAAAATGCTCCAACAGTTCGTAGCAGACTTACGCCTTGTGATTGATCAACAAACCTTGCATCTTATCAATCGACTTTGCGATAGCAACGGCTTCTTCGGTAGGAATCTGGCGAATGACGACGTCAGTTGCCGTATCAACAACCTTCACAATCGTTTTGCCGGTTTCCTGATCACGCGAAAAATTGAGATCCGATGCGTTCTTGCTTGCAAAGTCATTCAATTTATCGACGGCATCGGCCACATCGCTTTCGGTGGAACGCTGCGCTTGCGGGGTTGCTGCAGGCGCAACTGTCGATACCACTGGATCTGGTTTGGTGTTGGACGGCTGCACCGGCACGTACGAACCGGAGTCACCTGCAGCTGTGATATTAAGCGGGGAAATCGACATGTTTTTACTCCTTCATCAAGGAATATGCGGAGAATATCTACATATTCTCCGCATATTATCCTACATGGCTCTTAAGACTACTTCAACAGAGACAGGACGCTTTGCGGTGCGGAGTTCGCCTGCGAGAGCATCGCCGTACCTGCTTGTTGCAGAATTTGCGCACGTGTGAGGTTTGCAGTTTCTGCCGCGTAGTCTGTATCCATGATACGGCTGCGCGAGGCGGTGATGTTTTCGCTCGAAATCTGCAAGTTGCTGATGACGGCGCTGAAGCGGTTTTGGACCGCACCGAACTCGGCGCGCTTGGACGAGATCAGGTTGATCGCGTTGTCCAGGTTCTTGATCGCTTTTTGTGCATCGCTTTGTGCCGATGGATCGGCGATTGCCTTGTCCAGCGACAGCTTGGCGCTGTCGATAGCGCTTTGCAGAGTCACAGCCGAAGCTGCCAGTGCTGTTGCTGTCAGTGTCGAACCTGTCGAGAACAAGCTGTCCAGAGCAGCCTTGGCCGAAGTGTAAGTCACTTGAGCAGCATCAACCGAAGTTGTCGTGCCCAGACCAATCAGACCCTTGGCGCTGGTACCGATGACGTTAGCCATGGTCTTGTCGTTGGACAAGTCGGACAGCGAAATGCTGATTTGGTCGTTCAGTTTGTTGTCGGTAACGTTGGCGCCGACTTGGAAAGTCAGTGTCAGGGAAGCCGAAACGTTGGCGCTGTCGGAACCTGTACCAGCGCTTGCACCGGAACCAATACCTGTGAACAGGTTTTGACCGTTGAAGTTTGTACCGTTCAGAACGCGGAAAGTTTCGTCCGACAGTTGCTTGTATTCGTCGTTCAGGGTCTTGCGATCCTGAGCGCTGTTCGAGCCGTTGGAAGCTTGAACCGCCAGTTCGCGCATACGTTGCAGGTTGTCGGTAACTGTGCTCAGTGCGCCTTCAGCGGTTTGAGCCAGGGAGATACCGTCGTTGGCGTTACGTTGCGCAACTGCCAGGCCTTTGACCTGAGCATTCATGCGGTCGGCAATTGCCAAGCCTGCAGCGTCGTCCTTTGCGCTGTTGACGCGCAGACCGGAAGACAAACGTTGAATCGAAGTGTTCAACGACGATTGCGACATGTTGAGGTTGCGTTGCGTGTTAAGCGACGCAATATTGGTATTAATGACTGATGCCATGTTAATTCTCCTAAGATTTGAGGCCGATAAATCCGAGTTTCAGTGCTTAACTTTGGTTTTTACCTAAAGCCTCAGGCGTTCAAACCGCTGTTGTTAGCTATATCGGACGGTATCGGAAAAAGTTTAATGTTTATCGCAAAAAAATTTTTCCAATGCTGTCCGACCTAAAACTGCGTGCTTCTATACGTCAAGCAAATCTTATTTCGACGCTATTTAAGAAAACTTTAGTAGGTATTCTTGAAAAGTTCCGTTTTGAGGCGTAGAAAGGTGGCGAGGGGGCTTTCAGCGGACTTTTTTGCAACTTGCCGCATAGGGTGAATGCGGCAAGTATTTGATTACGCTGTCCTTTTTTTCTTTTCTTGTGCCAGGATTGCGAGCTCCGAAGCTACTTTGCTGATAACCGCAGGCCAGTCGTTGCGAGTTGGCTGGCGGAACAAGCGCATGCTCGGATACCACGGCGAATCCTCCCGGTCGTTCAGCCAGCGCCAGTCGGGCGTATGGGCCAGCAACGTCCAGGTTGGCCGGCCGAGCGCGCCGGCCAGATGGACCACAGAAGTGTCGACGCTGATGATCAGGTCAAGATTGGCCATCACCGCGGCCGTATCGGCAAAGTCATTAAGGGCATCGCCTATATTGTACACAGGCAATTCTTTAGGGAGCTTGGCCAACTCAGATGTGACAAGTCCTTTCTGGATGGAAAAGAACTGGACACCGGACGTATTAAATAGAGGAGCGAAGGTCTCAAGTGGAATGGAACGTTTCCGGTCATTGCCATGCTCCGGATTACCGGCCCAGACGAAGCCGACGCGCAGGTCGCCGGTATTGTCTGCGAACATGTCCATTTTGTCTTTCCAGCGCTTGATGTCCTGCGGATCGGCAGATAAATAGAACGGATAGGAAGGGATGTCTTCGACGCGATCGGTACCGAGCGCGTGCGGCAGGCTCATCAGCACGTAAGCGTAGTCGCACTTGGGCAGAGGATCGTTCTCACGCACCAGTGTCACCTGATCGGACACGCTGCGGAACAGGCGGGCCAACGGATCCTTGACGTGCAGCGCCACACGGGCGCCTTGTTCCAGCAACTTGTGGACGTAGCGTACGAACTGAATGCTGTCGCCGAAGCCTTGTTCGTGCATCAGCAGAATGTATTTGCCCTGGAGCGAAGACTTGCCATCCCATTTCGGGATCAGTTCGAAAAGCTTGTGGATCAATTTATAGACGTGGCGACGCTCTTTGACTTCCAGTCTGCTCTCATGATTGGCCCAGCCATCCTTCAGGTCGCCTGCCAGAAGTTGTCCAAGTGCAAGATTGTGCTGGGCGGTCAAATAATTGGGTTTGAGCGCGAGTGCATCTTTGAAATATTGCAGTGAGGACACCGTCTCACCGTAATCGTACATCGTCGCGCCGATATTGTTGTGCGTCAACGGGTGTTTCGGATCGACTTCAAGTGCCTTATGGAACAGCGCCATGGCTTCTTCATAGCGATCTTGGTGGGAAAACAGGCTTGAGGCGAGTTTCGTATAACTGTTGGGATCTTTGGGGGCCAGTTCGATGATGCGCTGGTAATGCTCGTTGGCCTTGTCGTATTCCTTTAGTTTGATATAGGTGTCGGCGATCTTGGTCTGCGCGTAGATGTCGGTCGGATCCAGCAGCAAGGACGTCTTATGGCTTTCCAGTGCATCCTTGAGCATGTCCATTTCCTGGAGAGCGATGCCCAGATTGGTGTGTGCCGGCGCGAAATTTATTTGCAACTGCAGTGACTTGAACAGTACGTTGATCGCTTCCTTATATTGCTTTGCATCAATCAGTGCCTTGCCAAGGTGGGACAGCGGTCCGGGCGCCTCAGGATTGCGTCTGACGGCATCCTCGAAATAGGCGATCGAAGCATCCGGATCGTTCTTTTCATGCAGGGCGTTGGCGAGGCCGATACGCGCGTCTTTATTCTCGCTGTTGAGTTTGATGGCTTCCTCGTACAGCGCGATCGAATCGTCGATCCGGTCTTGCTTGAGGACGGAGGTGGCCAAGTTTGCAATATATTCCGAATTGGTCGGATCTGCCGCCACCGCTTTGCGCAAGGCGGCTTCTGCGCCGATGAAGTCGTTCTCATGCATGGCGACCAGGCCCCATGCATGGTTGGCATAGACCAGATTTGGCGCGCGTTTGAGCACTTGGGCACACAGCTCTTTTGCTGCGTCGACTTTGTGATCATCCAGCAAGTTTAAGCATTCTCTTACGGCCAGGAGATCCTTGATGTTGGGTTGAGCGCTCTTGTTGGCGGGCTTGTTGCTGCTACGCGTTGACATTGTGGTTCCTTACCGGATTGAGTAATGGTGCTGCTTTGCGAGCGGAAAAGCTATTTTTGCAATGCTTTGCCCGGTCGCAGTTAGCTATCGGTATCATATGATGCAATTCTGCTTTCGATCTGGCAAACAGACGTAAAAAAAGCCCGCGATTTAGCGGGCTTTAGTTTGGGTGGGGTCCGAGGCGAAATCAATTCCAGCTGCGCAGCAAGCCGACGGCCAAGCCTTCCAGGGCGAAGTTTTCCTCTTCGGATGAGACCTTGATCACCTTGAAGTCGGGATTTTCAGGCAGCAACTCGATCAGCGAGCCGGTCTTGCGATAGCGCTTGACCGTGACGTCATCGCCGATTCGCGCCACCACGATCTGGCCATTGCGCGCCTGATCGGCCTTTTTTACCGCGAGCAGATCGCCGTCCAGAATGCCGGCGTCGCGCATCGACATGCCGCGCACCTTCAGCAAGTAGTCCGGCTTGGCCGAAAACAGCGCCGGGTCGACGTTGTAATTGCTCTCAATATGTTCTTGCGCCAGGATCGGCGAGCCGGCAGCGACGCGGCCGACCAGCGGCAGCGACAGCTGCATGAGTGCAGGGTGGGGCAGCGCCATCTGGCGGCCAGGATTGGTAATCGATCCATCTCGCAGGCGGATTCCGCGCGAGGTGCCCGGAGAAATTTCGATGGCGCCTTTGCGCGCCAGCGCCTGCAGATGCTCTTCGGCGGCATTGGCGGAGCGGAAGCCCAGCTCATTGGCGATTTCTGCTCGTGTAGGCGGGAAGCCGGTGTTTTCGATGGCGTCTTTGATCAGATTCAGAATCTGTTCCTGGCGAGCGGTCAGTTTGAGCATGTCGGCTTTCGGGGAAGTTATGCTGGTTGCATAAACAGTCTGTATTTTTATACAGTTATAAAGCAGTGTCAATCTGCAATATTGAAATCATGTCATCGACCGTTTTCCGATCTGTGGGCGCTGTTCCACGGCAAATGCCTGAAAGTATTGAGGTTTTGGGCGTTCTGGTATATGATTGCGGGCTTTCCTCTTCCCACACTCGTCTTGACGCCGAGGTGGGCGATTTGTTAATCAGTCCATAAAGGAGTCTACATGCGTCATTATGAAATCGTATTTATCGTCCATCCGGACCAAAGCGAGCAAGTTCCAGCGATGATCGAGCGTTACAAAGGCATCGTTACTGCACGCGGCGGCAAGATTCACCGTGTCGAAGATTGGGGCCGCCGTCAATTGGCGTACCAAATCCAAAAACTGGCAAAAGCACACTATGTTTGCCTGAATATCGAAGTTGACGGCGAAACTCTGGCCGAAATCGAAACCGGCTTCAAGTTCAACGATGCAGTGTTGCGTCACCTGACAGTCAAGATGAAGAAGGCCGAAACCGGTCCTTCGCCAATCCTGAAGGCTGTCCAGAAGGAAGACGCAGTAAAGAGCAATCGCGCAGAAGCACCAGCGGCTTAATTGCTGACATTGCGATAGAAAAGCATCAGGGAGCGTGAATCACTTTCAGTTTGTTGCCACCATCGCCGAGCGTGACGTCATACGTTACACCCCGGCAGGCATCCCGGTAGTGACTGCGAAGTTGCAGCACCAATCGGAGCAGACGGAAGCGGGCATCAAGAGGTTGGTCGAGTTTGAAATCACTGCATTCGCTGCAGGCGAAATTTCAGGTCGGCTTAACCGGGCCGGTCTCGGCGAGATGCTCAAGTTCAGCGGTTTCATGGCGCGCAGGAATCGCAACAGCAAAAGCATCGTGTTTCACATCGTTGATTTTGAATCTGTAGTTTAGAACCACTCAATTTTAGATATCAGGAGCCGCAAAATGGCATTCGGTAAAAAGTTCGATAAAAGCAAGTTGAAGCAAAAACGCCAACAGCAAAACCCGCTGTTCAAGCGTAAAAAATTCTGCCGTTTCACAGCCGCAGGTGTTGAGCAAGTCGATTACAAAGACGTCGACACTCTGAAGGATTTCGTGCAAGAAAACGGCAAGATCATGCCAGCACGTCTGACCGGCACCAAGGCACACTATCAGCGTCAAGTTGACACAGCGATCAAGCGCGCACGCTACCTCGCGTTGCTGCCATACACAGATCTGCACAACGCGTAATTGACGACGAGATATAGGAGAAAAACATGCAAGTCATTCTGTTGGAAAAAGTCGTTAATCTCGGTGGTCTGGGCGAAGTCGTCCGCGTCAAGGACGGTTACGCACGTAACTTCCTGATCCCGCAACGCATGGCGCGCCGCGCCACAACAGCCGCTATCGCTGAATTCGAAGCGAAGCGCGCCGAGTTGGAAAAAGCCGCCGCTGAAAAGCTGGCAGCAGCACAAGCCCAAGGCGAAAAACTGGCCGGCTTGACAGTCAAGATCACCCAGAAGTCCGGCGTTGACGGTCGTCTGTTCGGTTCCGTGACCAACTTTGACATCGCTGACGCGCTGACAAAGCAAGGTTTCCCGGTCGAAAAGGCGCAAGTTCGTCTGCCACAAGGTCCTCTGAAGATCGTTGGCGATCACGCTGTGTCGGTTGCTCTGCACACCGACGTCGTGGTTGACGTGACTGTTGCTGTTGCGGGCGACCACGCGTAATTCATTACGCCAAGTCGTTCCATCTGTTTTGATAAAGAAGCCGGGTTCGCCTGGCTTTTTTATTTTTCCGGTCCCGTACATCATGCCGGGACCGGTGCAAGTCTGACCGTAGTTTGTAAAACCGCCGGCTAATCTGCCTCCGCACCTGTAGCGACTACTCTTAGCAGGTATAATGCGCGCCATGAACGCATCTCCCGATCCGCAACTAGAATCCCTGCGCGTCCCGCCGCACTCCATCGAAGCCGAACAATCCGTCCTTGGCGGTTTGATGCTTGATAATGCTGCGTGGGATCGTATTGCCGACTTCGTCAGCGCAGAAGATTTTTATCGCTACGATCATCGCATCATCTTCCAGCACATCGTTAAGCTGATCAACGAAAGCAAGCCGGCCGACGTGATCACCGTCTACGAGGCAATGTCCACCAGCGGCAAGGCCGAAGAAGTGGGCGGCCTGAGCTATCTCAACGCGCTGGCGCAAAACACGCCTTCTGCGGCGAATATCCGTCGCTACGCCGAAATCGTGCGCGACCGCGGCATCCTGCGCAAGCTGATCACGGTGTCGGATGAGATTTCAGGCGACGCTTTCCACCCCCAAGGCAAGAACGTCAAGCAGATGCTCGACGAGGCCGAATCCAAGATTTTCGCGATCGCGGAAGAGGGCTCGCGCGGCTCGCAAGGCTTCCTGTCGATTCAGCCGCTGCTGACCCAGGTGGTCGAGCGCATCGACGAACTGTACAACCGCGACAGCACCAGCGACATCACCGGCGTGCCGACCGGCTTCATCGATCTCGACAAGATGACTTCCGGCTTGCAGCCGGGCGATCTGATCATCGTGGCCGGCCGTCCTTCGATGGGTAAAACTGCGTTTTCCATCAACATCGGTGAAAACGTTGCCATCGACAGCGGCCTGCCGGTTGCCGTGTTCTCGATGGAAATGGGCGGCGCCCAGCTGGCCATGCGTATGCTGGGCTCGGTCGGCCGTCTCGACCAGCATCGCCTGCGCACCGGCCGCCTGATCGACGAAGACTGGCCGCGCCTGACGCACGCGATTCAGAAGATGAACGACGCGCAGTTCTACATCGATGAAACACCGGCCTTGAGTCCAATCGAATTGCGCGCGCGCTCGCGTCGCCTGGCGCGCCAATGCGGCAAGCTCGGTCTGATTATCATCGACTACTTGCAACTGATGTCAGGCAACGGCGGCGGCAACAGCGGCGAAAACCGCGCCTCTGAAATTTCCGAAATTTCGCGGAGCCTGAAGGGCCTCGCCAAGGAACTCAATTGCCCGGTGATCGCCTTGTCGCAGCTGAACCGCGCGCTGGAGCAACGTCCCAACAAGCGTCCCGTGATGTCCGACTTGCGCGAATCCGGCGCCATCGAGCAGGATGCCGACGTGATTTTGTTCATTTACCGTGACGAAGTTTACAATCCCGATTCACCGGACAAAGGCACCGCCGAAATCATCATCGGCAAGCAGCGTAACGGTCCGATCGGCAGTATCCGCCTTGCGTTCCTGGGGCAATTTACCAAGTACGACAACTATGTCGGCAGTCTGGCGTCGCCTTACGGCGGCGACTGACGCGGCGAAGTTCATCGCTCAGCCCCGGGCTGCGCGGACAATGCAGGCCGCCTCCCTGGCGGCTCATGTTGTGTAAGTGAAGCATTAATTATTCATAAGAGAGTGGAACATGTTTGGACGCCTGATGCCCACCGAGGGCAAGTTTTTTGATCTGTTCAACCAGCACGCAGAGCTGGGTGTGAAATGCGCCAAGGAAATGGTCGCATTGATGACCAATTTCGACGACCTGGAAATTCGCGTGCATGCGATCGAGACCCTGGAAAAGCAGGCGGACAAAGTCACTCACAACACCATCGAGCTGTTGCACAAGACCTTTATCACACCACTGGACCGTGATGACATCCATCAACTGATCACCCGCATGGACGACATCCTCGACCTGCTGGAAGATGGCGCGCAAACCATTTCGCTGTATGACATCAAGGCCATCACGCCGGAAGCCAAGCGCCTCGCCGAACTGTGCCTGGCCTGTGCCGAGAAGGTGAAAGCAGCCGTCGGCCTGCTGCACAACATGGATAACTCGCGCCAGATCCTCGCCATCTGCGAAGAGATCGACCGCTTCGAATCGGATGCCGACCATGTCATGCGCGCCGCCATGTCCAAACTGTTCCGCGATGAGCCTGATGTGCGCAACCTGATCAAGCTAAAAGCCATCTACGAAATCCTGGAAACCGTTACCGATCGTTGCGAAGACGTCGCCAACATCATTGAAGGCATCATCGTCGAAAATGCCTGACCTTCGCCATTGACTGCGCCGGCGCTCGACACTGGCGCCGTCACGGTGCGATGTTGCCGCTGCTTCTCAAGATAACGGTTTATCCATGCATACAGTTCAAATTAGTTTTCACATTCTTGCCTTGCTGATTGTCCTGGCGCTGCTGTTCGATTTCATGAACGGTTTCCACGACGCTGCAAATGCCATTGCGACGGTGGTGTCCACCGGCGTGTTGCGTCCGCAAACGGCGGTGGCGATGGCGGCGTTCTTCAATCTGGCCGCGGTGTTTGTTTTTCATCAACTGCACGTTGCCGCTTCGGTGGGCAAGGGCACGATTGATCCCGCCGTGGTGGACCACGTGGTGGTGTTCGGCGCCTTGATCGGTGCGATTTTCTGGAATCTCGTGACCTGGTACTACGGCATCCCGTCGTCGTCGTCGCATGCCCTGATCGGCGGCCTGGTAGGCGCTGCGGTCGCCAAGGCCGGCACCGGTTCGCTGGTGGCTTCAGGCCTGATCAAGATCGTCATCTTCATCGTGCTGTCGCCGCTGCTGGGCTTCATCCTGGGATCCATCATGATGTTGCTTGTGTCGTGGATCTTCGTGCGCTCGACGCCGCGCAAGGTTGACGGATGGTTCCGCCGCGCCCAGTTGGTGTCGGCATCGATGTACAGTCTCGGCCATGGCGGCAATGATGCGCAGAAGACCATCGGTATCATCTGGATGCTGTTGATTGCATCGGGCAATTCCGGAGCCGACAATCCGCCGATGTGGGTGATCATCAGCTGCTATTGCGCCATCAGCCTGGGCACACTGTTTGGCGGCTGGCGCATCGTCAAGACCATGGGCCAGAAGATCACCAAGCTCAAGCCGGTAGGCGGCTTCTGCGCCGAAACAGGTGGTGCGATCACGCTGTTCATCGCCACCGCAATGGGTGTGCCGGTCTCGACCACGCACACCATCACCGGCGCGATCGTCGGTGTCGGCGCATCGCACAAGATGTCGGCGGTGCGCTGGGGCGTTGCGGGCAATATCGTATGGGCCTGGATCTTCACGATTCCGGCATCGGCGTTCGTCGCGGCGATCGCCTGGTGGATCGGCATGCACATCCTGTAAGCGGACGTCTCTGCGGACAATAAAAAAGCCACCTCGCGGTGGCTTTTTTATTTGCTGCATGCTTCTGCTCCGATGCTGCCTTACAGGACATCGCTGGCGTGATCCGCCAGACGCGAACGCTCGCCGCGCGCCAGCGTGACGTGGCCGCTGTGCGACCAGCCCTTGAAGCGGTCAACGACGTAGGTCAGGCCGCTGGAACCTTCGGTCAGGTAAGGCGTGTCGATCTGCGCGATGTTGCCGAGGCAGACGATCTTGGTGCCCGGACCTGCACGGGTGACCAGGGTCTTCATCTGTTTCGGCGTCAGGTTCTGCGCTTCGTCGATGATCAGGAATTTGTTGACGAAGGTGCGACCGCGCATGAAGTTCAGCGACTTGATCTTGATGCGCGAGCGGATCAGGTCTTGCGTTGCCGCACGGCCCCATTCGCCGGCGTCGCCGTCGGACTTGTTCAACACTTCCAGGTTATCGTCGAAGGCGCCCATCCACGGCCCCATCTTCTCTTCTTCAGTACCGGGCAGGAAACCAATATCTTCGCCCACCGGCACGGTGACGCGGGTGACGATGATTTCGTTGTAGTTCTTGGTTTCCAGTACTTGCGCCAGACCGGCCGCCAGGGCGAGCAGGGTCTTGCCGGTACCGGCCTGACCGAGCAGCGTGACGAAGTCGCACTCCGGATTCATCAGCAGGTTCAGCGCGAAGTTTTGCTCACGGTTGCGCGCCGTGATGCCCCACACGCTGTTCTTGGTGTGACCGTAGTCGCGCAGCGTCTGCAGGACCGCAGTCTTGCCGTTGATTTGCGTGACCTGGCCGTAGAAGGCCGGTTCGCCGTTCTTCGGTTCGATAAAGACGAACTGGTTCATCAGCATGGAGGGCACGTGCGGACCGGTCACACGGTAATAGGTGTAGCTGGTGCCGTGCTTGTTTTCCTGCCACGACTCCATGCCCTTGCCGTGCTTGTTCCAGAAGTCGTCCGGCAGTTGCTGGATACCCGAATACAGCAGGTCGGTATCTTCCAGCACATGGTCGTTGAAGTAATCTTCCGCCGGCAAACCGATGGCGCGCGCCTTGATGCGCATGTTGATGTCTTTCGACACCAGCACGACCGGACGGTCCGGGTATTGCTGGTCAAGCGCACGCACCACGCCGAGAATCTGATTGTCGGCCTTGCCTTCCGGCAGGCCATCGGGCAGCTTGGCGTTCTGCAGCTTGGTCTGGAAGAACAGGCGGCCCTTGGCGTCCTTGTTGCCCAGCTTGGACAGCGGGATGCCGAGGTCGATGGCGTCTTCAGCGATGTCGCTGACCAGCGCATCAAGCGAGCGTGAAATCTGGCGTGCGTTGCGGGCGACTTCCGACATGCCCTTCTTGTGGTTGTCGAGTTCTTCCAGCGTGATCATCGGCAGATAGATATCGTGTTCCTCGAAGCGGAACAGCGAGGTCGGATCATGCATGAGCACATTGGTGTCGAGCACGAACAGTTTCGACACGCCGAGCTTGTCGGCGATGCGACTGGTGGTCGACTTGGCGCGCGATTCCAGCACTTTGGGTGTGGCCACACGCGGTTTCTCGGCCGGGCTCTTGCCGGTGATCTTGGCTTGCGGCTGCAGTGGCTGCTGCGCCTTGGCGACCGGAGCAGCAATGGAGGCAACCGGGGCAATCGGTGCAGCAGGTTCTACCAATGCGATATGGGGTTTGACGGTTTTACCGCGTTCGGCCTTCGGATAATCTTTGGGCGCCAATAAGGCAGCTGGTTTACTCGGCAGTTTGGGCAGGGGCATCAGAACCTCGGTAGTGAAGGGAAGAAAAATGCCGCTTTGTCAGAGCGTACAGGTCTTGCTGGAGGTGCAACAACGAACGACTGCCGCTAATAAAACCCTTCTTGGTACAGGCATGCGTCGCCGACGGACGCAGGAAAAGAGGAAGGAGGGCTTGATTAGTGGAAGAGGGGAAGGCGGCGGACAAGGCAATGCTGCGCGTACCGTCGGTACAGGTGTAGCGTGTTGCCGGTGCTTTCTCCGCAGCGCAAATTCGCAAAGTAAAAAAGCCGTTTTGGCAGGTTCGGGACCTGATCCAAAAACGGCTTCCAAAAAACGGTTTTCTATTTGAATTCAAAGGCTTATCTAAATTGACCGCAACTTTCGGCTGGCGGCTGCAACATGACTCTTGAGATCGATCTTGCTGCCGCTCGGGAAAACGTATGTCGTCGTGGGACTAACGTTTCTTAAGCAATTGTCTTCACAAAACTGAGCACCTCGTCGACATGCGATGGCACTTTTACTCCACGCCATTCTTTCACCAATGTGCCCGATCCGTCAATCACAAACGTACTGCGTTCGACGCCGCGGACTTTCTTGCCATACATGTTCTTCATTTTCATGACGTCGAACATGATGCACAGCGTTTCGTCAGGATCGGAAATCAGTTCAAAGGGCATGTCCAGCTTGGCCTTGAAACCTTCGTGCGACTTCAGGCTATCGCGGCTGATGCCGAAGATTTCCGTATTGTGCTTCTGGAATTCCGGATAGCTTTCGCGGAACTGGATGCCCTCGGTGGTACAGCCCGGCGTATTGTCTTTTGGATAAAAGTACAGCACCAGCTTCTTGCCTTTGTAATCCGACAGCGAGAAGGTTTTGCCGCTGGTCATCGCAGCGGAAAATTCCGGCACGGTCTTGTTCAGTATGGATGGTGTGTCGTCAGTCAAAATGGCGTCCCGAGGTAAGTGTTGGTGTTGTGTCGTCGAGAATCGTGCGATGTCGCGTGTCTGTCTTGCGCATGTCGCTTATGCGGCCTGCAGAATCATGTCGCCGGAACGTCCCGGCAACTCGCCCCATGCGATAGGCAGAATCGGCAGGACATCGTATTTCACGGTCTGGTAGTACTCGCCCATCGACACCAGATCGTAGCCTTGGGCGCGCCAGCCGAGCAGCAATTGCTCAAAGATGGGGGCAAGTTTCTGCCCTTCAAGCTCGGCATGCAAGGTAAAGACATGGTCGCGACGTTGTTCGGTCAGTCGCAACAGCATAGCGGCGACATTTGACGTATCCATGACAACGCCGTTGATGGTGCGGCCGAGCAGCTCGTCGAGCGTCGGCAGCGTGGTCGGCAATTGCACGCACGACAAAGGCTTGCCTCCGGAAGCGAGGCGATGCGGACCGGCGTCGAGATCCTGCAGCGAACCGTCTTCGTTGAGCAGCGCGCGACCGTCCGAGGAATAGGCGATGCCGAACTCATCGAGCTGGGCAAAGGCGTAGTCGTTCATTTGCCAGCCGGCGGCGCCGTGCGTCACCGGCGTATGGCCGAAGATGTCGTGGAAGCGCGCATAAGAACGCTGCATGGTCTCGCGCGTCCAGGCCGCATCGCGCGTGCGCACGTGGTCTTGCCAGACGCGGTGATCCCAGGTGTGGATGCCGCATTCGAAGCCGGCGTCGCGCACCGCGCGCATGTAGTTTGCACAGGTCTTGCCGATGTCCGGCGCCGGCAGCAGCGTGCCGTACATCAGCGTTTTGATGCCGTAGTGTTCGACCACTGACGTGCGAGACACCTTGCTGAAGAAGCCGGGGCGGAATACTTGCTTGAGCGCCCAGCCGGTGTGATCGGGCCCGAGCGAAAACAGGAAGGTCGCATTGGCGTCATGACGCAGCAGTTGGCGGACCAGATTGGGCACGCCTTCGCGGGTGCCGCGATAGGTGTCGGCGTCGATTTTGAGAGTGATCTGGGGCAAGGTTGCTTGCTTTCTTGAGGGGAGGGCGGTGGCGTCAACGGTCATGCTGCTGCGACGGCGACGCGCGCGATCCGGTTGCCTGATGACCAAATTGTGGCACGAAAGGCGCGACGAATAAACCCATTTTGAGGATTCATTCGTATTTTCCTGAGCGTTTCCGTGACGAGGCGATTGCCGATATGCTTATTCCAGCACAAAAAAAATCCGCCCGAGGGCGGATTGGTTTGGTGCGCCTGACGATGATCAGTCAACCAGTGCGCGGGCCTCCGCAACCTGGCCGCGATACGCGTCAAAAATATTGCGCAGCGTGTCGGCCATGGTGAAGGTCGGCTTCCAGTTCAGCTCTTCACAGGTGTTGGTGATCTTCGGCACGCGGTTCTGCACGTCCTGATAACCCTTGCCGTAGTAGGCGGTGGACGTGGTCTCCACCAGTTTGACCTGCTTGGCCGAATCGGCGTATTCCGGATACTCGGTGGCCAGCTTCAACATCATGTCGGCCAGATCCTTGATCGAGTAGTTGTTGGTCGGGTTGCCGATGTTGTAGATTTTGCCGGTGGCGATGCCGCCTTCGTTGGCGATGATTTTCATCAGCGCATCGATGCCGTCGTCGATGTAGGTGAAGGCGCGTTTTTGCTGGCCACCGTCGACCAGCGAGATGTTTTCACCGCGCACGATGTGACCGAAGAACTGAGTCACGACGCGTGAGCTGCCTTCTTTCGGTGTATGGATCGAATCCAGACCGGCGCCGATCCAGTTGAACGGACGGAACAGCGTGAAATTCAGGTTGTCTTCCATGCCGTAGCCCCAGATCACGCGATCCATCAGTTGCTTGGAGCAGGAGTAGATCCAGCGCGGCTTGTTGATCGGGCCACAGATCAGTTCGGATTCTTCGGAATCGAATTCGTCGTCATGGCACATGCCATAGACTTCCGAGGTCGACGGGAACACCAGATGCTTGCCGTACTTGGCGGCAGCACGCACGATCGGCAGGTTGGCTTCGAAGTCCAGTTCGAACACGCGCAGCGGCTTGTTGACGTAAGTCGACGGCGTTGCGATGGCGACCAGCGGCAGGATCACGTCGCATTTCTTGACGTGGTACTCGACCCATTCCTTGTTGATGGTGATGTCGCCTTCGAAGAAGTGCATGCGCGACTTGTATTCTTCGTTGTCCAGGATGTCGGTGATGCGATCGGTCATCATGTCCATGCCATAGACGTGCCAGTCAGTGGTTTCCAGGATGCGCTTGGACAGATGGTGGCCGATGAAGCCGTTGACGCCGAGAATGAGGACTTTTTTCATAATAATTGGACGGCTTAGACAGCCATGTATTTCAGATAATTGTTAAGAGAGACGTCCTGATCGTTGATCTGGATGCCCAGGATTTGCAGATAGTTGCCGTCGCCGCAGCGAGCGTAGAGGCGGCCGCCTTCAAAGAACTTGTCTTGCGTGCCGTGCGACCTCTCCAGCGTGGGGCGGGCGGAAGCCGGCACCAATCGCGTTCTCACCAGCGTGATTTTATCACCTGCGATTTCCTCGAAGGCGCCGGGATAGGGTGGCGCGACAGTGCGAACCAGATTATGCACGTATTGGGCAGGCTTTTTCCAGTCGATCCGGCCGTCTTCCGGCTTGCGGCCGCCGAAGTAGCTACCCTTGGTGAGGTCGTTGGGCAGCTTTGGCGTTCGTCCGGCCAGCATCAGCGGCAGCACTCGCCACAGGGTTTGCTCGGCGGCAACCACGACCTTGCCGAAAACCTCGAAAGCGGTGTCGTCAGGCAGGATCGGTACGGCAGTTTGCGCGACGATGGCGCCGGCATCCGGCTTGGCGGCCATTTCATGCAGTGTGGCGCCGGTTTCGGTTTCGCCGTGCAGCACCGCCCAGTTGATCGGCACGCGGCCACGGTACTTCGGCAGCAGCGAGCCATGCATGTTGTAGGCGCCGTGCTTGGCCAGCGCCAGCAGGTTGACCGGCAGCATGTGGCGATAATAGAAACTGAAGATGAAGTCCGGCTGTGCAGCCTGTACCTGCGTGAGCAGTTGCGGCGACTTCGGATCTTCCGGCGTGATGTACGGGATGCCGTATTCGCGGCAAACGCCGGCGACCGAACTGAACCAGATGTTTTCGGTGGCGCTGTCTTCGTGCGTCACCACCAGCGCCACCTTCACACCGCGCGCCAGCAGCACTTTCAGGCAGCGTACGCCGACGTCGTGATAGGCAAAGACGACTGCGTTCATGAGCTCTGCTTATCCTGCTCGTAAGACTGTTCGAGCACGGCCTGGACCACATAACGTGGACGTGCGCGCACCTGCAGGTAGATGCGGCCGATGTATTCGCCCAGCAAACCGATGCCGAACAGGATCACGCCGATCAGGAAGAAGGTGATCGCAAACAGTGTGAAGACGCCTTGCACTTCGGCGCCGAGGATGAAGCGGCGGATCACCATCAGGATGAACAGTGCCGCCGAGGCGAACGACAGGCCGATGCCGAGCAGCGAAAAGAATTGCAGCGGCACCAGCGAGAAGCCGGTGACCAGGTCGAAATTCAGGCGGATCAGGCTATACAGCGAATACTTCGATTCGCCGGCGGCGCGTTCTTCATGCTCGACGATGATCTCCGTCGGTTTGCGTGCAAAGGTGTACGCCAGCGCCGGTACGAAGGTATTGACTTCGCGGCATTGGTTGATCAGGTCGATGACGTTGCGGCCGTAGGCGCGCAGCATGTTGCCCTGATCGGTCATTTTGATGTGGGTGATCTTTTCACGCAGACGGTTCATGGCCTTGGAGGCCAAGGTGCGCCACGCCGAATCCTGGCGCTGGCGGCGGATCGAGCCGACGTAATCGTAGCCCTCGCGAATCTTGGCCACCAGATTGCCGATTTCTTCCGGCGGGTTTTGCAGGTCGGCGTCAAGCGTGATGACGATGTCGCCGCGAGTGGCGTCGAACCCGGCCAGGATCGCCATGTGCTGGCCGTAATTGCCGTTGAACAGCACCACGCGGGTAACGTCCGGACGCAGGCGATACTGATCGGCCAGGATGGCGGCCGACTTGTCGCGGCTGCCGTCGTTGACGTAAATGATTTCGTAGGGCATGCCAAGGGCGTCCAGCGCCGGGTAGAGGCGGTCGAACAGTTTGGCGAGGCCGGATTCCTCGTTATAGACGGGAATGACGACGGAAATTTCTGGTTTCATCAAAGCCTGGAATGAAAAATTGCTGTACTGAAAGCGTTACTGTAAACCATGCAATGCAAGCCGCATACCATGCGCCGGCTTGCTGCCGGTAAGGGCAATCATGCCGCCGGAGTTGCCTGGCGGACATGGATGCACCCGGTCAACTTATGCGAGCACGGATTTTACCGCGCCGACTGCGCGCTCGACATCTTCTTTACTCATTGCAGTAAACATCGGCAGCGACACGATCAGGCGACCGACGCGCTCGGCGATCGGGAACATGCCTTCGCGGAAGCCGCGGTCGCGGTACAGCTTGAGCAGGTGGATAGGCGGGTAGTGATAGCCGATGCCGATCTGGCGCTCCATCATCTTTTCCATGAAAGCGGCGCGCGTGATGCGCTCGGGCAAGACCAGCTGGAACATGTGCCAGTTGGAGTTCTCGAAGTCGGCCACCGGCAATTGGGCGCCGCTTTGTGCTTCGAAATCAGGGCCGAATACCTCGAAGTAATGCTTCGCCAGGCTGCGGCGCTTTTCGGTGATCGCGTCGATATGGGCAAACTGGCCCAGGCCGATCGCGGCTGCGATGTCGGTCATGTTGAACTTGCCGCCCAGCACGTCGACTTCGAGGCCGTCGAAGCCGCTGCGGGTGACGCCTTGCAGGCGGTATTTTTCCGCCAGGCGCGCTTCGTCGGCATTGTTGACGACCAGGCAACCGCCTTCGGAGCTCGTCACGTTCTTGTTGGCCTGGAAGCTGAACGAGACAAAGTCGCCGAACGCGCCGATACGTTTGCCTTTCCAGGTGGAACCGAGCGCCTGGGCGGCGTCTTCGATCACGCGCAGGTTGTGCTTTTTGGCGATCGCGTACAGGCGGTCCATGTCGACCGGCAGGCCCGACAGGTAGACCGGGATCACGGCCTTGGTGCGCGGCGTGATGGCGGCTTCGAGTTTGTCGAGGTCGATGTTGCGGGTGATTGGGTCGATGTCGGCGAAGACAGGCGTGGCGCCGGTTTCGATGATGACATTGGCGGTGGCGACCCAGGAAATCGGCGTCGTGATGACTTCATCGCCGGCGCCGATGCCGGCGATGCGCAGCGCGATTTCCATGGTGCAGGTGCCGGAATTGAAGGTGCGCACGATGCGGCCGTCCAGATAGTCGGACAGGGCCTTCTCAAATGCCTGGACCTTGGGGCCGCTGGTGATCCAGCCGGAACGCAGAACGTCGGCGACGGCGGCGATGGTGGGTTCGTCTATGGTCGGTTTGGAGAACGGCAGGAATGGCTGAGTCATGGGTTGCTCGCAATAATCTGGGGTAGTGAATTCAGTCGGCTGCACCGGCGATCATGTCGCCTGCACGCAAGCCGCATATTGTAAATCAGCCAAGTCGGTGCATTCGGCTTGTTATCAGCTTCTTGTCAGCAGGATAACGCCGACGATGATCACGCCGATGGCCAGCAGGCGCTGCGCCGATACCACTTCGCCGAGAAAATACCAGGCGCCGACGGCATTGATGATGTAACCCAGCGACAGCAGCGGATAAGCGATCGTCACGTCCACGCGCGACAGGCCGATGATCCATACGCCGACAGAAATGACATAGCAGGTCAGGCCGCCGATGATTGGCAATTGCGTAGCCAGCTTGATGCCGGTGGAGAACCAGTTCTCCGCCGTCAGATGGATCGCGCCGACGGCATTGGTGCCGGCCTTGAGCAGCAATTGCGCGACGGCGTTGAGGCAGATGCCGACGAAGATGAAGCCGAAGGTGGTGAGGTTCATGGCGCGGCCTTCGGGTTCTTCTCAATGACATCAGGATTATTCGCCACGATCACACGGCGCGGATCCTGGCCGATCATGCGCATCGGAACGCCGCGTTGCTTCAGGTCGGCATAGACCGAGGGATCGATGATGGCGATATCCTTCTTGCCGGCGGCGTGGTCGGCGACCCATTGCGCCACGAAGGCGTCAATGGTCGGCAGCCAGAGTTGCGGTTCCTGCTTCAGGCCGAATTCCATCTCATCGGCATGGCGCACCAACGTCATCGTACGTTGCAGATAGAAGGGCAGGGCTTGCTCGTAACGGCCGACCAGGTATATCGGGGTTTCCGGCGTCAGTTCAGCCTGCAGCGCGGGAACGTAATCGATACCGGCCGAATAGCGACCCTGCGGATCGTGACCCAACATCAGCAATTGGCCGCTGACAAAGGTCGCTGCCGCCAGGAACACGACTGCCAGGTCTTTTTGCGAGCGGGCAAAACGGATCGCCAGCACCGCACCGACAAAGGCGATGATGGTCGCGGCATAAATCCACGGCACGTGGGCGGTCACCAGCGGCAGCGAGTAAGCATCCTTGGCCAGCGAGGGCACGCGCGGGATGAAGGCCATCGCGATGGCGCAAGGCACGGCGACCACCGAGGCCGACCAGACGATCGCCTTGAACGATGCACGCTCCAGGTAGCTGCCGATCAGCAGCGCCAGCGTCGGGAAGATCGGCAGGATGTAGGACGGCAGCTTCGAGCCGGAAATGCTGAAGAACACGAAGATGAACACTGACCAGATCAGCAGCATCTTGCGCGGCTGGAATTTGCCGTTGGTCAGGCTGTTGAAGCTGCTGCTCCCTTGGTCTTCGCGCAACCCATGCAGCAGGCTTTGCACGAATACGCCCAGCCACGGCAGGATGCCCAGCAGCAAAATCGGGATGAAGTAGTACCACGGACCGGTGCGGCTGTGGATCTTGGTCGTGAAGCGCTGGAAGTGTTCGTGGATAAAGAAGAATTGCGGGAATTCCGGATTTTTCAGCGACACCAGCACGAACCACGGCGTGGTGATGGCGAAAAACAGGACCAGCCCCTTGATCAGATGCAGCCGTTTCCAGATCGCCCAGTCGCGCGAAAAGATCGTGTACAGCACCAGCACCGCGCCCGGCAGCACGATGCCGATCAGTCCCTTGGACAGGACCGCCAGCGCCATGCCGGCCCAGCACAGCAGCATCCAGTTGCGCTGTTCATCGCGATTGGCGTCGTTGCGTTGCGCCAGCAGCAGGGCGCAGACGCTCAGCGTCATCATCCCGGCCAGGCCCATGTCCAGCGAGTTGATGTGACCCATGCCGGCCCAGAAGAAGCTGGAAGCCAGCACCAAGGGGGCGTAGAAGGCTACGCGCGCGTTGAACACGCGACGGCCGGTGTAGGCGACAAGGCCGATGCCGAACAGGCCGCACAGGCCGGTCCACAGGCGCGCCTGCCATTCACCGAGACCGAACAGTTCGAAGGTGACGGCATTCATCCAGGTTTGCAGCGGCGGCTTTTCGAAATACTTGATGCCGTTCAGGCGAGTCGTGATCCAGTCCTGGGTCGCGACCATTTCACGCGCCATTTCTGCGTAGCGGCCTTCGTCGGTCGGCACCAGGGTGCGCGCGCCAAGCATGTAGAACCAGATCAGCAGGAAGAAGATAAGCAGCGTCCAGACGAACGCTTTGGATTTGTACAAGTCGCGCATCGCGGCGAGGTCCTTAAGCTGGTTTTTGTTCGAGAATCAATGCCAGCGCCACTTTGCGGCCTTCTGCCATGAGAATGTTGTACGTGCGGCAAGCTGCCTGGTTGTCCATGCACTCGACGCCGATGCGGCGCGCGGTCAGGACCGCCGTCAGCTTGGGATGGACAAAACGCTGGCGCGCGCCGGTGCCGAGGATCACGACATCGGGCTGGGTAGCATCGATCTGGTCGAAATGTTCGGCGGTCAATGCGTCGAACGAGGTCACCGGCCAGGGCGCCGGCGGGGTTTCCGGCAGTACGATCAGGCTTTGCTCGAAGCGGATCGCATTGAGCTCGACGCCGGTATCGTCGTAGGAGGAAACGGTCTGATATTGCTGGGTTTCTGTGGAATGAAGCTTCATGGCGCGCAGTGCCGAAATGCCGCCGGCGGTGGGTCGGACCGGGCTATTTTCGGCAATAAGGTCTTAAAGTGCTGCATTGTAGCGTTTTCCGGTTCGGGGCTATGTTTTATTCATTGATAAAATGGAAGGCTTTCGGCAAAATGGCCGGTTCCGGCGGCTCCGCCGGGCAAGCCAAGCAAGCGAATCAGGCTCATTCAAAGGATTAGTACCGTGCGACCGATTCAAAAATCGAAAAAACTGGCGGATGTCTGTTACGACATCCGTGGCCCCGTGCTGGAAAAAGCGCGGCAAATGGAAGAAGAAGGCCACAAGATCATCAAGCTGAACATCGGCAACCTGGCCGCCTTCGGTTTCGATGCGCCCGATGAAATCGTGCAGGACATGATCCGCAACATGGGCAACGCCTCCGGCTACACCGACTCCAAGGGCCTGTTCGCGCCGCGCAAGTCGGTCATGCACTACACCCAGCAAAAGAACATCCAGGGCGTCACCATCGACGACATCTACCTCGGCAACGGTGCGTCCGAACTGATCGTCATGAGCGTCAATGCCTTGCTCAACACCGGCGACGAAGTGCTGGTGCCGTCGCCCGACTATCCATTGTGGACCGCTGCGGTCAGCCTCTCGGGCGGCACGCCGGTGCACTACGTCTGCGACGAGCAGCAAGGCTGGCAACCGGACATCGCCGACATTCGCAAGAAGATCACGCCCAACACCAAGGCGATCGTGGTCATCAATCCGAACAATCCGACCGGCGCGCTTTACTCCACCGAGGTCCTCAAGGAACTGGTCGAGGTCGCGCGCCAGCATCAGCTGATCATTTTCGCCGACGAGATCTACGACAAGGTCCTGTACGACGGCAACACGCATACCTCGCTGGCTTCGCTGGCCGACGACGTGCTGTTCATCACCTTCAACGGCCTGTCCAAGAACTATCGTTCCTGCGGCTACCGCGCCGGCTGGATGGTGGTCTCGGGCGAGAAGAAGCACGCCAAGGATTACATCGAAGGCCTCAACATGCTCGCGTCGATGCGCCTGTGCGCCAATGCGCCGGGTCAGTACGCCATCCAGACTGCGCTGGGCGGCTACCAGAGCATCAACGACCTGGTCGCGCCGACCGGCCGCCTGGCCAAGCAGCGCGACCTCGCGCATAAGCTGCTCACCGACATCCCGGGCGTGACCTGCGTCAAGCCGAAGTCGGCGCTGTACATGTTCCCGCGCCTTGATCCGGAAATCTATCCGATCAAGGACGACCAGGAGTTCGCCTATGAGTTGCTGGCCGAAGAGAAAGTGCTGATCGTCCAGGGCACCGGCTTCAACTGCCCGACGCCGGATCACTTCCGCGTGGTGTTCTTGCCCAACACCGACGACCTGACCGAATCGATGGGCCGCATCGCGCATTTCCTCGAAGGTTATCGTCGGCGTCACGGCACCAACTGAACCCGACATGATTCACCGGCCTGCTCCGCACGTGGCGGGGCAGGCCGGCAATTCCGGTTTTACCGCAGCATCCGTCAGCAATCGTTGTGATTCCTGCCGACGGCTTTTTTTATCAACCACGAAGACAATATGAAATCCATCAAAGTAGGTTTGCTCGGCAT
Organism: Herbaspirillum sp. NPDC101397; assembly: GCF_044767325.1. Taxonomy (NCBI): domain Bacteria; kingdom Pseudomonadati; phylum Pseudomonadota; class Betaproteobacteria; order Burkholderiales; family Oxalobacteraceae; genus Herbaspirillum; species Herbaspirillum sp. NPDC101397. Next base: position 244,569 of record NZ_JBIWNS010000009.1, read on the forward strand.
CGGCACCGTGGGTTCCGGTACTTTCAATGTATTGAAGCGCAATCAGGAAGAAATTGCGCGGCGCGCAGGGCGCGGCATTGAAATTACCATGGTGGCCGATCTGAACACGGAGCGCGCCACCGAGCTGACCAATGGACAAGTCAAGGTTGTCAACGACGCCAATCTGGTGGTCAATGATCCGGACATCGATATTGTCATCGAGCTCATCGGCGGCTACGGCCTCGCCAAGGACCTGGTCCTGAAGGCGATCGCCAACGGCAAGCACGTGGTCACCGCCAACAAGGCGCTGATCGCCACGCACGGCAACGAGATCTTCAAGGCCGCACAGGAAAAGGGCGTGATGGTCGCATTCGAAGCGGCCGTCGCCGGCGGCATCCCGATCATCAAGGCCTTGCGTGAAGGCCTCACCGCCAACCGCATCCAGTGGATCGCCGGCATCATCAACGGCACTACCAACTTCATCCTGTCCGAAATGCGCGACAAGGGCCTGGACTTCGACGTCGTGCTGAAAGAAGCGCAACGCCTGGGCTACGCCGAAGCGGATCCGACCTTCGACATCGAAGGCGTGGACGCGGCGCACAAGCTGACCATCATGGCTGCGATCGCCTTCGGCATCCCGGTGCAGTTCGACAAGGCGCACGTGGAAGGTATCACCAAGCTGCAAGCGACCGACATCCGTTACGCCGAGCAACTGGGCTATCGCATCAAGCTGCTGGGCATCACGCGCCAGACCGAAAAGGGCATTGAACTGCGCGTCCATCCGACGCTGATCCCGACCGGCCGTCTGATCGCCAATGTCGAAGGCGCGATGAACGCCGTGATGGTGCGCGGCGACGCCGTCGGCGAGACGCTGTACTACGGCAAGGGCGCCGGTTCCGAGCCGACCGCTTCGGCTGTGATCGCCGATCTGGTCGACATCACGCGTCTGGCTACCGCGGATCCGGAGCACCGCGTGCCGTCGCTGGCGTTCCAGCCGAACGCCATGGCCGACACGCCGGTATTGCCGATCCAGGACGTCACCACCAGCTACTACCTGCGCATGCATGTGGCCGACAAGCCGGGCGTGCTGGCCGACGTCACGCGCATCCTGGCGGACTCGTCGATTTCGATCGACGCCATGCTGCAGAAGGAGCCGGCCGAAGGCGAGCAGCAGACCGATATCATCATGCTTACGCACCAGACCCAGGAACGCAACATCGAGGCCGCCATTGCCAAGATCGAAGCGCTCACCACGGTCATGGGCAGCGTCATGAAGATCCGCCTGGAAGAACTCAACTAAGCACGTTGCACTTGCATGAAAAAGGAGGCTTCGGCCTCCTTTTTCTTTGCTGCATTGCGCCTTCGCTTGTGTCGGGACAATGAAAAAGGGCGCCGAAGGCGCCCTTGTCCGTTGCAGAACCGAAGTCCGCCGAAAATTACTTCTTCGCGGCAGGAATCTCGTAGCCGCACACCAGTTGCAGCATGGCGTCTGCCACCGAATTGGGCGCCGCCTTGGTGAACTGCATGCTTTTCAATGCGTCGGAATGATCGCGCTTGGCGCCTTTAGCGTCGTTTTCCGCGTAGATCACTTCGCGCGTCAGCTTCAGCGTCTGCTCCTTGCAGTTGTACTGGTGCATGTCCTGGTACGATTTCAGGCTTGGAAAGCCGCTGTCATTATTGGGACGCGCTTCCTTGAAATTCCACATGGACCAGGCTTCGCGGATGCCCTTGCTTTCCTTGATCGAGTCGACGTCTATCGCCAATTCAGCCTGGTCGCTGCCGCCGACCGATTGCCAGTTTTCCGCGCGGGCGACGCCGGCGCACAGGAGACCGGGAACGCTCAGCATCAAAATCCATTTTTTCATCATGTGTCCATTTCTATCCGGTGGGGCGCGAGAGCGCTTGGAGTATGCGACGAAAGCCGTGCCTGCATACGCTTCAGGGCTGCCAGCATAACGTGCCGCCGGAGTGCTTACAAGCCTGGTAACGTTTTATTTCACTTCCCTGGACGGACGGAGAAGGGTGAGGGAGGATGGGGGCGGGAGAATAAAAGCCGGCGCACAGGGGTTTGCACGCCGGTGAAGAGGGTCATTTGAAAATGACGGTCTTTTGCTCTTGTACGGTTTCCTGCTGGCGTTCGATGCGGCGCGAGCTGCGGCTGGAGCCGGCCGGATTGAACTGGGCTTCCATCTCGGCGGCGACGGCATCTCCCAGCGAGCGTGACACTTCCTGCATGACCTTGCTCTTGTTGAGCGAAATCACCGTGCCGGCGGCATTGGCCAGGCGCACGTCGGAGCCTTCACCCATCGCCGAGAACGCTGCCTTGATCTCGTAGGTGCGGGTATTGATCAGCGAAAATTCGCCTACCAGTTCCAGCGCCAGCGAGAACGACACCGCATTCGAACCTTGCACCGGATTGTTTTCCTGGCGGAAGTCGATGTTGTTGATCGTGCCGAACAGCACGTAGTCCGCGCCGGGGTAGTAACCTTTCTTGATGCGGTCGATGATGTCGAACAGCTTCTCGGTGTTTTGCTGGGTCCAGGGTTTGCCCTGCACCAGGCGGTACGATCCCGACTTCAGCAATTCGCCCTTGATGTCGGCGGTGAACTTGCGCAGTTCGCCGCGGCTGATCGTGGTGATGGTGCCGGAGGCGGCGATCACCGAGCTCTCGCCGCGGCTCGATGCGCGTTCCGACATCGAGGCCGAGGACGCAAAGTTGGAGTCACTAGCGCGAGCATTGGCGGAGTAGCTGTTGTTGTGTTTTTCGCGCGCTTCGAAGTATTGGAAATATTCCTTTACCTTCTCTTCGTACGACAAGTCGGTGACGGCGATCTTGGGCAGGTTCTGCGCCTGCGCAAGCGTCGGCGCCGCCAGTGTCAACGCGAACGCCAGCGAAGCCAGCAGCGCGTTGAACATCCGGGATGGCGATGTCGGCATGGGGAAATCCTCTCTCAACCTTGGTGAACGGGAATCAACGCTTGGACGTCTTGCGGATTTCCTTCTCGTCGGCCCATTCGATGGTGCCGGACTCGATGTTGGTCATGATCAGGCTGAACTTGTAGTACACGTCCGTGGTGTTGCTGGTGCGCTTGACGATGGAGGTGATGTTGCCTTCGATGCGGAACTGCGCGCCTTCCATCTTGCCGACCTTGGCGGTGGCGGATTTCTTGTACAGGCCGGTGTTGTTCTGACGGGTCAGTTCGTCGGTCTGATTCTGCATGCCGACGATGTCGGTGGCGAAGCGCATGGTGCCGCCCTTGAGCAATTGCACGCGGATCGAGTCGGTGATCGAACGGGTGTCGATGTATTCGCTGGTCTTGTTCTTGACATCGGCGATGGTCACCAGCGGCTTGCTCTTGTAGCCGGCAGCAGATTGGCCCAGCGAACGCGCCATCGATTCGGCGATGGTCTGCAGGTCGGTCGAACCGAATTCATTGGTGACTTGTTCGACGGCCTTGGCATCGCCGTACTGGACGTTGTTGCCGACGGTTGGCGTGCCGGTCTGGGCGCAGCCGAACAGCAGGGCGGAAATCAGGGTGAGGCCGGCGTAGCGGGCAGTGGTGTGCATCATGGCAATTCCTTGTGTAAGCAGTAAATAGGCGGTAATGACGAATCGGGGCGGAGACGGAGACCGGTGCGGTCTCAGCGTCCCATTAAAGGAGCGTCGCTGGTCGACAGCGATTTGTTGATGGTGGCGCTGAACTGGATCGCAAAGTCGCGCGCCTTGGTGGTCGGCGAGACCATCTGCAGCGTCAGCTTTTGTTCGCCGTTCACCAGCAGTGGTTTCCACGGTTCGTCGTCCCACACCTGGAAGCCGGTTTCGTCCATCCATTTGACACGGTAGTAAGCCGTGTGCTGGCGGTTGTCACGGTTGGTGAGTTCGGCCTGGACGTTGAGCAGGCCGTTCTGTTCGCGCATGCGCAGGCCGGTGAATTCCAGCGATGCCGGGGCGCCCAGCAATTCGATTTTGGAGGCGATGGTTTGCGCCTGGACCGGCATGGCGTGCATGCCGAGCGCGAACGCGGACGCCAGTGCGCCTGCGCGCAATGCGCGCAATGCGTGTTTGATGTTCATGTGGACGACTCCCTGTTTAATCCTGTTTCAGCGCCCGTGTGTTCACGGTGCGCTGACACTGGCCGATACCGGCACAATGGCTTTTTTCTTGGTGTTGCTGGCGATCGTCGCGGCTTTTTCCGCCGGTGCTGCGGCTACCGTATCGTTGCCAGCATTCTTGTTGTTCGCCGCCACCTTTTTGCCGGTGGTTTTGGCCTTGGCGTTCTTGGCTGCGGGGATCGGTTTTTCCGGCGCCGCCAACGCTAAAGCTGCTTGCTCGGCATTATAGGGGGTCTGCGCCAGATAGAGCGAGGGACCCGAAGTGCGCAGCGAGACCAGGGCATACGCGCCGGAGACGCCGACTTCGCGCAATTGCGGACCGGTCGCGGTCGGCAGCAGGATCTTGTGCATGCCCGGTGCCAGTTTCACGCGCGCCACCGAGAAGAAGCCCGGCAGGGTGCGCCAGGTGCGTTCATCGGCGACTTCACCCAGCATCGTACCGGCTTTGGCGGCGATGCTCAGCAGCGAACCGAACATGCCCAGCGAGCCGGAATTGTCGTCGATGGCTTTTTGCGCCACGCCCTTGGTGATCGCGCGGATGGAGGAGCGCGCAATGATGCCCGGCATTTCATCCGACAGCGCGCGGCGCGCCATCTGGTCGACGCTGGTCAGCAGAGCGACTTGCACCGGCTTGTCGTCGACCGTGATGCTGGCGGGGACCACCGAATTGTCGGCGGCGCGGATGACCGGCCACGAAATCGGCGTGGCGATCAGGCTCAGGCCGCTGCGACCAGGGATCGGCAGGATGATTGGCAGGGTCATCGAACTGATCGCGGGCGCGCTGCCCGATTCGATCACGATGAGCGTATCGACCAGTTTCGGCGAACGGTTGCGTACGCGACCGTCCAGTCCTTTCAATCCTTCTTCCAGCGTGGCCTGGCCGGGACGCATTTCGATCGCCTTGCGATAGCCGGCAGCCGCCAGCGATGGTTCGCCCAGGCCTTCGTACACGAAGCCGGCGAGGTAATTGGCGAACGCCGACTCGTAGGAATTCTTCAGTGCGCGCACGGCCGGGTCTTCCAGCGTTTCCACCGGATAGCCGTTGAGTTCCTTGAAGGAAGTGGTCTTCAGGCCCTTCGATTCGGCGCTGCTCTTGGCGGCGTCGAGTTCCTTGCTGCGGAAGTCGGCGATGATCGCTTCGCGCTCATGCATCTTCTTGATTTCAGTGCGCGCCGAATCCCAGTCTCCGATGGCCAGATGGTCCAGCGCCAGGCGCAGGTTGATGAAGACTTTTTCGTAGTCGCGGCCATCATAACGGCGCGTGGTGTCGTTGAGCACGAGGGAGCCGATGTCGCCCATCAGCTTGGACGGATCGGTCTTGACCTGGTCTTCCCAGCCGCGCACCTTTTCGTCGGCGGCCAGCCAGGTTTCCTTGCTGGCTTCATAGGACCCCTTCATGCGCAGCAGTTCGCCCTTTTCCATGAAGTAGAGCAGGTCCTTGTCCTTGTCGGGGTTCTGCTGTTCCAGCGCCTGCAAGGCCAGGTCCGCGCTGCCCGACTTCATGGCGTCGACCGTGGTGGTCGCCTTGCGGTCGTAGCCGTTGGTGGCGCAACCGGCCAATAGTGAAATCAGCGAGATCAGGCAGACGCCGCCGCCCATGTTTTTTCCGAGTCGCTTGATGGTCGATGCGACGGATTTGTTTTGTTGTTCCATTTTTATCCTCCCCAGGATATGAGCTGCTGCCGAAAGATGCTGGCAGGCATTTTTTTGTTGCATTTATTGTAAAGACGGCCGTCGAAAAAAGCCTCATTCGTTTGAATGAGATGGCGAAATGTTCTATGCTCGGCCACAGGGATAGAAGTCGCGACAAAAAACGTCAAACAACGCGATTCAGGGGTTTCTATATGTCAACGGGGAATGCGGAACAGCGCTTCGGCCAGCTGGTGGAGTTGATTTACGACTCCGTCCAGGATCTGAGCCGGATCGCGCCGGCCATGGAAATGATCTGCCGCGAGGTGGGCGCCATCGCCGGTCACTACGTCCACATGGATGTGGAAAGCCGCGAAGTGATCGCGTCCTGCGTGAGCAACAGCGACTATCAAGCCGGCGATCTCGAATACAAGGAATACTACAGCCAGGTCGACGACCGCCTCGGCTGGCTTGCCACCGGGCGGGTCGGCGAGTGGCGCGCCGACCATCAGCGTTTCGACGAGCGATTCGTGCGCAAGAGCGAAATCTACAATGACTTCCTGTTCAAGTATGGCGGCCGCCACATGGTGGTCGGGCGTATCGGCGAGCGCACCACGCAATCCGAGGCGATCGCTTTCCTGCGTCCGCTGGGCGCGGATGAATACGCCGAAACCGAATACGCCTTCCTGCGCAGCCTGTCGCCACACCTGATCCGTTCGGCCACGCTGCGCGCACGCATGCAGACGCTGGAGCGCCAGCAGACGGCCAGCGAATCGGTGGTGGCGCATCTGCCTTACGGTACCTTATGGATCAACGCCGCTGGCCGCATCGTCTCGCTCAATCCGCAGGCGACCACCATCCTGGCCGCCGCCGACGGCTTGTCCGTGCGCAATGACAAGCTGGTTGTGTCCGAGCCGGCCGACGCCGAACGGCTGCAGCACGCGCTGCGCATGGCGACCACGACGGAGCCGCGGCAGGGACAATGGTTCGCCATCGCGCGCCGCAAGCAATCGACGCCGCTGCTGGTGTCGGTGATTCCGGCGACGATTCCTGCTGCGCTCGATCCCTTGTGCGGCGGTCCGTTTGCCCTGCTGATCCTGCAGGACATGACGCGCCAGCGCGTCTCGCGATCGGCGCAATTGCAGGTCATTTATCGCCTGACGCCGGCCGAGACACGCCTGGCCGAAGCGCTGCTCGAGAACGACACCATCGAGTCGTATGCGCTCAAAAACGACATCAGCCGCAATACCGTGCGTACCCATCTGGCCAGCCTGTTCGCCAAGACCGGCGCCAAGCGCCAGGCGGAGCTGATCCGTACCTTGCTGGCGTCGCAGCCGCACGTGATGCTTTAGCAAGGCAAAAACGCGGACTCGGTACGCGAGCCAGCTATAATGGCGGTCTCCGTGCAACATGTTGCAAGACCACTTCCACTCTTACTTACGCCATGCAATACGTCTCCACTCGCGGTCACTCTGCCACACCTTCCTTTTCCGAAATCCTGCTGGGCGGCCTGGCGCCGGACGGCGGCCTGTACTTGCCGGCGCAGTATCCGCAAGTCACCGGCGCCGAGCTCGATCAATGGCGCACGCTGTCCTATGCGGACCTGGCCTATCAAGTGCTGAAGAAGTTCGCCGGCGACATTCCCGACGCCGACCTCAAGGCGCTGACGCACAAGACCTACACCGCCGACGTGTATCGCAACACGCGTGCCGGTGAAGATGCTGCGCAGATCACGCCGCTGCGCACGCTGGAAGACAAGGATGGCAAGAAGCTGGTACTGCAAGGCCTGTCGAATGGCCCGACGCTGGCCTTCAAGGACATGGCGATGCAGTTGCTGGGCAACCTGTTCGAATATGCGCTGGCCAAGAAGGGCGCCGAACTCAACATCGTCGGCGCGACTTCCGGCGACACCGGCAGCGCTGCCGAATACGCCATGCGCGGCAAACAGGGCATCCGTGTCTTCATGCTGTCGCCGCACAAGAAGATGAGCGCGTTCCAGACCGCACAGATGTTCAGCCTGCAGGATCCGAACATCTTCAACCTCGCGGTGGAAGGCGTGTTCGACGATTGCCAGGACATCGTCAAGGCAATCTCCAACGATCTCGACTACAAGGCCGCGCAAAAAATCGGCACCGTCAATTCGATCAACTGGGCGCGTGTCGTGGCACAGGTGGTGTATTACTTCCGCGGCTATCTTTCGGCCACGACCAGCAATGAACAGAAGGTCTCGTTCACGGTGCCGTCGGGCAATTTCGGCAATATCTGCGCCGGCCACATCGCGCGCATGATGGGCCTGCCGATCGACAAGCTGGTGGTCGCCACCAACGAGAACGATGTGCTCGACGAATTCTTCCGCACCGGCGTCTATCGCGTGCGCAAGTCGGCCGAGACTTACCACACCAGCAGCCCGAGCATGGACATCAGCAAGGCGTCCAACTTCGAGCGCTTTATCTACGACTTGCTCGGTCGCGACAGCACACGCGTCAAGGCCCTGTTCCACAAGGTCGAGACCGCAGGCGGCTTCGACCTGACCGGCAAACCGGGCAGCGACGGCGATGAGTTCGCCAGCGTGATCCGCTACGGCTTCGCCTCGGGCAAGTCGACGCATGCCGACCGCCTGGAAACCATCCGCTTCGCCGAAAAGAGCTACGGCATCACGGTCGACACCCATACTGCCGACGGCATCAAGGTCGCGCGTGAGAATCTCGCCGAAGGCGTCACCATGATCGTGCTGGAAACCGCTTTGCCGGCCAAGTTCAACGAGACCATCCGTGAAGCGCTGGGCCGCGATGCCGACCGTCCGGCGGGCTTCGAAAACATCGAAGCGCTGCCGCAGCGTTTCGAGGTCATGTCTGCCGACGCCGCCAAGGTCAAAGCCTTTGTGGCAACGCACACCGGGCTGTAAGCAAAGCACATGAGCAAGGTCGCGACCATCAGATTTCTGGTCGCGTCGTCGCTGCTTGCCGGCGTCGTCGCCTCTGCCGCGGCGGCTCCTGACGAGGACGCGCTGGGAAAATCTTCCGGCTATCCGGTCGCCTCCAATCTCCGCCAGGCCTATCAGCAGCACTACCTGGTGGGCTCCTTCAGCGCGATGGACAGCTTCAATCCCTCCTGTACGCTGGCGTCGTCGCGCGATCCGGTGACGCTGGAAAAGAACGCTACCGAGACCGCCTTCATCTATCGCTTTCGCGGCGACACGTTCACGCTCGACGACTACATGACGCGTCAGCGCGCCACGGCCGTCGTGGTGGTGAAAGACGGCCGCATCGTGGCCGAGCGCTACAACTACGCGCGCACGCCCGACATGCGCATGTTGTCCAATTCCATGGCCAAGACCATCGTCGCGCTGGGCGTCATGAAGGCGCTGGAAGACGGAAGCATCCGCTCGCTGGAAGATCCGGCGAAAACCTATGTCCCACAACTGGCCGGCTCTCTCTATGGCGAAACGCGCATCGTCAATCTGCTGCGCATGGCCTCCGGCGCCAGGTATGTCGAAGACTATTCGGCGCACGATGACCGCGCCGCCTTCAACGACATCATGCGCAAGTCAGGCACGCTTGAAGCTGTACGCAGCGTCATCGAGCGCAGCGATCCGGAAGGCGAGCGTTTCAACTATGCCGGCGCACAGACCAACGTGCTGGCGCTGGTGTTGCGCGCCGCCACCGGGCGCACTCTGTGCGACTACATCGGTGAAAAAATCTGGCAGCCGATCGGCGCCCAAGCCAAGGCCACCTGGATGCTCAATCCCGGCGACGGCGTCGAAGTGGCGCAAGGCGGCTTCAACGCCACTGTGTACGACTACGCACGACTTGGGATGATGATGGCGGCCGACGGCGAGGTGCGCGGCAACGCCGTGGTGCAGCGCGAACATCTGCTCGACATGACCGACCCTGAGCGTCAGCCCGCGGCATTCCGGCCGGGGACCATGTCGTATCACGGCAGCAAGTATTCCGGCTACGGCCTGCAAACCTGGATCCTGCCCGGCAGCCGGCGTCGCTTTGCGCTGCTGGGGGTGTACGGCCAGGCGGTTTTCGTCGACCCTGAACTCAGGCTGGTGGTGGTGCACACGGCAGTGGGCAAGGACGCATCAGGCGACGCCAGCGGCGCGCATCTCGGCGCAGAGCGCGACGCTTTGTTGCGGGGGATCGTGGCGACTTACGGCAAGTGGTAATCGCCGTCGCCCGATCTCGTCGAACTGCTCAGGCCGGATGCCGCCAGTAATTCGGCTGGGCATAGGTATGCCGCAAAAAATCCACGAAGGCGCGTATTCGCAGCGGCAGATGCCGGCGTTGGGCAAAGACCGCATAAATCGCCGGCGCCGGTGCATCGAACTTGTCCAGCACCGTCACCAGTTCACCCGATTCGAGCGCGGCGCCGACTTCCCACATGGAACGCCAGGCCAGCCCCTTGCCGTTGAGCGCCCAGTTGTGCAGCACTTCGCCGTCGTTGCAGACCATATTGCCGCCGACCTTGTAGACGCTGACCTTGCCGTGCTGTCTCAACGTCCAGCCGCGCTGGCTGCCTTCGCTGCTGATGGCCAGGCAGTTGTGGCGCGCCAGGTCGTCGGGCGTCTCGGGAATGCCATGGCGGCGCAGATAAGAGGGCGCCGCCACCACCACGCGGTGGTTCTCGGCCAGCTTGACGCTGATCAGGTTGGAATCGGTCAGCGCGGCGATACGGATGGCGACGTCGACGCCTTCGCCGATCAGGTCGACGATGCGGTCGTTGAGGTTGAGCGTGAGCGTGACGTCGCGATGTTCGGTCAGGAAGGAGGGCACCAGCGGCGCCACGTGCTGGCGGCCGAAACCGGCGGGAGCCGAGATCAGCAGGTTGCCGCTGGCGCGCGCGCTGCGTTCCGAGACCGAGGATTCGGCGTCTTCGAGGTCGGTCAGGATGCGCTGGCAGTCTTCCAGGAAGGCCGCACCTTCATTGGTCAGCACGATCTTGCGGGTGGTCCGCTGCAGCAGCTTGACGCCCAGGCGTTCCTCCAGGGCATCGAGCCGGCGCCCGATCATGGCGGGGGCGATGCCCTCGGCGCGGGCGGCGGCCGACAGGCTGCCTTTGGCGGCGACGTCAACGAAGGTGGAGATTTGCTTGAACTGATCCATGGCGGTACTCTCGAAGGCTGGAAAGCGGCACAGCCATTATCTCGTCACTTGTGACTAAAACGCAAAGATAAAGTGATAAAACGTTTCACTCATGTGGATTTAGTTTAAATATACTAAGTGCACAAAAATACAATTCGACAAGACATTGTCATCCGATTTTTTATCTACTTAGGAGCACAGCATGACGCAATTGACACTGCCGGCCGGGATGCAGATTTCTGGTGAAATCAAGCCTGGTTATGAACAGATCCTGACGCCTGACGCGCTCGCGCTGGTAGCCAAATTAAGCCGCGCCTTCGAGTCGCGTCGCCAAGAGTTGCTGGCCGCGCGCGTTGAGCGTGTAAAGCGTCTGGACGCCGGCGAGCGTCCCGACTTCCTGCCTGAGACTGCGAACATCCGCAGCGGCGACTGGAAGATCGCTCCAATCCCTGAAGCACTGAAATGCCGCCGCGTCGAAATCACCGGTCCGGTCGAGCGCAAGATGGTCATCAACGCCTTCAACTCGGGCGCCGACAGCTACATGACCGACTTCGAAGATTCGAACTCGCCGGTCTGGGACAACCAGATCAGCGGCCAGATCAATCTGTTCGACGCCATCCGCCGCACCATTTCGCTGGAATCGAACGGCAAGAGCTACAAGCTCAACGACAAGATCGCCACGCTGGTGGTGCGCCCGCGCGGCTGGCACCTGGACGAGAAGCACGTCACCATCGACGGCAAGCGCATCTCCGGCGGCATCTTCGACTTCTCGCTGTTCCTGTTCCATAACGCCAAGGAGCAACTGGCGCGCGGCGCCGGTCCTTACTTCTACCTGCCGAAGATGGAATCGCACCTGGAAGCGCGCCTGTGGAACGACATCTTCGTGATGGCGCAAAACGAAATCGGCCTGCCGCAAGGCACCATCAAGGCGACCGTGCTGATCGAAACGATCACCGCCGCCTTCGAAATGGAAGAAATCCTGTACGAACTGCGCGAGCACAGCTCGGGCCTGAACGCCGGCCGCTGGGATTACATCTTCTCCTGCATCAAGAAATTCAAGAACGATAAGGACTTCTGCCTGGCCGACCGCGCCAAGGTTACGATGACCGCGCCGTTCATGCGTTCGTATGCGTTGCTGTTGCTGAAGACCTGCCACAAGCGCGGCGCGCCCGCCATCGGCGGCATGAGCGCACTGATCCCGATCAAGAACGATCCGGAAAAGAACGCCATCGCCATGCAAGGCATCATCAACGACAAGCGTCGCGATGCGACCGACGGCTACGACGGCGGCTGGGTGGCTCACCCAGGTCTGGTCGAACCATCGATGAAGGAATTCGTGGCGGTGTTGGGCGACAAGCCGAATCAGTTCGAGAAGCAACGTCCGGACGTCGACGTCAAGGCGGCCGACCTGCTCAACTTCCAGCCTGAAACGCCGATCACCGAAGCCGGCCTGCGCTACAACATCAACGTCGGCATCCACTACCTCGGTGCCTGGCTGGCCGGTAACGGTTGCGTGCCTATCCACAACCTGATGGAAGATGCGGCAACTGCGGAAATCAGCCGCGCACAAGTCTGGCAATGGATCCGCAGCAGCAAGGGCAACCTGGAAGACGGCCGCAAGGTTACTGCCGACATGGTGCGCGCGATGATTCCGGAAGAACTGGCCAAGGTCAAGGAAGTGGCCGGTACCGGTCCGACCTACGACCGCGCCGCCAAGATCTTCGAAGACATGTCGACGTCGGAGACGTTTGCCGAATTCCTGACATTGCCGCTGTACGAAGAAATCTGATGAGGCGCTGATGCGGCGAGGCGGCGATCTGCACTGAGGTCGCCGTTTCTCCAGCATCGCTCTACACGCAAAAACGCCCGGTCATGCCGGGCGTTTTGCATTGGAGCAGGGCACTCACCAACGTGTCATCACAAATCTCCGGACGAAAAAAATCCCCGACAAGTCGGGGATTTTTCATCATCGAAGCAAACCGACGAATCGATTTGCTTATCTGCGCAATTATTGCGGGACGATGTTCGAAGCTTGCTTGCCCTTAGGACCAGTAGTCACTTCGAAAGAAACGCGTTGGTTTTCTTTCAGGGACTTGAAGCCGTTCGATTGGATAGCCGAGAAGTGAGCGAACAAATCTTCGCCGCCTTCGTCAGGAGTAATGAAGCCGAAGCCCTTCGAGTCATTGAACCACTTTACGATACCAGTTGCCATGTTAATTCCTAAATAAGTTAGTGTGGGCTTTTTGCCCGTTATTATCGTTTAAACCTAGAGAGGAATGACAGACTAATACCGCACTACCAACTCGAATCTTAACGACCGTTTAATTATACCGATTAAATCGCCAATGCAAGCGTTTTTCACTCTATGAGAATGATTTAATTTGCTGCCGTTTTGTATACCAAAACGACCGCTTCGGCGGCGATGCCTTCTTCGCGACCGAGGTAGCCCAGCTTTTCGTTGGTCTTGGCCTTGATGTTTACTTGCTCCGGTGCAATGCCAAGATCAGCGGCCACATGGGCCACCATGGATGGAATATGCGGCGCCATTTTGGGCGCTTGCGCGATGATGGTGGCGTCGATGTTGCCGATCATATAACCGGCGGCGGCCAGGCGCTTGACCGCTTCACGCAGCAGCACGCGCGAGTCGGCGCCCTTGAACTGCACATCGGTATCGGGGAAATGGCGGCCGATGTCGCCCAATCCCGCCGAGCCGAAAATCGCATCGGTGATGGCGTGCAGCAACACATCCGCGTCAGAATGTCCGAGCAGGCCGGTCTTGTGCGGGATCTCGACGCCGCCGATGATCAGCTTGCGCCCTGTCACCAGAGCGTGGCAATCGTAGCCCTGGCCGATGCGGAATGGAGGAGGGGAAAACGTCATGCGGTATATCCTTTATATCCTTATGTCTTCAGGAAGAGTTCAGCCAGCGCGACATCGTGCGCCAGCGTGACTTTAAAATTGCGCGGGCTGCCTTCGACCAGCTTTGGCTGCAGGCCCAGCATCTCGACGGCGCTGGCGTCGTCGGTGATGTCGCCGACGCGATTTTGCGCATGCGCCTGTTCCAGCGCCCGCATCAACAAACCGTAGCGGAACATCTGTGGCGTCTGCGCCGCCCACAGCGCATCGCGCGGCACGGTGGCCTGCACGCGCTCCCGCCGCTCCGGCGTGCCGCCGCTGCGCTTGAGCGTGTCCACCACCGGCAGCGCCAGCAGGCCGCCAACTTCATCGTCATGCAGCGAGGCGATGAGACGCTCCAGTAATTCAGCGGTCAGCCCTGGGCGTGCGGCGTCATGCACCAGCACCCAGTCGTCCGCGCCGAGCTTCGCGCTGATCGCTTGCAAACCATTCAGCACGCTATCCTGGCGCGTCGCGCCGCCGTTGCGCAGCACTGTCAGCTTGCCTGCCAGTTGCGGCTGCGTCTTCAGGAAGTCGCCGATGTAACCGTCGTCGGCGCTGACCACGAGGAAAGTGTGGGCGATCAGCGCGCTGGAAGCGAAGGTGTCGAGCGCATATTGCAGCATCGGTTTGCCGGCCAGCGGCAGGTATTGCTTGGGAATGGCGCCGCCCACGCGCGCGCCGATGCCGGCGGCGGGGATCAGCGCAAAATGGCGGGCCTGAGGTGACGATGCGGAAGCGGTCATGCCGGTGCGCCATGACGGCAAGAGCGCAGAAAATGCCTGCGTGCGGCGCCTTGGGGCGCAGCCTTGCCAGCAGAGGGCTTCGTTTATAATGTGAGGCTGAATTCTAAAGCCAAATTTGGCTTCTTTCGCAGTATTTTGCGCGCCCCAGGCGCCTTCCGATCCAGCTAATGTCTTTTGACCTGAAAAAATCCCTTCCCAAGCCGGGTGCGCGCTTTGTTCCGCCGGCGCCGCATGGTTCCGCCGACGCCTATCTGCTGGCGCAAGCCGCGCTTGCCTTGAAAGCCAACAAGCGCATGCTGACCGTGGTCGTCGCCAACGCCACCGATGCGCAGCGCCTGCTAGCGGAAATCCCGTGGTTTCAGCGCAGCGCTGAGGGCGAAGACAAGCTGCGCTGCCATTTGCTGCCGGACTGGGAAACGCTGCCTTACGACGCCTTTTCGCCGCATCAGGATCTGGTCTCGGAGCGTCTGGCCACCTTGTATGAAGTGCAGAGCGGCCAGTGCGACGTGCTGATCGTGCCGGCCACCACCGCTTTGTTGCGCATGGCGCCGCCGGGTTTCCTGGCCGCCTACACCTTCTTCTTCAAGCAGGGCGAGAAGCTCGACGAGGCGCGTCTGAAGTCGCAATTGACGCTGGCCGGTTACACCCACGTCACGCAAGTCATGTCGCCCGGCGAGTATTCGGTGCGCGGCGGTCTGATCGATATTTTTCCAATGGGCTCGGCGCTGCCGTATCGCCTCGATCTGTTCGGCGACACCATCGAAACCATCCGCACCTTCGACGCCGACACCCAGCGTTCGCTGTATCCGGTGCGCGAAGTGCGCCTGCTGCCGGGCCGCGAATTCCCGATGGACGAAGTTTCACGCACCGCTTTCCGCAGCCGCTGGCGCGAAGTGTTTGAAGGCGATCCTTCTCGATCTGCGATCTACAAGGACATCGGCAACGGCATCGCCTCGGCCGGCATCGAATATTATCTGCCGTTGTTTTTTGAAGAGACCGCGACATTGTTCCGCTATCTGCCCGAGGACAGTATGTTCGCCACGGTCGGCGACATCGATCAGGCCATCAAGCGTTTCTGGAGCGACACGCGCTCGCGCCACAACTTCCTCAAGGCCGATCGCGAACGTCCGGTGCTGGTGCCGGAGCAGGTGTTCCTCACCGACGAGGATTTCTTCACACTGGTCAAGCCTTACGGCCGCTGGGTATTGCAAACCGACGACGCGCCATCGGCTTTGTCTGCGCCGATTCCCAACGTCGCCGTCAATCGCCGCACCGACGATCCGCTGACCAACCTGCGCGGCTACCTGCTCAAGACCGGCAAGCGCGTCATGCTGTGCGCCGAGTCCAACGGCCGCCGCGAAACATTGCAGCAATACTTCGCCGAATACGACCTGCATCCGGCGCTGTGCGATGGTTACGACAGCTTTATCGGCAACACCGAGCCGCTGATGCTGGGCGTGGCGCCGCTGCATGCCGGCTTCGAGCTGGAGCAGGAACAGGTCGCCTTCATCACCGAGACCGAGCTGTATGCCGGTTCCGGCCGCCGCGTCGGCCGTAAGAAGCAGGAAAACGTCACGCAGGTCGAGCACATGGTGCGCGATTTGTCCGAGCTCAAGATCGGCGATCCGGTGGTGCATGCCAACCACGGCATCGGCCGCTACATGGGTTTGCTCAGTATGGATCTGGGCGAGGGCGAGACTGAATTCCTGCATCTGGAATACGCCAAGGAAACCAAACTCTACGTACCGGTTTCGCAGCTGCACGTGATCGCGCGTTATTCGGGCGCTTCGCCGGAAGACGCGCCGTTGCATTCGCTCGGTTCAGGCCAATGGGAAAAAGCCAAGCGCAAGGCGGCGCAACAGATCCGCGACACCGCCGCCGAGCTGCTCAACCTGTATGCGCGCCGCGCGCTGCGCCAGGGCCACGCCTTCCAGTATTCCGCACGCGATTACGAAACCTTCGCCGAGAGTTTCGGCTTTGAAGAGACGCCCGACCAGGCTGCCGCCATCAACGCTGTCATCGGCGACATGACCAGCGGCAAGCCGATGGATCGGCTGATCTGCGGCGACGTCGGTTTCGGCAAGACCGAGGTGGCCCTGCGCGCCGCCTTCGTGGCCGTCATGGGCGGCAAGCAGGTCGCCATCCTGGCGCCGACCACTTTGCTGGCCGAGCAGCATGCGCAGACCTTTGCCGACCGCTTCGCCAACTGGCCGGTGCGCATCGCCGAGCTGTCGCGATTCCGTACCGGAAAAGAAATCACGCAGGCCATCAAGGGCATGGCCGACGGCACGCTCGACATCATCATCGGCACGCACAAGCTGCTGTCCGACGACGTCAAATTCTCGCGCCTGGGCTTGGTCATCATCGACGAAGAACACCGCTTCGGCGTACGCCAGAAGGAAGCGCTCAAGTCGCTGCGCGCCGAGGTCGACGTGCTCACGCTGACCGCCACGCCGATCCCGCGCACGCTGGGCATGGCGCTCGAAGGCTTGCGCGACTTCTCCATCATCGCCACCGCGCCGCAAAAACGACTGGCGATCAAGACCTTCGTGCGCGCGGAAGGGGAGTCGACCATCCGCGAGGCCTGCCTGCGCGAATTGAAGCGCGGCGGCCAGGTCTACTTCCTGCACAACGAAGTCGATACGATTGAAAACCGCAAGGCCATGCTCGAAGCGCTGTTGCCGGAAGCACGCGTGGTCATCGCACACGGCCAGATGCATGAGCGCGACCTGGAAAAGGTCATGCGCGATTTCGTCGCGCAGCGTTCCAACATCCTGCTGTGCACCACCATCATCGAGACCGGCATCGACGTGCCGACCGCCAACACCATCATCATGCATCGCGCCGACAAGTTCGGCCTGGCGCAGTTGCACCAGTTGCGCGGCCGCGTCGGCCGTTCGCATCACCAGGCCTATGCTTATCTTCTGGTGAACGACGTCAAGGGATTGACCAAGCAGGCGCAACGCCGTCTCGAAGCGATCCAGCAGATGGAAGAACTCGGCAGCGGCTTCTACCTCGCCATGCACGACCTCGAAATCCGCGGCGCCGGCGAAGTGCTCGGCGACAGCCAGTCGGGGGAGATGCACGAGATCGGTTTTCAGATGTATTCCGACATGCTCAGCGAAGCCGTGCGTGCACTCAAGGACGGTCGCGAGCCGGATCTGGCGGCGCCGCTGGCCAGCACCACCGAGATCAACCTGCATGTGCCGGCCTTGCTGCCAAACGATTATTGCGGCGACGTCCACGAGCGCCTGTCGCTGTACAAACGTTTCGCCAACTGTACTTCGCAGGAAACCATCGACGCCTTGCAGGAAGAGCTGATCGATCGCTTCGGCAAGCTGCCTGAAGTCGCCAAGGCGCTGGTCGAGACGCATCGCCTGCGCATCGCTGCCAAGCCGCTCGGCATCATCAAGATCGACGCGCACGCGGAATCGGCGTTGCTGCAGTTCGTGCCGAATCCGCCGGTCGACGCCATGCGCATCATCGAGCTGATCCAGAAGAATCGCCACATCAAGCTCAACGGCCAGGACAAGTTGCGCATCACCGCCAACATGCCCGATCTCAACGCGCGCGTGATGCAAATCAAGGCGACCATGCGCTCGCTGGTCGGCTGAAAAATTTTAAATACAAAGAAGACGCACCATGAATCTGATCTTGCAGGGACTGAACACCAATCGCGCCGACATCGAGGCCATCGTTGGACTCACGCAGCCGCAGCGCGTGGTGGATATCAACGCGCATGCCTGGCGTTGCGAGGGTATTGCCCACAGCGCCGCGCTCAAGGCGCAAATCGACGCCGCCTGCCTGGCGCAACAAGTCGATTACGCTTTTGTCGAAGCGGGCCGCACGCTCAAGGATTTCAAGCTGGTGGCGATGGACATGGATTCGACGCTGATCACGATTGAATGCATCGACGAGATCGCCGACATGCAAGGTCTGAAGCCGCAAGTGTCCGAAATCACCGAAGCCGCCATGCGCGGTGAAATCGAATTCAACGAGAGCCTGACGCGTCGCGTTGCCTTGCTCAAGGGACTCGATGCCGGCGCCTTGCAGCGCGTCTACGACGAACGCCTGCAATTGTCCCTGGGCGCGGAGAAGATGCTGCAGGCGATCCAGGCCGCCGGTCTCAAGACCTTGCTGGTGTCGGGTGGTTTCACTTTCTTCACCGACCGCATGAAGAGTCGCCTCAATCTCGACTACACGCATTCCAACGAACTGGAAATCGTCGACGGCAAGCTGACCGGCAAAGTCGTCGGCGGCATCGTCAACGCCGAGGAAAAACGCCTGACCGTGGAGCGCGTTTGCGCCGAACTGGGTGTGCCGACGTCACAAGCCATCGTCATGGGTGACGGCGCCAATGATCTGAAGATGATGGGCGTGAGCGGACTTTCGGTGGCGTTCCGCGCCAAACCAGTCGTGCGCGCTCAGGCAAGCGTGGCATTGAACTTTGTGGGACTCGACGGCATCTTGAACATACTGGCGTAATCACACGCATCTGCAAACAACCCGGGAGAAACGCATGGACACGACAAGTCAGGGAAATCAGGAACTGGTGTTCGACGCCAGGCTGCAATCGGCCAAGGACCTGGCGTGGTGGCTGTACATCTTCCACGGGCTGAGTCTGGTCTTGTCGCTGGGCATGCTGTCGTGGCTGCCGCTGATCGTCAACTACATCAAGCGCGGCGACGCCGCCGATACCTTCGTCTATAGCCACCACCGCTGGCAGATCCGCTCGTTCTGGTGGTATCTGTTCTGGATGTTTGCAGGCGGCCTGGCGTGGATCACCCTGATTGGCATTCCGCTGGCGGTGCTGATCTGGTCGCTGGCATGGATCTGGAAAGCCTATCGCATCATCAAAGGCTGGCTCGACCTCAACGACAACAAGGCCATGCCTGTTTGATCGGATGGGGCGTCAAGCTCCTGTCATGCAGATGGATTAGAATGGGCCGGCAAGTTTCGGCAACAGCAGCAACAGCAGCAACCTCAGCAACATCAGCAACTGGAAATAATAGAAAAGAGAGGCGACAGCATGAATAAAGTCTATCCCGACGCGTCCAGCGCGTTATCCGGCATCGTCAAGGACGGCCAGACGATTGCCGTCGGCGGCTTCGGCCTGTGCGGCATT